>JASEIA010000025.1 GCA_030018575.1 Nanobdellota archaeon | reverse complement strand
CCTGCCGAGAACGCAAAGACCGCAGTGGGGGCTTTTTCTGGAAGAGCTGAAGAAAAAAATAATGGATTATTGATTTCTTTGTTGTTTTTTAATAACAATTAGGCTATTATTTTATATTTATTGTTACTAAAAAACAACTATCCTGTTTTTTAATAACAGATAATGCATTTATTGCCCTCTTTTGTTAACAAAAAACAAACATTTAAATACCTAATGCTCCTTTATAACAGCATGAATACAATTGAAGTATTAAGGGAAAGCATTATTGAAGAATTGGGCGGCGGAGAAAGTGAATATAACTCTGGGCGCTATAAGAATGCGCTTATCCTTTTTTCAAAGGCGCTGTTTTCCATATGCGATTACTTAATTGCCTCCAAAAGCCTGAAGCTGCCTGAGGACCATTCAGAAAGGTTTCGCATACTGCAAAGGCATTTGCCTGCTGTTTATCTTATCGTTGACAAGGTGTTCAAGACATATACAGACACATATCTCAAGCCTTCTGGCAAGGAAAGCTGCGAGGGGTTAAAAAATGCAATCAGAGATGTTGGAAAAACTGAAAAGCTGGAGCCAAAGCTTAAGGCCATTATTGAAAAAGTATGAACTCTTGGAGGACATAATCTTTTTCGGCTCTTTTGTAAAAGGGAAATCAAAGCCGAAAGACATGGATGTTGCGCTTCTTGTTTGCAGGAAAGACGAAAGCTTAATTAACGAAATAGAGAAGGAAATATTGAAAAATCTGCAGGGGCTTAAGGCGGATTTTACTGTGTTTACCCTGAAAGAGATTTATTCAGAGGTTTGGCTGTCAGTCATTACAAGCGGATTCAGCGTTTCAAGGGGCGCGTTTTTGAGGGAAGCGTATGGCATTGCGCCGTGCAAGCTTTACAAATATGCCCTGACTTCATTGAGCCCTGTCCAAAGGGTGCAGTTCTCCCGCGGGCTTAAGGCAGTTTCCGAAGAAACCAAATCTACCCGCGTTTCAAGAGCGATTGTAATAGTGCCTCTTGAGAATTCCGAACGGTTTGAGGAGTTCTTAAAGACATGGGACATAGACTTTGAAACAAGGCGCTATGAGCTGCTGCCTGAATACAGGAAACAAGGCAGCTTTTTATGATTGTATTCAAAACAAACCCTTAAATACCTGCAATAAATATCCTATTTCATGGCGCTTGAAGACGACATGCTTCAAATGATGGAACAGCTTGAGCCCGGAAAGAAACAGGCAGCAAATGCCCTGCTTTCACGGCTGATGGATTATCACTCTCCAACTTACCTGCACTGCCTGCAGACAGGGCTTAAGTGCATTGAGGCTTCACGCTTTCTAGGCTATGATGAAAAGCAAATGTTCTTCTCAGGCATTTTTCATGACATTGGAAAGCTGAAAACCCCTATTGAGATTCTTGGCAGGAGCGTGCCTTTCAGCGATGAGGAATACAGGGTTATGCAGGCGCACCCTGCTGAAGGTTATGCAATGGTTAAGGATGAATTCCCGTTTGAGGCTGAAGTCCTGTTAAGGCACCACAAGTTCTGCAAAAGGTCTTATCCTGAAGCTCTTCCAATGCCTGTGAATCCGCTGGGATTTGATATGGAAGCAATAGAAGAATATGCAAAGCTTCTCGGGGTTATTGACTGCAATGACTCAATGCAGAGGCACGACAGCTATGTGCATCCTGCAGGCAGCAAGGTGCAGATAATAATGCAGGAAAGGCCTGGAATGGACGAGATTATAACCCTCCTCTTCAAAAACAGCATACTGGTGTGAAAAAGGCATTTTCCAGTGAATTGTGAGGGGCTTTTTCAGGCGTTTTTCCGGTTTAAAAAGCATTTTTTCACGTTTTTCTAAACTGCCTTTATACGCCGTATAAGCCTTGAAAACGAGGTTTTATAGCATAGAAAGGTATATAAATACAGATTCGTTTTTCATGTTGAAATGCTGAGAAATTTTGGCGTCAAAATTTCTGGCTTGCTCAAGAAAATGCAGCACTAAAACACCGGCATTTTCTTGACAAACAGACAATTTTAGGGGTGTTTTTTCATAAGAAAATACAGGCAAAATAGAAAGGAATATGCGGGAAATATGGCGGAAGACAGAACGGAAAAAGCAGGAACTGAAGCAGGCAAAAACCAAGGCGAGCAGCAAAAATCAGGCTACACAGCTGACAGCATCACTGTCCTGAAAGGGCTTGAGGCAGTGAGAAAAAGGCCTGCAATGTACATAGGAGACATCAGCGAAAGAGGGCTTCATCATCTTGCATACGAGGTTATTGACAACAGCCTTACGTATGATATGCCTCTTGTTGTAAGGGAAAATAATGAGATACAAATTACGAAGATAGGCGCATTCATAGACGCGTATTTAAGAAAGAATAAGGAATCAGCATATTCAGGCGAAACAATAGAAAAAGTTGAAAATAAAGATAATATTGAGGTAATGGCATTTGACATAGAAACACAAAAGCTGAGATTTACCAAGGCATTTTCATTTATCCGCCATAAGGTAAACAGCAAGATATACAGGGTAAAGCTTACAGGCGGGAGATATGTGGAAATAACGCCTTACCATTCTTTGTTTGGCTATACCAACGGGAAATTAACAGCAATACCTTGTGATAATCTTAAAGCAGGGGATAAAATAGCTATACCAAGGAAGCCGTGGGACGCGCCAACTGAAACAAAGGCGATTGATATTATAGACGAGCTTCTGAAGCTTGACTCTTCCAAGACGGGCCTTGTTTATCTTTACTCTGTTAAGGACATCGTATATGAGCCGCAAATAAAAAGAGAGATAAAAAATATTTTAAAGATAAAGCAAAGGCTGTATGATTACCACAATTATGATTATATGCCTTTTAATCTGCTAAGGGCGCTTTCGAATGAAAGCGTGCAAAAGATAAAGCAGCATTGCACCATAGGCAACAGGAACCACCAGATAAGCCCCTTTCTGGAAGTAAGCCGCGAGCTTGTAGAGCTGCTTGGGATTTATGCAGCAGAAGGGTGCATAAGGCACGACGCTTCGCAGAGGCACAATGCGCTCATGTTCAGTTTTTCAAGCAAAGAGGACAGGCTTATAGATTATACGCTTTCCCTGATAAAAAGAGTATTTAATTACAATGCTTCAAGAAAGCCCGCTCATGCAACTGCAGATAATGTGCAGATATACTCTGGCTTCCTGTTTCTCCTTTTTGAGCATGTGTTTAAAGCAGGAGGGAGAAGCATTCAAAAGAGAGTGCCAAGCCTCATATTCAATGTCAGCCGGCATTTGAAAGAAAGATATCTTTTGGGATATTTGTCAGGGGACGGCTGCCCTTCGATAATATTCACGAGGCACCTAACAGCAGGCACGCTCCCGGAAGGCATAAGCATTAAGCTTGCATTCAACACTTCAAGCCGTGAATTGGCGATAGGGATGCAATACCTTCTTTCTTCCATAGGAAAAACATATTCTTTAAGGGAAACGCACCCTGAAAACACAAAAGCCAGCTTGTTTGTGGATGTGCACGGAAGAACAATCTCAATCCAGTCAATGAACACAAGCTATGGATTTGACTTTTACTGGGACTGCAATAGCTCATATTCCAATTATGTTCCATATGAAGAATTTGTCTCTGACTCCCATTGGAGCATAAAGCAAAGGATAAAGAAAGGGCAGGAGGGGCTGTCTATAAAGAATATATGCTGCCTTGAAAGAAACGGAAAAATTGCGCTGAAAGAAGGGGCTAAAAGATTTATAGAAGGCGATTTAGGGCTGTCAAGAATCCAGGAAATAAATGAGATTGATTACAGCCATAAATGGGTGTATGACATATCTGTTCCAAATGGGGAAAACTTTATAGCAGGGCATGGGGCAATAGCCTGCCACAACAGCATTGACGAAGCCCTGGCAGGGCACTGCAACCATATCAGTGTCATAATGCATTCAGACGGCTCAATCTCTATCTTTGACAATGGAAGGGGAATTCCTGTTGACATTCATCCCGAGGAAAAGCGCCCGGCAGTTGAGGTTGTATTGACAATGCTTCACGCAGGCGGAAAGTTTGACAAGAAAAGCTACAAGGTTTCAGGAGGATTGCACGGCGTGGGAGTTTCTGCTGTTAACGCATTGTCTGAATGGCTTGAAGTAAAGGTGAAGAGAAACGGAAACATCTATACGCAAAGATATGAAAGAGGAAAGCCTGTAACTGAAGTAAAAACCGTGGGCAAAACAGAAGAGACAGGCACTGAAGTGAGGTTCAAGCCTGACAGGGAAATATTCACAACATTGGATTATCAGTATGACATTCTTCTAAACAGGGTAAGGGAACTGGCTTTCCTGAACCGGGGCTTGAAGATAGACATAAGAGAGGAAGCAACCGGAAAAAAGCAGGAATTCATGTTTGAGGGAGGGATAAAGGAATTCGTCAGCTATCTTAACAGGGGAAAAAAGCCGCTGCACGAGGATGTTATTTATCTTGCAAAGGAGGAAAGCAATATCCAGATAGAGCTTGCAATGCAGTACAATGACGGCTATCTTGAAAATGAGTATTCATATGTAAACAACATACACACAATTGAAGGCGGGACTCACGTATCAGGGTTCAGGACAGCTTTGACAAGGGTAATCAACAATTACATAAAAAAATCAAAAATGACTGACGAGGCATTATCCGGCGATGATGCAAGGGAAGGGTTGGCTGTCATTATTTCATTAAGGGTGCCTGAGCCGCAGTTTGAGGGGCAGACAAAGACAAAATTGGGAAACAGCAATGTGAAAGGCATTGTTGATTCAATGATTACAACTTCTTTGGCGCAGTATTTCGGGGAGCATCCGCGGGTTGCAAGAATCATAACAGAGAAATGCGTATTGGCTGCAAAAGCAAGGGAAGCAGCAAGAAAGGCAAGGGAATTGACAAGAAGAAAGACAGCATTAAGCTCAGGCTCATTGCCGGGAAAGCTGGCAGACTGCCAGGAATCAGACCCCGCGAAGTGCGAGATATTCCTGGTGGAGGGGGATTCAGCAGGCGGCTGCTTTCATGGTGATACTAAAGTTGCATTGGCTGACGGAAGAAATCTCTCTTTTAAAGAGCTTGTTGATGAGCATAAGAAAGGAAAAGTAAACTATTGCTATACACTTGATGATAAAAATAATGTAATGATTGCAAGAATAGAAAACCCAAGAATGACAAAAAAAGATGCAGAAGTTATTAAGGTAGTGCTGGATAATAATGAAGAGATTATATGCACTCCGGACCATAATTTTAGGCTTGCTGATGGAGGTTATGCTGAAGCAAAAGACTTGTTAAAATCAATGAGCCTAGCACAAAGGAAAATTACAAAAAAACAAATAAAAACCGAAAGTGTAGCCTCCTTTGGTAAGGCGGTTGATGTCTATGACCTTGAAGTTCCGGGCACGCACAACTTTGCATTGGCAGCAGGCGTATTTGTCCACAATAGCGCAAAGCAGGGAAGAATGCGCGAGTTCCAGGCAATCCTTCCACTGAAGGGAAAAATCCTTAATGTTGAAAAGGCAAGGCTGGACAAGATATTCGCAAACAATGAGATCACCACAATAATAGCCGCCTTGGGCACGGGCATTACAGATGAGTTTGACAAGAAAAAATTAAGGTACCATAAGATAATTGTAATGACGGATGCGGACAGCGTAACTTACGATACTCCTATTATGCTATACAACAAGAAAACAAAGGATATCGAAAATTGGAGTATAGGCGACTTCATAGAACGGGAAATCCCGGTTGCAGATTATATGGTTGCAAGTTATAATTGTACGACAGGAAAATTGGAAATGCGGGAGATATATTCTGTAATAAAGCACCCTCTCAGGACAAAAGTGTATCGGCTTAAGACAGTAAAGGGCTATCAGGCGGAAGTTACAGGAGATCACAGTGTTTATGTTTTTGAAAACAACAAGGCAACCGTAAAAGAGGCAAGGAAACTTAAGCAGGGCGATTATCTCATAACGCCGAACACTATGCCGTCTGCAAATAAGAAACAAACAATATGCCTCTCAGAAGCGCTTTATTCCCTTAGTGAAGAGGATAAGAAAAAGGTGTGGCTGAAGTTCAACAAAGGCGCATTATCACCCATACCGATGACTGCATTAATAGATATCCCTATCGAAGCATGGAAGAGGATTAAAGCAATAAGGCAGAGCAAGAAAATTGATTATAAGGCGCTGTCTAAACGTTTGGGTATTTATCATACAATATTTGAGCAGTGGGAATTCAAGCGGGACAATGTCAGGCCAAAATATGGAGATCTTTTGCGCTACTTGGATGTTGTGGGTTATGACTTGAACAAAGAGCAGTTTTATATGCACATAAATTTGCATGATTTTGAAACGCTCGGACTCGATAAAACCCTGATGGGAGAGGCATCGCTTTATTTCGGCAAGACATATAACAATTTTAGCATATCTTACCCGTTTGATGAGGACATGGCATATCTGCTTGGATTTTACCTCGGTGACGGGTGTTTTGTGCCAATCAAGCACAACCCAAACAGGTTTGCTATTAGCTTACATCAGCGTGAAAAAGCCATATATACCGAAAGGCTGAATAAATGCGCAAAAAGATTAGGCTTCTCATTTATTGTATCTAAACAGGGCAACTGCCTGCATCTTTATTTCCATTCTTTTGTATTCAGGCTAATATTAGCGCGCCTCGGGTTGCTTGAGGATAAAGGAAAAGATAAATTCATTCCGAACATTGTTTTTAGCTCCCAAAAAACAGTTCAGGAAGGGCTTTTGAGCGGGCTTTTGCATTCGGACGGCTACATTCACCCGAAAGAAAAACGAGTCCAGTACTGCAGCACTTCGCAAAGGCTTGCAGAAGGCGTGCTTAGCCTGTTTAGGATGCAGGGGATTCTCCCTTCGTATGAAGTAATCCCTGAGAACAATAAGGGGGACAGAAACAACAGCCGCAGATACAATATATATATAAGATGTGGGGAGGTTGATAAGATTAGGGCGGTGTGGCAGTTCCACAAAAGGGCGCAGGAATTAAAAAAAGAGCTTGATGCCCAATATAAGTTCAATAAAAATAGAAAGGACATATTCAAAATATCAGATGACTTTTCAGCGTTAAAGATAACAAAAATAGAAAGATTAACTGAAAACCATAATTATGTATATGATATATCTGTTAAGGGAGACCAGAATTTTATCGGGGGCACAGGGAATATACTGCTACATAATACGGATGGAGCTCATATTTCATGTTTATTACTTACATTCTTTTACCGCTACATGCGCCCATTGATAGAGGACGGCAATGTTTTCCTTGCGCAGCCTCCCTTGTACAAGGTGAAAAAAGGCAGGGACGAGTATTATGTCTATGATGACGAGACCCTGAAGCAGGTAAGCAGGCAGCTTGGCGGTGATGTGGATATTCAAAGATATAAGGGCTTGGGGGAGATGAACCCTGAGCAGCTCTGGAAAACAACAATGGACCCTGAGAACAGGAAGCTTGTAAAAGTGACTGTTGAGGACGCAATGGCTGCTGACACAATGTTCTCAACACTGATGGGCGAGGATGTTGACGCGAGGCGGGAGTTTATATTTGCGCATGCGAAGGATGTAAAAAACCTGGATGTATAAGATGGCGGAAATCATACAGCCGAAGCTGATTGAGCAGGAAATGAAAGAGAGCTACATAGACTATGCCATGTCAGTCATTGTAGGCAGGGCGCTGCCTGACGTGAGGGACGGCTTGAAGCCTGTGCACAGAAGGGTTCTTTTTGCAATGCATGAGCTCGGCAATACCTATAACAAGCCGCACAAGAAAAGCGCAAGGATTGTGGGCGAGATTTTGGGGAAGTTCCATCCGCACGGCGATGCTGCCGCGTATGACACGGTTGTAAGAATGGCGCAGCCGTTCTCATTGAGGTATCCGCTTGTTGACGGGCAGGGAAATTGGGGTTCGATCGACGGAGATTCCGCTGCGAGCATGCGCTATACAGAAGCGAGAATGTCAAAGATCGCTGACGAGATGCTTGCTGACATTGAAAAGGAAACAGTTGATTTTGTCCCGAACTTTGACGCCACGCTGAAAGAGCCGTTGGTTTTGCCTTCAAGGCTCCCAAACCTTCTTGTCAACGGCTCAACAGGCATTGCAGTGGGCATGGCAACAAACATTCCGCCGCATAACCTGGGGGAAGTTTCTGACGCAGTGCTTCTGCTTATTGACAAGCCGGATGTTCCTGAAATTGAACTGATGGACGTTGTGAAAGGCCCTGACTTCCCGACAGGGGGCATCATCTGCGGCACCGCAGGCATAAGGGCTGCGTATAAGACAGGAAGGGGGCATATCAAGATAAGGGCAAGGACTAAAATAGAGGAGAAGAAGGACAGGCAGCGCATAGTGGTGACTGAAATACCTTATATGGCAAACAAGTCATTGCTTATTGAAGGCATTGCGGCGCTTGTAAATGACGGCGTAGTGGAAGGAATCTCAGACATAAGGGACGAGTCAGACAGGGAAGGCATAAGGATTGTGATTGAGCTTAAGAAGGATGTTAATGCTGATGTTGTGCTTAACCAGCTTTACAAGAAGTCAATGCTTCAGGAAACATTCGGCATTATAATGCTTGCCCTGCACGAGAACCAGCCTGTTGTGCTTAACCTCAGGCAGATGCTTGAGCACTGGCTTGGGCACAGGAAGGACGTGATAATAAGGCGCTCAAGGTTTGAATTAAGGAAAGCAGAGGAAAGGCAGCACATTGTTGAAGGATTAAAGACAGCATTGGCAAACATTGACAGCATTGTGCAGCTTGTGAAGAAGTCAGCATCTGCAGAAACAGCAAGAAAGGCATTAATGGCGGGATTTAGCCTTACAGAGCTGCAGGCAAACGCAATACTTGACATGAAGCTGCAGAAGCTTACAAGCCTGGAGCAGGGGAAGCTGCTTAACGAGCATGATGAGCTCGTGAAGGCAATAGCTGACTTAAAAGGCATACTTGCTTCTGGCCAGAGGGTGCTTAATATCGTAAGGCAGGAAGTTACTGAATTAAGGCAGAAGTACGGCGATGAAAGAAGGACAGAGATTGCAGAAGAAGCAGGCGAGATAGAATCAGAAGACCTGATACACGATGAGAATATTGTCGTGACTGTTTCCCAGGCAGGATATATAAAAAGAACATCAATTGAGGAATACAGGCAGCAGAAAAGAGGCGGCTTTGGCATTGTGGGCGCAGAGACAAAGGAGGAGGATGCTGTCGAGCACATATTCACAGCGTCCACACTGAGCACAATACTCTGCTTTACAAACAAGGGAAAGGTTTTCTGGCTAAAAGGCTACCAGATACCTGCTGTGTCAAGGTATTCAATGGGAAAGGCAATTGTCAACCTGCTTTCTTTGGAGCAGGGCGAGAAAGTCAATGCATTGATTCCACTAAAGAAATTTGAGCAGGAGCATTTCTTGATCATGGTTACAAAGAAAGGCCTGATTAAGAAGACGCCGATTGAGGCTTTTGCAAGCCAGAGAAAGACAGGAATTATTGCAATCACCTTAATGCCTGGCGATGAATTAGTGCAGGTAAGGTTGACTCCTGGGAGATTGAAGCTGATACTGGGGACTGCAGAAGGGCTTGCGGTGAAGTTTGGCGAGCAGGATGTCCGCGCGATGGGAAGGACAGCTGCCGGAGTTCGCGCTGTCCGCTTGTCAAAGAACGACTACGTTGTAGGGCTTGAGGTTGCATTGGAAATTGCGACGCTTCTTACTGTCACTGAAAACGGCTATGGAAAGAGGTCGCCTATTTCTGAATACAGATTAATAAAACGAGGCGGAAAAGGGGTTATCAACATAAAGACATCAGGCAGGAACGGGAAAGTGGTTGGCATAAAGACAGTGATGCCCCATGATGAAGTAATGGCTGTCACTTTGAACGGGGTTGTCATAAGGGTGCCTGCTGAAGGCATTTCAGAGGTTGGAAGGAACACGCAGGGCGTGAGGATAATGAAGCTTCGTGAAGGGGACAAGGTAAAGTCAATCACGAGGATAGTGAGCCAGAAGAAGTAGGCGAAAGGCTTAAATAGTTCTATTATATAACATATGTTCTATAATGAAACCGATTGTTCGTAAAAGATACCTTAAGCTGTACGAAGAAACAGCAAGGAAGAAGATAATGGAAGTCTTGTTCAGGTACCCTGAGAAAGAGTTCAGCCTGAGCGATTTGGCTGCTGAGGCAAAAGTCGCAAAGGCTAATATTGGCAATATACTTGATGAGTTTCAGGAGCTTGGGCTTATTTCCATTGAAAAATTAAGCAAAATATGGAGAGTAAGGGCAAACCAGCCAAACTGGTTTTATGCAAGGAGCAAGATTGTTTTTAACCTCAACTTTGTGTATAACAGCGGGCTCGTAGAATTTCTTATTGAATACTTTAAAAACCCAAAGGCAATCTCATTGTTTGGCAGTTTCAGGAAAGGCGAGGACCTGTCCGGCTCTGACATTGATATTGCAATAGAATCTGATGAATGCAAAGAATATGAAGTTATAGGGCTTAGAGAGCTGTCTGAATTTGAAAAAAGCATAGGCAGAAAAATACAGCTGCACATATTTAGCAGGGAAAACATTGATATAGGGGTGTTTAATAATATATCTAACGGCATTTTGTTATGGGGGTTTTTGGAGGTAAAAAAATGAAACGGGAATTTATTTTGACGACGGGAGAGAATTATTTGGCGAGGGAGCTTTCCACATACCAAGCCCGGGGAAAAGCTTAAATATGCTTGATGAATCTTACTAGCTGATGAATGCAGGAAAAGTCGCGAGCGGGCTTGCCGCTCTTGGTATTGGGGTTGTTATTTTCTCTGCAATGCCCCATATATCAAGGGAGAATCTTGAAGTAACTGTATATGATGTCAGGGGAAATATTGTCTTTACTGACAAGGGCAATTTTGAAAACACGCGGTCTGCGTGGGAATGGAAATTCTCGCCTTATGAGTTTAAGGAAGGGCAGAGGTATCTGATTGGCGTTTACGGATGGGAAGGCCCTTTTAACTGGAAAAGAAACATAATGTATGCTGAAGAGCTGCCTTAAGATGGCTTCTAAGCTGTCTGCGCTTATTGATTTGGGAAAGACGCATGTGAAGCATTATGCTGTTATTGGAAAAAAGAAATAAATGAGGATTCTCACCTGAGATATTCCATTATCTGCCCATGGGTTGCCTTCACGAGAACTGATTTTGATTCCAGTGCATTTGAGCGCTCTTTTGGGATGTATGTGCGCCTTATGTTATAGCCGATTATTTCAGGCCTGCCTCTTAAGCTGAATGTAAGCAGGTTGATAAAGCCTTCAGGCATGTTCCTGTCAAATGGGTTTACTGAATAGTTGCCTGCCCCTCCCCAGGGATGGTAGTGATGCAGGCCGTCAAAATCCATGCCCATTGCCCTTACTATTTTGGGCATTATTTTTGTAAATCCCTTTTTAATAAGCCCCAGTTTCTCCGCTCTTGCAGGAGGTGTTATTTTATACCACGAATATTCTCCAGAATGTAATCAAAATGAGCCTGAAGGTAAAAAAATAGATATGAACTTTAATTAAACTACTTATCCTTTTTTCTGGCTTTGCCTCAATAATCCCCTATAAGTGCCATCTGCTCCATAAGTCCTAATTATCTTTTTATAGATTTGAGCTATAAGGCAAAGATTTTACATAATTTTCCATAAATTTCCAGTCAGGATTTCCTTTTTTGTCAATCGGCAGTTTTATTTCATCCAAGTCTAATCTCTGTAATCTTACTTGCCTACCAAAATCGTATTTATATTGCAGTTTCTTTAAAATCGTTACTAAGAACAAGCAAGTATATTTATTTAAAGAACCATTTTTGGGAATTAAAGTATGCACATTATCATCACTAAAATATTCATAGTTATGATAAAATACATTAAAAAACATATCAATAGTTAGTTTATCTTGGAAAATCTTTTTATTATCTTTAAATTCATCATAAGAAATATAAGCTACAACCCCATTATTTTCAGAAGTTGCTGTAATAAGGGGAATATTACCCTCAATTCTTTCTTCTTTAACTAATCTTTCGCCCTTCTTAATATCAAATAAATCTACAATCTTAAAATCTCTCCAATCATTTATATTTAAGCTTAATAAACTTTTTGTTATAGATTTTTCGAATACGTTTTTTATTATATCTCCTCTCAGAGAGTAGATTACGCATTCTTTTAGATTTTTTTCAAAATCATCTTTAGTTAGATTAGAATAATCTGTTTTCATATAGGCTTCAACACACCATTCATCTTCGGCAGATACTACTTTTTTAATGCTATGCCCCACAATTTCTTCTTTATTTCTATAATTATTTAGCCAATAGCTTTTTATTTCATTCCATTTATTATTATAATCTTCTCTCCCCTGCCTTTTTTTTATAAAGCCATCATCTTTCCAATATCCGAAATAAGTTTTATAATTCAGGGGATGTTTTTCTTTTGCTCTGAATACCATTATACAAGTATTCACCCCGACATCTGAATTATGAAACAACTCTTTCGGCATAGAAAAGACCGCTTCTAAAGTATGTTCCCGTAGCAATTTTTCTTTTAATGTAAATACAACCCCGCTTTGAGCTAAAGCACAGCTCATGGGGATAATTGCAGCACATAATGAGCCTTTTTGAAGTATTGAAAGATTATTTAAAACAAATTCTAATTCTTCAGGGTCAATTTTAGTAGATTTATAGGGTGGATTTAAAAACCCTACATTTGGTTTAAACTCCTTGACGTGCTTTATTATTTTTTCATCAAAACAAGAGCCTTTTATTAAATTACTCCTTCCATCTCCATGAATATACATATTAGAACACACTAAAGCAAAAATATCATGTTGAAATTCAATTCCAATAATCTGCTTATCTTTCATTTTTTCTTCTTTTTTGCTATCTCCCTTAGCATCTTTAATCATTTTTCTCATAGCCGAAATTAAAAATCCGCCAGTCCCAGCACAATTATCTATCACAATACTCTCTTTATTCACATTAGCTATTTCAGAAAAGAGTTCTGTAATATGGGGCGGCGTTAAAACAATTCCCAGACCTTTATCATTATTAGCATATCTCAAAAATTCTATATAAAACTGACCAAGAACATCGTAATATTGGTATGTTTTCATAAAATTATTTATTCTTTCATCTATTTCTGTGATTATATCTCTTAATTTATTCTCTTCTTTGGATAGAATTGTATGTGTTTTAATAAAACTGTAAGTAGTAATAATCTCAGCTATATGCTCATTTTGAACATCCATCAATTTATTTTTAATAGTATTAATTAAGTTTTCAGATAATTCTTTGGGCTTTTGGAATTTATAAGCATTACAAAAAGCTTTATCTTTTAAAGCAATTAAAACGCCACTAATCAAAAGACTTCTTTGAGATTCTGGTATTTTTATTGAATGTAATTTATCATTAAGAGTTTTAGAATATTTTAATAACTCTTGATAATCTTGATTAAATTTTGTTTCATTCGTTTTATATCCATTTAAATAATCATTTAGAGATAATAATTTATCTTCTTCAAATATAGGGTGGGCTTCTTTAGTTCCGATTAATTGCAAAAAATGACTAATTCTTAAATTTCTCTTATCTTCGCCACTTATTGCAATAGAGATTATATCATATTCTTTAGATAGAAATGAAGAATATAATAAAACACCATCTACTGCATAATCTCTATATCTATTTCCTTCTTTTGATTTATGAAATTGAATATTTGGTTTGCATTCAACAACAATTATTAAATCGGAACTTTCTTTAAACTGGATTATAAATTCAGGTTTTCCACATCCATTTCCATTTTTGGATGCATTTTTTAAAAGTTTTTCTATTTTAATATTTTTAGATGCTTGTTCTTCAAGAAGGATTTTACCTTTTGTGTATAATTCATCTTTCTTTATATTATCCCTAAAAAAATCTTCTGTTATCCTTTCATTTGCCATTGTTCTCTATTTCTATTTGTCTTATTTATTTATAAACTCTTGCCGTGTGCGGTTGGCAAGTGGTATCTGCTTTTTCTGTCGTTAGCGTAAGTCCTCCAGCTTCTCCGCAAATTTTACAATTGCTTCCCTCGGAAGCCATGTTTATTTTGCCTATTTTATGACCCTAACCACTTGCCACTTTTTTTTCTCGGCTTGTTCCAATAGGGACTTTTGCACTTCGGGCATACGGTAGGTTCTGTCTTTATGTCGTTGGGTATCCACTCATGCCCGCACCTCTCGCATTTATAGTGAAAGACATAAGTAATTATACACTGAGTAGTGTTATGTCTTTCAGATATACCTAATGGAATTGTATAAAAATAAATGTCATTAGGTATAAATCCCTTTCTCTTGATTTCCACCCGGCTCCCGCTAACGCACCAATAAGTTCACCTGCTATGAGCCACACGCTACCCGCTAGCTTACTTCTTCTCAGGCCGCATTGTCGGAAACAGAATCACGTCCCTTATTGACTCCGCCCCTGTCAGAAGCATTGCCATCCTGTCTATTCCCAAGCCAAGCCCGCCCATCGGGGGCATTCCGTGCTCCATTGCAACAACAAAATCATCATCCATCTGGTGCGCTTCCTCGTTCCCGCCCCTGCCTAAAGCAGCCTGCTCTTCAAAAAGCTTTTTCTGAAGCACCGGGTCGTTTAATTCAGAATATGCATTTCCTATTTCCCAGCCCATTGCAAAAGGCTCAAACCTCTCAATATGCTCTGCATCTCCCTGCTTTGCCTTGCACAGGCACGTTGATTCTTTCGGATGGTCTGTGATGAACGTAGGCTGGATTAATTTTCCAGACACAAGCTGGTCAAATATCGCCTCAATTGCCCTTCCCCTGCTGTAAGGGCCTTCATACTTTACCTTGTAGTCCAGCATTGTCATTTGGATTTCCTTGTCTTTCATATTGCGAATGTCAATGTTAGTGTATTTCTTGATTGCATCAATCATAGAAATTCTCTGCCACGGCTTCCTGAAGTTTAGCGTATGGTCTTTGTATTTTATATCAGTTATTCCAAGCACTTTCTTGCAGACAAACTCATAAAGCTCCTCGGCAAGAACCATCATGTCATTGTAATCCCTGTATGCCCAGTAGCATTCCATCATCGTGAACTCGGGATTGTGTGTCCTGTCAACGCCCTCATTCCTGAAATTCTTGCATATTGTGTAAACGCTTTCAAAGCCGCCTGCAATGCATCGCTTCAGATATAATTCAGGAGATATTGACAAGAACATATCCATATCCCATGCATTAATCTTTGTCTTGAACGGCTTTGCATTCGCCCCTCCGTAAACAGGCTGCAATAATGGTATTTCAACTTCAATGAACCCTTTTGTGTCAAGGAATTCCCTCACTGCTGATATTATTTTGCTTCTTAATACAAACACTTTCTTCACTTCAGGATCTGTTAATAAGTCAAGGTATCTTTTCCTGTATTTTATCTCCGGGTCTGCAATGCCGTGGAACTTTTCAGGCATCGGGCGTAACGCTTTTGACAGCATTTCAAACTCCTTTACTTCTATTGACAATTCTCCCCTCTTTGTCCTGAACACCTTTCCTTTTGCGCCTATGAAGTCTCCCATGTCAAAGTATTTCAGCGAATCCATCTTTTCTTTAAGAATGTCTTTTGAGAAGTAAAGCTGTATCCTGCCTGTATTGTCCTGAATGTGCATGAATGTTATTGCGCCCATTGAGCGCATGCTCATTATCCTGCCTGCTGTCTTTGCTTTTTTGCCTGACTTTTCTTCAGGCTTTAATCCTAAATATTTAGATTGTAATTCAGAAGCATTGTGCTTTTTGTCATATCTGTAAGGGTATGGTTCAATCCCTTTTTCTTTTAATGTTGCTATCTTTGCTTTTCTCTCATTTATTAATTGCTCTTCAGGGTCCATGTCAAAATAGTAGGAGATAGGTGTTTATATAGGTTTTTATGCTGAACAAAGCCAGCCTCCGGCGTGAATTCAGTTAAGGATTGCATTGGGCATTTTTTCATAATTTGAGCTTAATATATGAATCTTGGCTTATCATCTTTTTTCTAAAAGGCTATAATCGGAATATTTATAATCAGACTAAGCCTAATAATAGGCTATGGAATGCTTGGAAAATTAAATAATTCGGGAACTATGATTAATAAACAAAAAATAAATAAGACCAATAACTTCGGGCAGCATTTCTTGACTGACAAAGATGTGCTAAATGAAATAATATCGAATTCAAAAATAGCCGGTGGAGATATAGTCCTGGAAATTGGCGCAGGCAGGGGAATTCTTACTGTCAAGCTGTCTAAGCTTTGTAAAAAACTGATAGTTGTCGAAATTGACCCTGATTTTATTCCTGAATTGAAAAAAATAAAGAATATAACCCTGATAAATGACAATATACTTAATGTTATTGACAGCCTCTTTTTCAATAAGATTATAGCAAATATCCCTTATAACATTTCCGAGCCACTTATGAAAAAAATACTTAGGGAAGATATAGACTCTTTAACATTGTTAATCGGAAAAAAGTTCTGGGATATTTTAAATTCCGGAAAAAAGATTTCAACGCTTATTTCCTGCTTCTATAAAATATCCTTTATCAGGCTTGTATCTCCGGGCTCTTTTTCCCCCCCGCCCCGAACCTTGTCTGTGCTTGTGAAATTTGATAAAATTGCCCCTGATTCCCTGGCGGATGACAAAAAAATTTTGAAGGAGATAATTTTGCAAAAAGACAAGAAACTTAAAAATGCCCTCCGGGAATCATTAACACAGGTATACCGCCAAACGAAGAGATATGCATCCGAAAAAGTTAGCTCTCTTAACCTTCCCCAGAAAGTAACCAATAAAAGCATACTGGATATTTCAAACAGGGATTTTGAAGAATTATTCGGTTCATTGGAGAAATTATGACTTTTTGGATATTATATAATCGCCTATGACCAAAAAATCTAGCCCGCAAGAATAAAAAGTCCTTAAGGCGTCCCTGGGCGTACAGACAATAGGCTCTCCCTTAACATTAAAGGAAGTGTTCAAAAGGGCAGATACGCCTGTGGGTGTGTTCCTGACATTACATACTTTTATAGAGGAGAACCTCATCTTTAAAGTG
>JASEIA010000024.1 GCA_030018575.1 Nanobdellota archaeon | reverse complement strand
TTGAATTAACTGCAAGATTTAAAAATTTTGGAGATGACGATAATTAACCAATGTCGGTTGCTAGAAAGATTTATATATGCCTACATTATTTCTACTTTATCCTTGTAAAAGGGGGATGACAAATGAAAGAAGCACTAATGAAAATCAAAGACAAGATTATGGGCAGCTCTGCCTATGATATACCTGATGAGTTTGGCGAGGACTATCTTGAAGTTGACCTGGAAAGCCAGCCAAAGCTTAAGCAAAAGGTTATAGTAAGGCCTTATGTTGTAAGGGAATTCAGGGACATGCAATTGCCATTGAACGACCTTAGGGAAGGCTACACAGTCGCATTAATCAATGTAAAGCTTTTGAAGGACAAGGATGTCACTGAATTGAAGAGGGCTGTGAGCACGCTGAAGAAAACATGCAACGCAATCAACGGCGACATAGCAGGCTTTGGAGACGACTGGCTTGTTGCAACGCCTGGGTTTGCGCAGGTATTCAGGCCCAAGGTAGAAGAAGAGCAGTAAGTCTGAGAGCCTAGCTCGTGGACTTTCGAACAACGTGAGAAAAGCTCTTTTTTTTCTTTTGAATATTTTTTTGTAATCTTTTCAAGAAAGCCAGTTTCCAGCATTAATTCCTTATTTTTATTGAATACGCATTTATTCAATATCCTTCTTTACGATTTCACCGGGCATTGTTGTCTTGTTTGGAAATATCTTTCTTCCGGGATATATAGAAGTGTTTATTCCTGTATGCACGTTGTCCGCTATTATCGCGCCTAATTTCCTTCTTCCCGAGTCAACAAGCTGATTGCTGTAAGAGGACTTTACATTTGCATTGTCGTGCTTCAAGTTAGCGGTTATCGTGCCTGCGCCGAAATTCACATTGTCCCCCACAACAGAATCGCCAACATAGCTCAAGTGCCCGACATGCACATTGTCCATAAGCAGTGAATTCTTTATTTCAACTGCATTCCCTATCTTGCAGCTGTTTCCAATGGTTGTTTTTGCGCGGATATAGCAGTTCGGGCCAATAACACAATTCTCGCCAATAACAACAGGCCCTTCAATGTAAGCGCCTGATTTAATTACACTTCCTTTTCCAATCACTATTTTCCCTTTTATAACAGCGCCTTTTTCTATTTCCCCCTCATTGCTTTCTTTTATATCTTCTATCATCACTTCTGTAGCATCTAAAAGCGCCCAGGGATACCCTGTTGGAAGCCAATAACCCTTTAATATTAGCGGAAACACTTTTTCATCCCTGCAAAGCTTTTTTACTGCATCAGGAATATAGTATTCTTTCTGCCCTTCTTTTTTTTCAAGAGGATATTCAAAAATCTTTTTGTCAAGCGCATAGCCCCATGCTCCCGCAAGATTTCCTATGTATTCTTTTGGCTTTTCAACCATATCTTCAATAAAGCCATCTTTGCCTATTTTCGCAATGCCAAACCTTTCAGGAAACTTTGTTTCCATCAATGCTGCGCAGTATTTGTGCTTTGCTGCTTCTTTTATGTCTGCTGGATAAGGGATATCATCGCCATATAAAACAAAGAACCTGTCTTTCAGCAAATCTTTTACTTCATGCAGCGCGTGCAGAGTTCCCAGTTGCTCTTTCTGCTCTGCATAAGTTAATTTCATCCCCTTGTAAGAATTCCCGAAAGCTTCCTGTATCATCTCTTTCTTATAGCCGACAACAACAATTGTTTCCTCCACATTGCACTCAAGCAGCGCATCCAATAAATGCGCCAGTATGGGCTTGTTCAAAATCTTCAAAAGCGGCTTTGGCTTTGTCAAAGTAAGAGGATAAGTTCTTGTTGACTTCCCTGCCGCGAGTATTACTGCCTGCATGAAATGAGCGTAGAAAACAGCATATAAAAAGATTATGGAAGAAGCATTATTTCAAATGAGAGAAGGAACCGCGCAAGAACCTCATTTCTTATCCTGTCAATCCTCAACACTCCCCCTGCATGGTCATGGGCAGTATGCTTGTAGCAGTTAATTCCAATGAGTTCGGGAATGCCGTCCCTGAACGCGATTGTCGCGCCGCCTGAATCCCCGAAATGTATGCCGTTGCTGACAAGGAAATATCCTTCTCCCCAACCGTTATCGTTAGGCTCCACTTTTGTTACGATGCCATCCCTCAGCATTGGGTATTCCCTGCCCACAAAGCCTATTATGTATGTGAAGTTTCCTGCTTCCATGTCTGTTGTGTCTCCAAGCTGATAAGGGAAAAAAGGCAAGTCAGCAGGCTTTTTCATTGCCAATATTGCAAAATCAGCGTTTCCCTCAATCAATTTTTCAAGCCCGTAATGCTTGTTGTCGCTTACCAGGCTGAATTCAGTGTCGTACTTTATCCCCTTAATGTCCAAATTCCTGAAATACATGCAGTGCTTTGCAGTAAGCACCATCCCATTCTCAATAAGCACAGAAGTGCAGTGAGATTTTTCCTCTTCCTGCTTCCCGTCCTTCTCGTATCTTGCAATCCTTTCAATCTTGTACACCGAGCTTATTGCATTATTCAGATAGCCCTGGCTGAAATCAATGCACCTTGTGTCAAAGTCATAAAGCCCGTCATGGCATTGCGCAAAAAATCTTTCATTATCCTGCTCTTTCTTTGGATTTTCTTCAATCTGCACTGATGCATCCCTGTTTTCATATATATGCGCTTCTTCATTGCCGATTGCGATTGAATTGCATCCTGCCAAAGAAAGCGCTGCCAATGCGCCCAGCACCGCTTTTTTTATCATACTGCCGGGTATGTATGCAGGGTATTTAAGCTTTTTTGTGAAATTTATCGCTCTTTTGTTTCAAAGAACTGGCCCGCTTCTTCCATTATATGTTCTATTTTAAGTATAATCCCCCCGATTATTTTGTCTATCTCTCTTTTTTCGTTAAGCGTATACTTGTATCTGCTTGCTATGCCGACTATCTGCGGCTTTCCGTCAAGGAAGGCAATCACTATTCCCCCTGAGTCGCCAGGCTTTACTTTTGTATCTACAAAAAAATATTCAGTTCTCCTGAATCTGCCCCCGTATTCGTCGCCGTACAGCGGGTTAAGCACATTTCCCTCTTTCACATAAGGCTTATTTAATGCTGAGAATGAGTATGTAATGCTTCCTTTCACCAGATTGCTTGAATTACCGGGCACAAAATGCACTGCTGGTATTGAAAACTGCGGCTCGTTCTTGAATTTTAGCAGGGTAAAATCATTTTCCACGCCTGTCCATACAGGCTCAAGTTCGCAATACCCATTTTCAATGGGCGTGAAATACCTGACGCTAAATGAGGTTACCACGCCCCCTGTTTTCTTGAAAAGCATTTCTTCAAACTCTGGTTTTATGTTATGGGCGGCGGACAATATATACCCGCTGTCAAGCGCGAGCCCTGAGCCTCCAAAAATACCCTTGTAAGTGCCGCTTTTCACCCCGCCCTGCACTTCATAAGTCAGGAATGTATTTATTTCCATTGTGCTGTTTTTGTAATGGGCTAATATTTCTTCAAGGTTGCCTATCATTTCAGCATCATAATCATACAAGCCGTCACTGTCCTGGTGCTCGTAGATGTAAGCCTGCCTTGCCTCTTCAGCTGCTTTGTTATAATCAGAAGGAATGCAGAAGCCTGCGCCTGAAGACATAGCAATCGCTGCGAGAGAAGAAATTGCACCTTTTTTTAATCGTCTCAGGCGTTCGCCCATGATTTGAATAATAAGATGTCTGGATACTATATAAACCTATTCTCCATCTAAAAGTTTATAAAATAGCAGAAACCCCTTAAAAGGCGGCTATACTTACGCAGGGGTAGCAAAGCCTGGTCAAATGCGCAGGACTTAAGCAAAGGACAAGCTTGCGCTTGCAAGCTCCCTTCGGGGAAATCCTGTCCCTTAGTGGGTACGAGGGTTCGAATCCCTTCCCCTGCATAATATTATTTCTTTTAATTTAGAATTCCTTAAAGGCATCCGGCTCTTGCCTCAAGCTTCTGCCCTGAGCACGGCACGTACTTGTTTCTTCCTGCTTTTATCGCGGGTATTACCTCGACAGAATTAACTGTTCCGCCTATTGCAGTCATTGAAAAACTTTCACTACCCAAAGCCAAATCTTTTGATTCCAAGCCCTTTACAACAAATCCCTGCTCAGTCGCTTCAACTCCATCATCGCCTTTAATCCTCAGTATCCAGGAATCAATCTGCTGATTTGCTAGATTTTTAACCTTGACATTTAAACTAATTCCTGTCTGGCATGCTTCTTCAACAGTGAACTTCACTGCTTCGCATTTCAGCTTAGTGTTTGCCAAAGCCTCCTCTTTTGCAGCCCTCTCCTCAATATATCCCCTGCTCCACACAACAACCATTGCAATTACGGCAACTGTGAACCCGACAAGCATTGTAGTTGCAATCAAAGGCGAAACGCCTTTCTTGGATATTTTCTTCACGCGCATTGTACCACCAGCCTCTTTGTTGTGCAGCTTGCCAGCTGCCCTTTGCTTATTTCTACTATGGGCAAAAGCTCTACATTTTTTATGGTTTCAGGAATACTTAAATCTATCGTTTGATCTGGGTTTGGCATAAGCGGCCCTGTGTCATCTGCTTCAGCCATGCCTGCAGTGGAATTTAACCGCACTACAAATTTTGCAATTTTCACTGTTCCTTTATTCTTTATTGTAATGCTAACGCATTGTTCGTCAATTATGCCATTTTCTTTCGCGTCAATAAAAACCATCTTGCACTCTTCCTTGCCTTCCATGTATTTTATTGTGCTTGACGTTGCCTCTTCCGTATGCCCTTTTGCCCAGAGTATTGCCATTACTGAAATCGCAACAAACAATCCTGTTGCAAGGATATAGCCAATCCATTCGGCGCCTTTCTTGTTCATGTTGGGCACGTAACCATCTTTGTTGCATCAGGCACAAATATTCTGTCATTCAAGCACATTGTAACAGCTGTTCCTTCTGCTATAATAGGTGCAAACTGGAATTTTTGAACATCTTGTAAATTAATGGGTATCTCTACATTGCCTTTTGGTGCAATAAGAAAGTCATACACTTCGCTGAAAGGGGTTCCATCCGTAAGCAAAAGCTCCAGTTTTATTTTATCAATATTGAAGTTTCCGAGGTTGTAAACTCTTATGCTGTCGCAAGTTGTATAATCAAACGCCACATCAAACCTTACGTCCGCGCACTCATCAACGCTGCCGAACTTCTCGACTATCGTCTTTGTCTGTCTTTCAGTGGACTTTGTGTACCAGATTGTGACAAAAGCGCCTAAAGTGACAGCCAGCGCCATCAGCATTACAAAAGCGATGATTGGGGATATTCCTTTTTTCTTCATTTTTCATTCCTTATATAGATGTGCATTCTTTTATTCCCGCATCCCATCTGCAATAACCCCCTGATTCTGCATTATTGGCAAGGCATTCCTCTTCATTTCCGCTGATTAGTTCGCAGTTAGGCCTGCATGAATCCATCTTGCAGTAGCCTCCAAAGTCACCTGCACATCCGGATATTGCCTCCCTGCCTGCGCAGTAAACAGACAATGTAGTGACTGCTCCTGATGAGCTTACAAAGTTCCCTCTTGTGAAAACCTTTCTCTGCCTTGCATTTGTCTCCCAACTCACTACAATGACGTCAGGCTGCTCCCTTTCAAGCCTGAACTGGTATGCGACATTTCCGGCTGAAATGTTTATATATTTTATAGGCGTAGTATAAGCAATTTCTGTCTGGCACTTTGCAACTTCTATCATGTTAACCGTGGCGGGAACGCCCATGCCTTCAAAAGTGAGCGTTGCAGAGACTTTTTGATAGCAGCCTGCAAGAGGCAGTGCTTCATCGCAAAGATTGTCATTGCACGTGATTATTATCTTTTCCTTTAGGAAATTCCCGATGTAAAGCTTTTGGTTGCTGTCAAATACAGAAATAAGCTCGAAACGAGGGCTCTGGGCTTTTGCATAGCTTGCAAATAATACCGTGAAATTTTTAAAAGCTTCAAGCATGTCTCCCTTGCCTGCAACTGAATTCACAAGCTTAGCGGTTTCCATTGCGTAGTTGTTTGAAATCCTTTCAAAATCGCTTGCAACGCTTTCCTGCACAACCCTGTTTGATATGGTAACCATGCCGTATATTATGATTGACATGACAATCGCTGCCAGAACATACACCTGCCCTCTTTTATCGTGTATAAAGCGCGGCTTTATGCACCTAAGAAAGCGGAGTCCTTGCGAAGCTTTCTTTTGCATGTTAGAATTCAAAGGCATTTTGGTTTATATAGCTTATTGTGGTGTATAAATCTGCGTTTGCTTTATGCGCCCGAGAAAACCGAGCGGTTTGCAAGGTTTTCTCATGGCGGGTTTTGGGGCTGGGTTTGCCCCGCGGGGCTTATCTGCGCATTTATTGAAGCCTGCACTTTTTGCAGCGCAGCTTCCTGCTCTTTCTTTTTCTTCTTTCTTTCGGTAAGATACTCGTTAAGCGCAAAAACACCAAGCAATAATCCCACCAATCCGGCTGCAATGCAAATTACCCAGCCGCCTTTTATGAAATTGTTCAGCATGCCGCTTGCCATCTCCATTCCAGGCCCAGTCATTCCTATGTCCTCTGTCTGCCCCTTAAGAAATATTGACATGCCGCCTCCAATTGCAGATGTCATGAAAGCGGCAACAATCCACGAAAGGTGTGTTGCCTTTTTCAGCTCTTTCTCTTTCTGGATTTTCTCGTCCTTCATTTCAGTGACTTGCTTTATTGCGGATTCAGCCTGCTGTTTTGAAGCGTAAATTGTGTCAAGGTATTTTCCGACAACGTCAAAATCATACTTGTTTGCCTTCAGCGACTGCTCTATTATCTGCAGCGGAAAGCCCTTTCTTAACTTGTCCTTAGCCCACTCTTTTCTCAATGCCCTGTCAGGAAGCATAACGCCCAATGCATCCATGTCTCTTAGAAACTGCTCTGACTGCAGCTCAACAATGTTTTCAAACGGCTGGTCCGGCTTTTGCTGTAATGGCTGTGCGTCAGGCATAGCTGAAATAAAAGAGAAGGCAGTATAAAAACTTTACTTCTTCGCTATTTTCATTATATCTGCCTTTATCTGCCCAATCGGGCTCTCACCGTTGACGATTCTCAAAAGGCCCCTGGCTTTGTAGAATTCAATCAATGGCTTTGTCTGCAGGTTATATACCCTTATTCTTTCCCTTATGACGCTCTCCCTGTCATCATCCCTCTGGTAGAGCTTTCCATGGCAAACGTCGCAGATTCCTTCCAGCTTTGGCGGGACATCAATGCCGTAGATTTTCCTGCAGTTTTCGCACTGCCTTCTGGATGTTAATCGTTTTATTATGATTGCATCTGATGATTCAATGTCAATCACGTAATTGATTTTGACTATTTTTTCCAGCGCTTCTGCCTGCGGTATTGTCCTCGGGAAGCCGTCGAGTATGAATCCTTTCCCGCAGTCATCTTTTTTTAATCGCTCTTTTACTAATCCTATTGTGATGTCATCAGGAACCAGGTTTCCCTTGCCCCAGTAATTGTCCCGCGCTTCAACGCCTAATGGGTTTCCTTCATTTGCCAGCTGCCTGAACATCTCTCCTGTGGAAACGTGCGCTATTTTCAATTCAGCGGAGATTCTCTCTGCCTGCGTCCCTTTTCCAGTTCCTGGCGGCCCTAGAAAGATTAGGTTCATAGCCCTGATAGAATAATACGTTGCTTATATCCTTTGCGGCAGGGAAGGAGGCTATGCTTCACTTTTCTTTCGGATACTTAATTTCGTACTCGCCGCTTTTTGCAAGCTCCCACCTGTCGGGAAGCTCTATTTTATTAAAAAAGTCTTCAACCATTATTGCAAGCCTTGGATTGTGCCTTCTCACGTACCTCTGGTATTCCTTTCCAAGCTTTTCGCTCGAAGGGGATACTTTGCCGTTAATCAAGTCAATCTCTTCAACAGCGTATGAAAGGTAAGCAAGCCAGCTTGGTATTTCAATTCCAGCATTTACTGCCTTTGCCATCTCAACAAGCACATAGGCGGCATTCCGCTTTATGCCGTTGATTATTTTCTCGTAAGATTTTGCAGCTTCTTCAGGATATCCCAATGCAAGCCCCATTTCTTCGTGGCTTTTTGCCTGAACAAGCCTTTCAAGGTTTTCTCTGCTGTTTCCGATGCCATACTTCACAGAAAGCATGAAAGGCGGGCTGTCCAGCGGTTCTTTTATGCTGCGCTTTAATTCAATGTTGTATTCTTTAGCATTAAAAAGAAGTTTCTTCTTTTTTAGAATAGTTTCAAAACTTTCCTTGTGTTCCAGCAAGGTAAGCCCCAGAAAGCAGGAAGGCTTTAAATGGCGCTGTACAAGATATATATTGAGCTCGTCCATTACAAAATCAAGCATGGCTCTTAGAGGGGGCATACAGCCTCTGACGGGAATTGCACCCGTGACCTCTCCCTTACCAAGGGAGTGCTCCACTGATTGAGCTACAGAGGCACATGCGGGGAACAGGGTTCGAACCTGCGTAAGCACTAAGCTAATAGGTCTTGAGCCTATCCCGTTTGACCACTCCGGCATCCCCGCGTAATGTGTGCGTTAAGCACGTAAGTGTATCTTTTGCCTTTAATTGCTTTTGGGATGGCGGTTTCGAACGAAGTGAGATTACCGGCACCCCTGCATACATGTGCCTTGATTTGCATTAGAAATCTATTAGCTGGACTATATAAAACTTTTTATAGTCCTAGTACATACTCAAACACCATGATACTGAACGGGGTGCCGCAGAAGAAGCAGGCTTTGAAGAGGCCTTTTCCCCAGAAGCCAATGCCTGCCCAGAATCCTTTGCTGAACAAATTAGGCTTGCCGAAGAGCCAGAGCTTTAATGAGCTGAAGGACAGGATTATTTCTTACATAAGGATGAACGGCCCTGTGATACCAATCCAGATATCAAAAGCATTTGGGGGAGATACGATGTTTGCAGGCGCTGTCTTGTCAGAGCTTATCTCAAACAGGGTTCTGAAAATAACAAGCGCAAAGATTGGCGGCTCACCTGTATATTACATGCCAGGGCAGGAAGAAAAGCTGGAAATATTAAGGGAGCATCTTGGAAGGGTGCCGAAGCAGGCTTATGACATATTGAAGGAAAGGAAGGTTATGAGGGATTCTGAGTGCGAGCCTTGGCAGAGGATTGCATTGAGGGAGATAAAGGATTTTGCAATGCCCATAGCAGTGAGGCACGACGACGGCAGCGAGGAAGTGTTCTGGAGATGGCACCTTTTGTCTGATGATGAGGCAAAGCAGAGGATTACATCAATTGTGGCTGGAAAGCCGGAGCCTACAAAGCCTTCCGAGCGTAGCGAAGGGAGACTTGGAACGCCAGTGACAAAGCCAACGCCAGAGCCAATCAAGCCAACGCCTGAGCCGATTGAGCCTGAGAAGCCTGATGTTGAAGACCCAAGGAAGAAGGAACAGCAGACAAGATTAGAATCAAAAGAGGAAAAAGCAAAGGCGGAAAAAGTCAAAAAGCCAAAGAAGGAAAAAATAGACGCTTACAAGAACGAATTATTGTCATTCCTGCAGCAGAAAGGGCTTGAGGTTCTGGAAGAGGTTGAGATGAAAAAGAACGAGTACGGATTTGTTGTAAAAGTCGAGTCAAGCCTGGGCAAATTATCCTACATGGCGATTGCAAAAAAGAAAAAGAAGCTCAGCGACGACGATATTACATTGGCTTATTCTGCTGCGCAGCACCACAAGCTGCCATTGATTATAGTTGCAAAGGAGCTTTCAAAGAAGGCGGAAGCTTTAATTGAAAAAGAGGCAAGAGGCGTTGCTTTCCTGAAATTGTAATTTTGGGCTTTGCAAAGGCTTATATAGTAGTATTAACTAAACGTTAATATATATTAACTAAAAGTAAATATGATATCCCTCACGAAGGAGCAGGAAGCCGTGCTTCTGCTGTTTAAGGACATTTCAGCGCAGCACAACAGCAGGAGCATAGGGAAAGCCATTGGCATCAGCCATGCGGGCGCATTCAAGATAATGAGGAAGCTCTCCGGCCTGCAGGCTCTGAATGGGAGAAGGATAGGCAATACATTGGTTTATTCATTCAATTTCGATAATCCGGCGGCAGGAAAGATGATAGAGTTAGCTCTTGCAATGGAATCATTGAATTATAAGAGGTGGCTGGAGGAATTTAAGGAGCTTAAGGCCATTTCTATGTTTGCCGTCCTGTTTGGCTCAATCCTCATTAATGAAAAAGAGGCAAATGACATTGATTTGCTTGTTGTTGCGGAAAGCGGGCATTTTCGGCAGATAAAAAAAATAATAGAAGGGCGGAACAGGGTATCAAGCAAAAAGATACATCTCCTGCTCCAGGCTATGCAGGATTTTCAGAAAGATGTGAAATTGCGCAATAAGGCCATGGTAAGCATTATAAAGTCAGGTGTTGTGCTTTATGGCTATGAAAATTATATGGGGGCGGTAAGGTGAGCCACGCCGGGAACAAGATGAAATGGTGCCTGAAAAAGGCTGAGAAGGAAAAAGGGAAGCACCGCGGGCTTGTAATGGCAGAGCCTGATATGGAAGAGGCAAAAAGGCACTTGAAAAAAGCAGAGCATAACCTGCTGGCAATCTCTTATTTTAGCGATGGCGGGTTTTCCGACTGGAGCATGAGCGCGGCATTTTACTGCATCTATCACTGCTTTCTTGCAATTGCTGCAAGGTTTGGGTATGAGTCCAAAAACCAGGAATGCACAATCGCCCTTATCAATCATTTGAAGCAGGAAGGCAAAATAGAATTTGATGAGAAATTTATTGCTGCGCTTGGCTTGCTTGATGAGACAGGCAGGCACGAAACAAACATAATAGAAGAAAGGGAAGAATATACCTACGGCACAAGCATTTCTGTCAGAAACAAAAAAGAAATTGGAAAAAACATAGCATTATGCAAGGAATGCCTGAATGACACAAAAGCCGTTGTGCTAAGGTGAGGCTTTGATGGAGTATCTGGCATACACAGTAACCGGCATCGAGGATATTGCGATTAAGGAGATTGAGGAATTAACAAAAGCAAAAGCCAAGAGCATTCTTCCGGGCCGCCTTTTGTTTGAGTGCAGTGAAAAAAGCATAAATGAATTAATCTACATCACAAGAAGCCTTACAAAGGTTTGCCTGCTGCTTTCCAGATTTACATTTAAAACAAGCGAGGATATTGAAAAAGAATTGAAAAAAATCAAGTTCCCGATAAAGGGCACCTTTGCCGCAAAATGCTCAAGGCGCGGAGACCATCCATTTGATTCGCGTGAGATAGAAGTCTTAATTGGAAACTCAGCGCCAAAGGAATTCAAGGTAAATCTCGAGAATCCCAACACATTAATTTATGCAGACATAGAAGGCAATGGCTGCATCATAAGCATTGAGCTGACAAGAAAAGAATTGCAAAAGCGCGACTACAGGATAAAGGCGCATGCCCAGTCGGTAAACCCCTGCGTTGCATACGCAATGATAAGAATTGCAAAATGGAAAACAACAGAAACTCTTTTAGACCCGTTCTGCAAGGACGGGATTATTGCAATAGAGGCAGCCTTGTATGCTTCAAATATTCCAAGGGGCTTTTTCTCAAATGACGGGAAGATAGCAAGTATCGATAAGAAAATCTCAAGGGCTGAATTAAGCGTTTTTGCGTATGATGCATTGATGCCAAACGTGAGAAGCACTGAGATAAACGCCAAATTAGCGTCAGTGAACAAGCAAATCACGTTCAGCAGGACAGAGCTTGACTGGCTTGAGACAAAATTCAAGAAAGATTCAGTGGATAAAATTGTTACGGCGGTGCCTTCTGTAAAGGATGAAAAGGAGATGGGAAAGGCGTACAAGGAATTCTTTTGCCAGGCAGAATACATAATGAGGAAAAAGGGTATAATCATTGCGGCAATTCACCATCCTGAGATATTCAAGGAGTTTGCAAAGGGGTTTAAGCTGCTTGAAGAAAGGAAAATCACGATTGGGGAGTATTCATACACTTTGCTTAGTTTTGAGAAAGTTTAAGCTTGTTCAGGCTTTAAGGTAATCAGGCTAAAGCAGTAACAGCCTGAAATCATCTTATAAACTTATTGTTTTTAGCTTTTGTAAATCGTTAAAATTAAGAGTTTATTGCAATTTTAAGCCATTTTCAAGCGATTTCGCCCTTTTTCGCTAAGCTTAAATATTGCATTATTCTAACTAGGGGTTATGAGGGTGATTGACGTTCATCTGCACTTGGACATCGAGGACAGGAACAGAAAGTCAGTTCTCTTTCTTAACAAGCCTGAATACACAAAAGAAAAGCTTCTTGCAGAAATGAAAGAGGCAGGTGTTGAGCGCGGTGTTTTCAACACAGCTGATTCTGTAGGCGATGGAATTGAATCCCCTGCATATCCCACTCCAATCAGGATGTATGATGCGCTTGAATATGTGAAAGACACAAGCTCGCTTCGCCTGATGCCGGGAATAAACCCGAACAGCATTCCAAAGAATGCATTAAGGCTGACTGAGGAGGCGCTTAAGAATGGGCAGATTGCGGGGTTCAAGGTGCTTTCAGGATATACGCATTTCTACCCGCAGGACCCGATTTACCACAAGTTTTACAATCTTGCAGTAAAATACGATGTTCCGGTCATGTTTCACACTGGCGACCTATATGATCCTGAAGGCATTACTTTGGCAAAGTATGCCCATCCATTGCATCTTGACGAGGTTGCTGTCAAATTCAGGAAGATGAAGATTATCATTGCGCATTTGGGAAACCCGTGGGTAAGGGATGCTGCGTTTGTCTTGAGCAAGAACCCGAATGTTTATGCTGACTTGTCAGGATTTTTTGTTGACAGAGTGCCTAAAAGCGCGCCTGCAATTGCCTCTGAACTGCAGTTTGCAATGGAATATGTCGGCGAGCCGCACAAGTTCCTCTACGGCACTGACTGGCCCCTTGTCAGGATGAAGGACTATTTCGGGTTCATGAAAAAGATCGTGCCTTCGTCTTTCAGGAAGAATGTGTTCTATTCAAACGCAAAGGAAATGTTTAATTTCTAGTCGTCAAGGTAAACAGCGCCGTCTTTTCTTCTCTCGTATTTCTCCGCAGCCAGCGCGAAGTCGTGGGCTGAGTCATAATCCATCCCCTTTTTTATCAGCTTCAGCTCATGCAGCTCATGCACCAGCGTGTATTTCATCTCTTTTTTCCCCTGGGTATTGTCAAGCCAGATTTCATTTTTAGGGATATAGCCGTAGACATAGCCGTGTCCGCCCAGGAGGAACTTTGGGTCGATGTATAGCCTTACAATGGGGCCTTTCACAATCCTGACAAGAAAACCGCTTTTTCTTTCTGCCCTTATCGTAAATTCAGGGATATTCTTTGTTTTTTTCACGAATGTTTTCCTTATAATTTCCTTTACTTTTGAGAATTTAACCCCTCTTTTCATAAGCGATGATTCCAGCTTATGCATTTTCATGAAATGCCTGTACTCTTTCCTGTATGCCCTGTCAAACCACACTTCGCCTTTAGGCACGTAAGGGCTTTTCTCAGGCGTGTCAACAATCCCAAAGTCCGGGCTTATCGTGTTTCTTGTTTTGTTCCCGTCAAGCATTCTGATTTTCATAAGCAGATAAAAGGCGGCTTGGAATATAAGCATTGCTCTTGTCTTCTTCCTGTTTTCAGCGCATTATTATTCCTTTCAATTATTCCGATAAGAATAATATTGTCAAAAGATTATTTATATAAGAATACATATCTTCTATATGCGCTTAGGCGCAGGAGAAATGAAAATGACTTTGCTGACAAAGGTAAGACAAGGAAACGAGCTTTGCAATGAAGTGATACGCCTGCTTGAATTTGGCAGGTTTTATGTGGCGCATATAGGCGGAAATAAGTACTACACTTTCACGCCGTTTCAGGCTGCTGTGCTGCTGAAATTCGGGGCAAAACTTGAGTTTTATGAAACAGACAGGCCGTATTACAATACATATCCCGCTTCGCGTGTCAGGCTAAAGCAGGTGAAGGGGATAGAAGCCCTGGCTGATGAGGCAAAAGTTGAGAAGTTTGTGTCAATAGTCGGGCAGGACTTGAGGGAAGATAAAAGGCAGTAATGGAGGCAGTCTGGCAGATTGTTGAGAAGGAGCCTTACTATTGCGTGTTCGGCTCTGGCTTTATTGAGCCAAGGGTTCCGTGGAGGCCGTGCCTGTATGGAAAGCGTTAAATAGCTTTCTTGCCTGTATTTAAGGAGGTAAAATGAAATTCAAAAAGGAGGACATTGGCAAGCGCGTGCTTTTGGAGCTGGATCCTGAAAAAAATCCAATAGCCAAGGCATTAGGGGCGAAAGTTTATGTTGAAGGCAGGATACTTGAGCTTGGAGATGATTATGTGAAGATAGAAACACTGCCTCATTTTCCCTCGCCTCTTTTGCATTCTCATATTAAGGAAATCCAGTATGATAACATAAAAAGCTATAGCCTCATCTAAAATGCCTTACTACCTGAAATGCACTTATGCGCCCTGGAATGACCCTGATGAATACCTTATTTCTTTCAATACTGCGCGGGCAAGCGCAAGAAACTGGTGCTTTGTCCTGAAAAAGGATGTAACGCCGATAAACGGCATTGAAGGGCTTGCAAGAGTTCTGCTTTATTCAGAAAATCCTGATAACTCAATTGTAGGAATACTTGAGGCGCATTCCCCGAATACACTGGAATTTGAAGTCCCGTCAAAAGAAATAGTGAAAAAATAAAAAGATGTTTTATGCTTTAATTTGCTGTAAGCCTGCTGTTATCAGAACTTCTTTCTCTTCTGGAAGCAGTCTCTGCAGTAAACCGGCTTGCCTTCTGTGGGCTTAAAAGGAACTTCGCATTCCTTGCCGCATTCAGAGCAGACAGCTTTGTGCATTTCTCTCGGGCCGCCAAATCCTCTTCGCTCTCCGAATCCTCTTCGCTCTCCGAATCCCATTTTGGTTTCCTCCGTGTTCTTAGTTATACTCGAGCCGTACTAGAAGTAGACTTTGCGTATACTAAGATAAATTGTATAAGGGGTAGTATATAAAGCTATGCTATTTGAATTTTTAGGGGCAATTAAGGAACATTTATTAAATAAACTGCGCTTAATTCTCATATGCTCAAGATAAAGCCGTTCAAGTCAAGCCCAATGCACTGCGGGTCGGGCGTGTTTAAGATGTTTCTTGGGTATTACGGAATAGAAAGGACAGAGAAGCAGCTTGCGAAAGAGCTTAAATGGAACCCTGCTGACGGCATTCATTCAGAAGATATAGTAAAAGCCGCAAAAAAATACGGGCTTGAAGGTTTCATAAAAGACAATTCTTCCCTTAATGATATAAGGCATTATGTGCTTGAAAAGAAAATGCCAGTGATTGTTGAATGGTTTTTGGAGGATGAGGCGCATTTCTCTGTTGCAGTAGGCATAGACAGGGAAAATATTTATCTGGCAGACCCGTTTATAGGCAAAATCAGAAAGCTGCCGTTGGGGCATTTTGATAGGGTTTGGTTTGGCTTTGAAGGCGCCTGCATGAAATCAAAAGATGACTTGTTTCTAAGAAGAATAGTTGTTTTGGAAAAATAGTAAGATAGATTTTTATACTCTGCTTCCATCATACCATTTTATGGATCTTGTCCAGAAGGCCGCGCTTAACGTGCTTAAGAACGGCTACAAGCTGAAAGAAGGGGATGTGTTTGTTGCTATTTCGGATTATAAAAACAAGTTCTTTTCAGATGCCTTGATAAGCGCTTGCGTTGAATTGAAAGTTTATGCCAAAATCTTCTTTCTTGACAGCTATGGCAAAAGGCCGCTGAAGTGCCCGGATATTATATTGGAAGCATTGAGCACTGCTGACGCAGGCGTTCTTTGCGCAACAGAGGTTGAAGGCGAGACAGAGCATTTCAGGCGCCGGTTTTTTGACGCAATCAAGGATTACAAGGTTCGTTTTACCTCAATGGCAGGGATTAACAGGGAAGCGATTGAGATGGGATTGAATGTTGATTTTGGCAGGGTTGCTGAGTTTACAGACAAGGTTTATGGCTTGGTAAAAAGTTGCAAGAAAATCAATGTTACAACAGAATTAGGCACTGACTTGGAAATAATTTGCGGCAGGTACAGGTGGGCAAACTGCAATGGGGTTATAAAGCCGGAAATCAAGGATGGCAATTATCCTGAGGGAGAAGTGTTTACCTGCCCTGAAGATGTTAACGGCGTTCTTGCTGTTGACGGAGTGCTTGGGGATGTGTATGACGCAAAATACGGTGTAATCACTAAAACGCCTTTGGTTTTGTGGATTGAAAAAGGGTATGCAAAAAAGGAAGGTTTTTATTCCTGCAACCATGATTTGCAGGAGGACATATTCAATTACCTGTTCAATGGGGCTGAAAACTCTTCAAGAGTCGGGGAGGTTGCATTGGGCACGAATATCTGCCTGGAAAGAATCATAGGCAATCTCCTGCAGGACGAGAAATACCCCTCATTCCACCTGGCTTTTGGATATCCTTATCCTATTGATACAGGCGCGGAGTGGACTTGCCCGAAGCACCTGGATATGGTTATATTGAAGCCGGATGTTTACGTGGATGGAAAGCTGGTAATGGAGAAAGGGAAGTATAAGATATAAAAAGCCCGCCTGCCGGCATGAAATATGATAAAAGAAAAAATTTACATAGGAAGTGATCATGCAGGATTTGAATTAAAAGAAGAAATAAAGAAAGTCTTAACCGAAGAAAATTATGAAGTTGAAGATTTAGGACCTTATGAATATGATTTCAACGATGATTATCCAGATTATGCAGTGAAAGTTTGTGAAAAAGTTCTGGAAACAAGTGGTAGAGGAATTTTAATTTGTGGTTCAGGACAAGGAATGGATAGAGTTGCTAATAAAATTCCTGGAATTCATGCGGCTGTTTGTTGGGATGAAACTTCAGCAAAAATGGCAAAAGAACATGGAAATGTAAATGTGCTATGTTTTGGTGAAAAAACTGTAAAACCAGAACTTGCTAAAAAGATGGTTAAAATTTGGCTAGAGACACCATTTACACCAAAAGAAAAACATATTCGTAGAATTAGCAAAATTAAAGAAATCGAGAAGAAATATATGAAAAAGTAGCGACCCCTCGCGACTCTCCGTTCGCTTCGCTCACTACGGGCTAAGGAAAAGGAAGTTTCTTTCTCAATGGGACAACAACGCGGAGCGTATCGTGTATTGACCG
>JASEIA010000023.1 GCA_030018575.1 Nanobdellota archaeon | reverse complement strand
TTCCTGCCTTTGCAGATGAATTAACATCGACAACAAGATAAAACTGCTTGGCTATATTATTAGATAAGTCACATGAAGAAGGCATACTTGTTAAAGTAAATTCATTTTTATTGGAAGAGCTAGAAGCGTTACTACATAGAATATCTGAAGATGCATTAAAATTACCGCCTGTGCCTGAGCTTTCCGCATACAGATAAACTTTGAGTATATCTGTCCTTTTTGTTCCATTATAATGTATTGTTGCTGATTTAAAAACATCTCCGCCAGTTCTATTGCTTGTCAGGGTAAAAGTAAGTATTGGAACTTTTGAAGTATTTACGGAAACAAAATCCGGCGTCAAATCATTGACATTGCTTGTTGTGATTTTTGTAGATGTAGTAGTGCTCACAGCATTCACCATGGACAGCATCAAGCACATTGCTATCAGGCAGATTACCTGCTTTTTTGTGATTTTCATAATATGCTCCCTATACCAGTCATATATATAACTATAAGCCTATCCCTTATTAAATATTGCTGTAAATTCTTGGAAAGGTATATAAGCCCTTAATACCTTCCTTCCAGCGAGGTACAATTATCTTCAAAGGAGGCAAAAATGAACAGGGATACAGCAGACATTTCGCTTAAGACGCAATTGCCGGGAGCCAAAGCCGCGGCGCTTGTTGCAAGGGACAAGAAAGTCCAGGCAAAGGCAACAGACTGCTATGGATTTGTAAGGGCTTTGGGCGGCTGGGCAGAAGGCCCTTTTTGCACTGATGTTGACGGCAATGTATTATTGGATTTCACAGGGCAGATTGGCTGCAATCCCCTGGGATACAACCACCCTGAAATAACGCTGGCTTTGGAAAAGATGTCACACACTTCCCCTGTCAAGTTTGCAGGCACTGACTTTTACGCTGAATGGCAGAACGGGCTTCCATCACCCACTGATTTGAAAGAAAAGATAATAGAGGCAACTTCAATGTTCGGCTATGAAAAGGTGTTCCTTTCAAATTCAGGCGCAGAGGCTGTTGAGAACGCAATCAAGTGCTGCTATGCAAAAAGAGGAAAGGGCGGAATAGGGATAAATTTCAAAGGCGCGTTCCACGGCAGGACTCTTGGCGCATTGTCATTGAACTACAGCAAGAGAAACCACAAGAAAGGATATCCTATGATTCCGAATGTCGTGACAATACCTTACTGCGGTGCTGAAGAAAAAGACATGAATGGGCTGCACCATTGCAACTGCGGATTCAATGTCAGGGACAAAAAAACAGGAGAAGTTATGAGCGTGCTTGAGCAGATGCTCAGGAAAGGCGTGGGAGTTTATGACCCTGAAGACATTGCATACATAATGTTTGAGCCTGTGCAGGGAGAAGGCGGATATATTGTTCCGAACGAACATTTTGTTGCAGAACTAAAAAGAATACAACAAACATATGGAATTCCGATAATTGCCGATGAAGTTCAGTCAGGCTTGGGAAGGACTGGAAAGCTGTGGGCAATTGAGCATACAGGCATTGTCCCTGATTTGATAACATCTGCAAAAGCCCTGCAGGTTGGCGCAACAATCGGAAAGGCAGATATGTTTCCGACAGAGGCAGCGAGAATCTCCTCAACATGGGGCGGAGGGGACATCATCAATTCCATAATCGGCTATAAGACGCTGGAAGTTGTAATGAGGGACAGGCTCTGGGAAAATGCAGAGAGAATGGGCAATTATTTCCTGAACAAGTTAAACGACCTGGCTGCGAAATATTACTGCCTTGACGGAGCAAGAGGAAGAGGGCTGATGGATGCCATTGAGTTTGACAAGCAGGCAGACAGAGACAAGTTTGAGGCAGAATGCTTCAATCGGGGGCTGATGGTAATCGGCTGCGGATACAAGGCATTAAGGTTCCTGCCTCCTTTGGACGTGACGCAAAGGGAGCTGGACATTGCATTGAACGTGATTGATGATGCGCTGAAAGCAATTTGAAATCCAGACTGGCGTACAGGAATATTCCGGGCGCTTAAGAGATTCAAAAAGCTTAAATAATTTGAAAGCAAGGTAAAGAGAATGAAAAAGAGAATACTGCTTATCTTATTGGTAATTGCACTGCTGCTTTTCACATACGGCTGCAAGAAAGAGGAGAAGCAGGCTGTTGCCAAGGAAATTACCGGGGAAGCAATTTCTATAAAAACAGTTGAAGCAGCTCCTGAAGACATAAAAATTGTTGACGGAAAAGCAGAGAGCATACTTAACGGGCTTAACAGCGGAGATTATGCTCTTTTCAGCACTGACTTCTCTGACACAGCAAGGCAGAGCTTTGACGAAGCATATTTCAACAAATTAAGAAAGTTTGTGAAAGATAACAGCGGGGATTATGTGGCAAAGGCAATCGCAATGTCAAAAGGCAGCATCTTCACCTATGACTGCCAGTTTTCAAAGGAATCCGTGCTTTTGGGGCTTGTGCTGAACTCGGACTTAAGCAAGGTTGAAAGCCTTTACCTTGACTCTGCGAACATGAGGGAAATTTTGTCGCATCAGCTTGATTTTGCGAAGTAGAATCAGTTCTTTTTTCCTGTAAATGCTTATCATGCCATTGATATATTCCGGATTCAATCCCATTGAGAAAGCAGGCAAAAGGCTCAGCAAGCATATTCGTCATTGAGCAGGCATATACAGTGCCTTATGCAGAATTCTCATCAAAAGTTGGGCAGGCTGTTGTAAGGCCTGTGTTTAAATCGCCTTCTGCTGCAATTGCATCAAATACAGCTGCAAAATCGCCTACAGCAATAAAAAAAGCTTCCATAAAAAGCCTGATAAGCAGGGTTACGGGATATTTTACAGCAATATTTTGATTATCCAAAATCAGTTTATTCAATGCCTTCATACTCTTTTATTATTTGCTCTATGCGCAATATTTTGGCATCATGTCCTGCATGCCCATTAGTTAGAATTCCTACAATCTCCGGACATCCAGCCCTAAATGCCACAACCATGCTGCCTGAATCACCTTGCTCTGCATCAGCCATAATTTGGAATGTTTCGTCATCATCGCTCTCTTTAAATGTTCCTTCTTTAATAAAAGGCTCATTTCTGCCTGAAAACAAGTATACAAAATCGCCTTGCTCCATCTCATAAGAATAGCCCACCGGCAGATATACACCCGGCGCACGGCTTGCAGGAGTCCTTAAAACTGCAAAATCCCTGCCAGGGCTTATATATTCTATTTCAACAATAAATTCTTCTTCCCCTTTTTTTGCTGTTATTTCTGTAGAAACAATTGATACCCTTGCACGAGGCCTTGCATTTGTTATTCCAGTCATAGATAATTGCACAACATGTCTTGCAGTCAGCATATAGCCGTCATTAAGCATATGCCCTGTACCCCCTTCGCTTAAAGAAGCTGGATAGGAATTTCCATTTTCTTCCACATTAAAATTAGCCTTTACTTTCAGTTCATAGGTACCTGCATAGATAGAATCAACCAGCTCCTGGCTTACATTGCTGTTATTATCATCATATTTCTGTGTTTGAACGCAAAAAAGAGGCTCGCATCTTGAATACTGCGGCAAAAGCTGTCCGCACCCCAACGCAGCTATAATCCCTGCCAGCCCAAGCAACCTCATTCCCGCCATCCTCCAACATCAGCAAGATAATAATAGGGCGAAGCTTGGCTTCCGACATACATCATCTGCTCAAAACCAGCTCTTGCAGCCATTTCAGAGCCTGCACTTATGCGCTCCTGCTGGTATGCCAATGTATCTTCGTTTGACTTTGCAAATGCTTCTGCTATTGTGACATGACCGTCATGGTTCAAATCAGCGGATGAATCTGAAAACTGGCTGAAAAAAGATATTCCCGGTGAAAAAAATGTATCGCTAAATGAATAGCTATGCTTTCCTGTTGAAGACACAAGAACATATCTTGGCAGCTCCAAATCACTTATCACATTGCCTGAATAGCAAGAGTCCAGATAAAGCACGCCAAGCTTTGGATTTACTTTTTCAAAAGCCCTTTCTATTTCAGTCGTTGTAAAGCTTTCCCTGCCATCATTGTCAAACATCAATGCAAAAGGCGAGCCGTGAGTTCCGATATACGCAACAAACAAGTCATTATTGTCAACTTTCTGCGCAAACTCATCTGCAGCATCTTCCACTTTCCTTGCAGAGGCAGTTTCGCCGCTTATGAATTTCATATTTTCATCCTTAAAGCCAAGCATCTTAAGCTCATTATATACCCCTCTGCCTGAAGCATTAAACGGATTGTCCTGTTCTGAAAAACCGTAATAATTCCCTATGTTAGTGCTGCCTATTACTACTAAAGCATATTTGTCCTGAAATGCTGTAATGGGGGGGGCGAATTCATTAGCGCTGTTTGGCTCAAATCTTACAGAAGTAGTGCAAGCTCCGCCGAGAGCGGATATCATTGCTAACAGCCCTAATCTATTTGCGAGTTTCATTTTATGCCTATTTTGTTACCTTTACATAGTAATCAATAGTATATAAGCCTTTCGGCGGAGGATTTTTAAGTAAAATCTGCGTATGATAGTCATGCCAAAAAAATCCCTCTGGGAGATCCTTGTCCCAAAATACTCAAATGAAGGAAAGGAATTCCCGCTTAGACACCACCATTTGTGGGATGAGAAAGTAAGGCATATTGCAGGCGGCGTTACAATACTAAAAACTGCAAAAGGGCAGTGGATTAACACCAAGGGGAAGCTTTTTGCGGAAAAAATGATTCCTGTAAGGATATACTGCACTGAAAAAGAGATTGGGCAGATAATACAGCTTACTTTGGAGCATTACAACCAGGAAGCTGTAATGGCTTATGAGCTGAGCTCAAACGTGAAGGTTGTGAAAAGGGGCTGACTGCCACCACTTGCCACCTGCCAGGCATGGGGAATGTTTATAAACCATAATTGATTTTTGACTTAGCGAGGAAGAGGCATATCATGGACACGCTTATCTGGACTGAGAAATACCGGCCGAGGGAGTTTTCTGACATAAAGGGGCAGGACGACATTGTAAGGACAATACAGGCAATGGTTGAAAAGCAGAACCTCCCTCATCTTTTGTTTTCAGGTCCTGCAGGAGTGGGAAAAACAACATTGTCATTGGTAATAGCAAAGAAACTCTTCGGGGATGCGTGGAAAAACAACTTTTTAGAGCTTAATGCCAGTGTCACTCCGGACACCCCTATTCTGATAAAGGAAAAGGGCATTGTTAAAAGAACTGATTTCAAATATTTGGCAGATAAATATTTTTCAGATAATAATTCAAAATACTCTTATCCAAAATGCCTGGAAATTCTTTCCATCGATAAAGCGCATAAGGCCAAATTTATGCCGGTAAAAAATATTTCAAGGCACAAAGTCAATAAAATAGCTAAAATATCCTATGAAGGCGGGTATATAAGAACCAGCCTGAATCATTCTGTTATTATAATGGATATGGAAGGCAATCTTTCATCAAAAGAAGCCGGCTGCCTAAAGGCGGGGGACCATTTAATAACTTTTAAAGATGCAATGGATTCCGGCATGATGCGCGTACCCCTTGGCGGATTTGCGCCACAAACCCATAATTTATTAAGAAGCGGGCTAATAGAAAATCCGCGTGTAAAAACTATTCTTGATTATATGGATGTTGATAACAATAATTCATGGCTAATGGGCTTATACCTTGCTGAAGGGTGCACTGCTTTCAGAGGAAAAACAAGCGGGCAGACAATTTTTACAGTAAGATACCCGCATGAGGAGCAGATTGCACAAAAAGTCGCCTGCTTTGCTATGGAAAAGTGGGGCATACCTTCATACATAATAAAAGGGAAATCAGGATTTAACCGGAATATTGAATCATCAATCCAAGTAAAATTATTAAATACGCAGTTAGCTAGATTCTTCAAAAGCAATTTTTATGATGCATCAGGCATAAAGCGGGCGCCTTTCAAAAGAGTGCCTTGTTTTATGTTTGACGCCCCATTAGAATCAAAGTGGGCTTTTCTGCAGGGTTACATGGGTGATGCCTGCGGCGACTGGGAAAGTTATCTTAGGTATAGCTCTGCCTCTCAAGAGAATTTAATAGACATAGCATGGCTTGGGAGGCTTTCTGGTCTGGACACATCAGTTTTTAATAAAGAAGCAAGAATAATATGGAAACAGCCCTCTTTTTCATATTTAAAGACAGAGCTTCTTCCTTCTGAAATTCTGATAGAACTAACAAACAGATTGGCTGAAAGAAAAGGGTTTAATGCCAAATACTTGCTTAGGCATCATCTTTATGGCAAAAAATCAAAGCGCATATCAAAAGATGCATTCAAAAAAATTCTAATGCTTATTGAGTCAAAATCATCTTTAAACGAGGAAGAAAAGGATAAGCTTAAAAAATTTGGCAAGCTTATAGAATCCCCCCTCTCAATTATCCAAATTAAAAAAATAACAATAGAAGGAGATTACGATGATTTTGTTTATGATGTCAGCGTGCCTGGCGCTGAAATGTTCTGGGGAGGCACAACGCCTGTGCTTTTGCATAACAGTGATGACAGGGGAATTGATGTTGTAAGGAACACAATCAAGGACTTTGCAAAGACAAGAGCTATAGGCGAGCATCCTTTCAAGATTATCTACCTTGACGAATGCGACTCATTGACAAAAGAGGCGCAGCAGGCATTGAGAAGAACAATGGAAATGTTTGTGTCAGGCACGAGGTTCATACTAAGCTGCGTAACCCCGGAAACAAATATTTTGCTGCCTAATGAAATAGAAATAAGCATCAGCGAATTTATTAAAAATTATGAGAAAGCAAAAGAAATTAACATCTATAATCTCTCTAATAAAAAAGATGCAGCTAAAAAAGACTTAGTTCTTGCCACTGTTCAGCTTCCACCCAGTTCAATAGGTAAGAAAGTGCTGGAAATAAATACGATGACAGGCAGAAAAATATGCGTAACTGACGATCATATGTTATTAACTGACAATGGCTGGAAAAAAGCAGGCGATTTAAGAGAGGCGGATTTTATTTTAGTTTATCCATGCCTTGAAGGCACTGGTTACGAAGATAATATTGCCAATATTATTGATCTTGCGCAATTCGTAGAGTTTATCTCAGAACTTGAAAACAAAGCTGGAAAGCGTTCAATAGAGGATGCAAATTGCTTCAGAGAATTGAGGAATGAAGAAAAGAAAAAAGTGCTTGGAAAGATACATTTTTTGAAAGGCATAATAGAAAGCAATAAGGGATTAACAGAAAGAGAGTATATAATATATAATATAGTAAAAGATAACCCCCACATTTCAAGAAAAGGAATACAAGAAGCCGTCGGTTTAACAAGAATAAGAACAGCACAATTATTGCGCCATATAGAGAATAAAGGGCACATAAAAAGAATCATTGATAAGAAAATGCATTACTTTAATATTATCGAGGCGGTTCCTTATAAAATTAGAAATTATATGGATATACGAAAGATTGTTCAAGATGAGTTTAATATCAGTATGTCTTATACTGCGGTTAAGAAAGCAAAGAACGAATGCCTTATGCGTGGAAAAGTTGACCGCATTTTAGGCGAACTGAAAAGGAAAGGGATTTTGGATATTACTTATGCTGATTTCGATAAAATGGGCGCTTTATCCAGGCTATGCGGCTTTATGCTTGGAGATGGGCATTTGGTACAAAATGGCATTAGGCTTTATTTTTCAGGGAATAAGCAGGCATTGGAAAGAGTAAAGAGGGATTTGGAAGCGTTAGGTTACAATAACCATTCTAAGATTCATTCCATACCCCACAAAAATATTATTGGGGGGCGGGCAGTTGATGGGATATCTACAGATTTTTATATAGATTCGATGGCTCTCTCTTCTTTACTGCAGTTTCTCGGGGTACCGAAGGGAGATAAGACTATAACCGCTTTCCACGTTCCGCTTTTTGTCAGATGCGGGATAAAATTTGTGAAAAGGGAATTTTTGAGGGCGTTATTTGGCTGTGATGGCGATAAGCCAAAGTGGAGGCGCATGAACTCTGAAGCAATATACTTAAGGCAAAATAAAGCAGCGCATCTCAAACAAGCGATGGAAGGGTATTATAAGGAGATATCCGAGCTTTTGAGCATATTTGAAATCAAAAGCAGCATGGTTATAACAGACAGAAAAGAGGTCAGAACTAAAGATAGTGTACCTGTACTGACCTTTGGGTTGATGATACAACCAAATAACACAAATATTTTTAAATTCTATTCTAGAATAGGCTATGCTTATGAAGAATATAAAGATAGGCTCTCCCGCTGTTCTGCTGAATATTTACGGCATAAATTATATCTCATTAGCCAGCAGAAGCAGAAGTCAGAATTAATATTATCCGAAATAAACTGCTCAAGGGCGGATGTTAATGGGCTAATCAAAAAATATGCCGTTAGCAGGGATTTTATAGCCGGCCAAATAAAAGGCAAAGAGGTTCATCTACCAAGAAAAGAGTTTCTGGAGTTTAAAGACTGGCTGAAAAAATACCAGTTTAATGATGTTCTTTTGAAGAATGAGATTAAGAGTATAAAAGAAACAAAATCAGATATTGTTATGGATATAACCTGCCATAATGACCATAACTTTATAACAAACGGATTTGTTTCGCATAATTGCAACTATTCAAGCAAGATAATTGACGCAATACAAAGCAGATGCGCTGTTTTCCGCTTCAAGCCGCTGGAAAAAGCGCACATCACAGAAGTCATTGAAAGCATTGCAAAAGAGGAAAAGCTCCAGCTTAACGATGGCGCAAAAAAGGCGCTGGTTGAAATGGCTGACGGAGACGTGAGAAAGCTTGTAAACATAATGCAGAGCTGCGCAGCCTTGGGAACGTGCATCAGCGAAAGCGGAGTATACAACATTGCATCGCTTGCAGAGCCAAAGGAAATACTCGAAGTGCTGAAGAGGGCATATGCAGGCGACTTTGCAAACGCAAGAAGCGGGCTGCTGGATGTCCAGCTAAAATACGGGCTTTCAGGAATTGACTTAATCAAGCAGATTCAGAAAGAAGTATGGAACCTTGACGCAAAGGACCCTGAAAAACTCAGGATGATTGAGAAGTGCGCTGAAATCGAGTTCAGGATGGTTGAAGGCAGTGACGAGTTTGTACAGCTCGAGGCGCTTTTGGCTTCGTTCATAAGCAGATAAGGAGAGATTATGCTGAGATTTTTGAAGAAGATTTTTGAAACAAAAGAGGAAAAAGAAACAGTTGATTTCTTTGAGCTTGAAAAGCGCATTGCAGAGGAAGGCTGGAAGGACATCAGGCAGGATATTAAAAGGCTGCAGCAGGTAAAGGAAGCCATTGCCAAAAATATAGGGGCATTGCAGGCAAAGGACATTGATTCTGAAAAAGTGCATGACAAGGCAAAGGACGTAATCAAGGGAAACAGGAACGCATTTGTCATAATGCTGAGAAAGCTTGCTGATTCCATAGACTATCCGGAGCTGAATGCAAAAGGAATCTCGCTGTTCTGCAAAAAGCTGGAGGATGAAATGGCTGACTTTCACGCAAAGACAGCAAGGAATTATTTTATCATGAAAACGCTTATCGGGGAAGAGCTGGAGGCGATAAAACAGAACCTCAAGGAAGCAGAGGCAATTTCAATGAGGATAAGGAAAGCAGTTGAAACAGGAAAGCTTGCCGCAATCGAAGATTTGCAAAAAAATCTGGGTGACATTTACCAGCACATTGAAAACAAGGGAGAGCATGAGAAGGAAATGCAGGGGATTGAGAAAGAAACAGAAACATTATTGTCAAAAGAAAAAGAAATTACTGAAAAAATTAACGCGAAGAAAAACGGAAAAGAATTCATAGAGCTTGTAAACCTGAAAGCAAGGCTGCAGCAGAAAACAGGCGAGGAAGCCGGAATAAAAGCAAGGATAAGGAACTCATTTGCAGAGCTCGCAAGGCCTTTGAGGAAATATGAAAAAGTTTCTCCAAGCAAGGTTCTTGCCAAATTCCTTGAAGATCCTGTTGCTGCAATGGAAGGGGGCGGAGACATAGCAAAAATCCTGCATTCAGCGGCAGAGTCAATGCAAAAAGGAGAGATTGACTCAAAAAACACTGAAAAAGATGTGCAGAACCTGGAAGAATTAAGCTCAAAATTTGATGAGCTGAAAGAAAGGCTCTTGCTTATTGAAAAGGAAAAAGAGGAAATAAAAGAAAGCATAAGAAACAACAAAGCGGAGGAAGAAAGGGACATGATGATAAAGGAGCTGAACAGAATTGAGGGCGAGCTTTCTGATTCTGAAACAAGGCTTGAAATGCTTAAGAGCAAGGACGTGAAAAAGTATATTGGAAAAGTTAAAGATGATTTGAAAAAGCTGGGGATTAATCTGGAGCTGAAAAATGTACCTTACCAATAGCTGCGTGCCGAAAAAAGCAGATGAATTCACTGGAAGGGAGCCCGAGCTGAAGCAAATAAGGGATTTTGTTGAGAATTACAGGGGAGGCGCGATGCTTGTGCACGGGCAGACAGGCTGCGGAAAAACAAGCTTTGCGCACGTGCTTGCAAAAGAATTAGGGCTTGAGATACTTGAGCTTAATGCATCTGACCTAAGAAACAAAGGCGCTATTTTAAGCATTGCAAAGAATGCTGCATTGCAGATGAGCCTTTTTGCATCAGGCAAGGTAATACTCATAGATGAGATTGATGGAATGTCCTCTTCTGACAGGGGAGCTGTGTCTGCAATAACAGAAGTGATAAAGGAATCAAAATGGCCTTTAATATTGACTGCAAATGACTTGATGAATGAAAGGGTGCAGGATTTGAAGAAGAAATGCAGGTTTGTTGAGCTTCCATCTCCCCGCTCAGATGACATGTATTCAATATTAAGCAATGCCTGCTCTTCAAACGGAATATGCTATGAGGAAACCGCGTTAAGAAGCCTTGCAAGGCAGTCTTCAGGCGATGTAAGGGCTTCAATGATTGACTTGTTCGTTGCCTCTTTCTGCGGCGGATTAAAAGACACAACAATGCTTACTGACAGGCTGAGGGCAAAACGTATTGAAGAATCATTAGCGCTTGTTTTCAATACCACAAAAGCAAATATTTCATTATCAGCGTTTGACAACACTGACAAGGACCTCAATGAATGCCTTATGTGGCTTGAGGAGAACATACCAAAGGAATACCGCGGAATGGAATTAAAGAATGCATATGATGCGCTGTCAAAAGCGGATGTTTACCTTGGCAGGATAAGAAGATGGCAGCACTGGAGGTTTCTGGTGTATGCAAACGCAATGCTCACTGCAGGGGTTGCGCTTTCAAAATCAGACCTGCACAGGAAACAGCCTGATGTCAGGTATTCAAGAAATTCAAGGCCATTGAAATACTGGATTATGAACAACAAGAACGCAAAAAAGAAAGCAATAGCTGCAAAAATGGCTGCAAAATGCCATGTCTCAAAAAGGAAAGCTTTAAAATGCTTCATGCCTTACTTCAAAATCCAATACGGAAACAATTCACAGCAGATTGGGAAGGAGCTCTCCCTTGAGGAGGAGCATGAGGAATGGATAAGAGAATAACGGAGGTATTAGAATGAAAGTAAGCGATTTAAAGCCAAGAATGGGAAAAGTCGAGATAGAACTAGAGGTTGTTGAAGTCGGGGAGCCGAGGGAATTCCAGAAGTTCGGCAATAACGGCAGGGTTGCAACTGCAACTGCAAAGGACGATACAGGCGAGATTAAGCTTTCGCTGTGGAACACTGAAATTGACATTGTGAAGAAAGGAAGCAAAGTGAAGATAACAAACGGCTATGTCAATGAGTTCCAGGGAGAAATGCAGCTGACAGCCGGCAAGTTCGGGAAGCTGGAAGTTATTTCCTGAAAATGCCTTTTTTGTTTATCTCTGTCCAGCCGTTTGTGTAGGCAACTGTTTTTGTCTTTTTTGATTTTTTAAGCATCCTGACAGGATGAAACAGCTTGAGCAGGTTTCGCTTGATTCTCTTAAACATAAAAACCCTTAATAGAATGGCTTTTTTAGTCATGGGCTTTACTTCGCGCTCTTTCTCTTTTGACATCTTTTCAAACTCATCGACAATCTCCCTGCCTGCCTCCTTCCTTGCCTGCTTTTTCACAAGCTCCAATTCCTCTTTGCCCATGTCATAATGCATCTTGGCAACAGCATGTATGCGTTTCATTCTTATGTATTCAAATAGGAGAATCAAGTATTTCCTTGTCCTGTCAATGAAGTGAAGAAATGGCCTTTTTATATGCTTTCTGAAAAGAGACAGGGCTAATTGATTATAATCCTTTTTTACAATAACAGGCTTGTTCTTCCTCTTTTTCATTGATTATTATAAACGCAAAAGAAGCTTTTAAGGATTGCGTTGCCAAGAAATCCCGACTTATTCAAAAATCTGTCGGATTTTTGGATATCCGAAAACCCGCGGTTTTCGAATATTTAAAAGTTCGGAATGCCTACGAAAACACAAGGTTTTCGGGGCGCCGAAAATCTTGCGGATTTTCGAGCGAATTGGCATAAGTTTCATAACCACTTGCCACTTGACAAGTATACGCATAGAGTATATAAACCGAGGAAAGCATAAAAGTAATATGAACAGAACACACAAATTTAGGTTGTACCCTGATAAAGAATCAGAATTAAAAATGCTCAACACATTGGAATTATGCAGGCGTACATATAATGAATTGCTTGGTCTGCTCAACAAGCAGAAAGAGATAGACAAGGCGCAGATTCAGGGAACGATTCCTGATATGAAAATCTGCGATAAAAGATACAAGCAATTATATTCAAAGACAATGCAATATGAGTGTTATAGCTTATTCTCCAACCTCGCTGCACTGACGCAAACAAAAAAGAAGAACAGGAAAGTGGGAAGCTTGCGCTTCAAAGGCAAAGGCTGGTTCAAAACATTCACTTACAACCAGTCTGGATTCAAGATAATCAAAACAGGAAAAAGGCACCAGACATTATCACTTTCAAAGATCGGAGATATTCCAATCAGATGCCATAGGGAAATAAAAGGAAAAATCAAGCAGGTTACTGTGAAAAAAGAATCATCGGGCAAATGGTTTGCTTTTGTTATAGAAGAGCTTGACAAAGAACTAAACCCCATAGAGAAAATAAAAAGAGTTGTGGGACTGGATGTCGGGCTTGATAACCTTGTGTATGACAGCGACGGAAATGCTGTTAAAAATCCGAGGCATCTGAACAAATATAAAGAACGATTGGCAAAACTTCAAAGGCAGCTGTCAAAGAAAAAGAAAAGAAGCGAAAACAGGAGTAAGCAGAGAATAAAAGTTGCAAGATTGCATGAGAAAATTGTAAATACTCGCAATGATTTCCTGCACAAGCTGTCACGTTATTATGTGGGCAATTATGATGCAATTGGCATGGAAGATATGCCGAAGGGGCTGAAGAATGATATATAGATAATTCTGCGACTTATATTACAAATTGGCAGAATTATCTGATGGATAATTCGGTTCAAAATATCATATATCCCACAGAATTATCCATATTTGCAAAGTCAAAGCAAGATGCATCATGGGGCAAGTTCAGGCAGTTTATAGCTTACAAGGCTGAAAGCGCCGGCAAGCTGTTCGTGCCTGTCCCTTACAGGGGAACTACCCAGAGATGCAGCCAGTGCGGGAAAACAGTGTATAAAGAGTTATGGGACAGGGAGCATAATTGCCCCTGCGGGTTTATTGCGCCAAGAGATTACAATTCCGCATTGGAGATAAGAAACTTAACGCTCAAGAAAATTGAGATAGTGCTCGAAAATCAGAGATTTTCGGCACCCCGAGACATAGTCTCGATAGGGCAGGAACTGCCCGAATCAACGCCTGTTGAGAGTAAAGCTCTACCGCCTTTGGCGGCAACTTTTGTCGCTGACACAGGAAACCCCACCCTTTAGGGTTGGGGTAGTTCATGCGTATCTGTATAGTAAAAAGGTTTTTATTCACGAATCCATTGATTATATCATGCAGATTACAATAAAGAAAGGCAATAAGGCAATTGGAAAGGCGCGTTGCTGCAATACGGCGCTTTCAAGGGCTTTCGGGTTGATGATGAGAAAAGAGCAAATGGCTTTGATTGAGCTGCCGTATGAAAGCAGGGCATTGTCCGGAATCCATACATTTCTTATGCTTTTCACGCTGGACATCTATTGGCTTGACAAGCGGATGAAGGTTGTTGCTGTAAAAAAAGGATTAAAGCCATGCAGGTATGCAAACGCGCCAAAACCCGCAAAATACGTGCTTGAAGCGCCTTCAGGCTTTTTAAAGCTGAAGATTGGGGATAGAATCGCGGTGCCTAAAGATTAAGAAAGCTTTATATATTGTTTTGCCCTTAAAATTAGTATCCTATTTTAAACAAAAAGAAGGTGGTAAATAATGGCAAGTAAAAAAGGCGCGGAGTTATCTCTTAACTTCATTATAATAGCAGCTATCGTGCTTGTAGTGCTGATAGTTGCAATCCTGTTTTTCACAGGCGGCGCAAGCAAGCTGATTGGAGAGCAGAAGGAAGTGCAGAGGATGAGCGAGCAGGAAAGAAGCCTTGCAGTGGCTTCATGCAAGTTTGCCTGCACAATGAAAGATGAGAGCAAGTTCAACAGCCCGGGATTCTCTGATACTGTCGTAAAGACAGGGTTCAACAAGTGCGCTGATTTCCCTGAGATAGCGAAAATGGGCGCCACATTTGATTTAGCATGCAATTCAGAATGCGTAAAGGCATCCGTAACATCGACAGTAACATGCAGTGATGCAGATACAAAGACAGACTGCGATGCAAAAGGCGCTGACTGCAATTGGCAGGCTAAAGCCTAATCTTCTTTTTTTCTTTTTCTTAGAAAATCTTATTAACCCTCTAATCCATTGAAAGTGCATGAAAACAAACAAAAAAGGGGTTGAGCTGTCCCTCAACATGATAATAGTGCTTGCCATACTTATTGTTGTTTTGATTGTGGCAATACTCTTAATAACAGGCGGCTTTGAGGATTTTGCAGTAAAGCTGAAGGCCCTGCGCGAGATGGTTTGGGGCGCAAAACCTGAAATAAAGCTGACAGGCACATAAATTGGTGTGCGAGCAACGCGAGTGTACCCTTGAATGCAGCGAAGCGGAATGAAAATGGTGTGCAGCAGAATGAGAAAGAAAGGCAGCACTGAAACATTGAGCTTTCTGATAGGCATTCTTATATTCATTTTAATTGTCGTGCCGATAGGCATTGCAGTTTACCATTATATGCAGTCCCAGACAGGCATGCAGAGGACGCTCGACCTGCTTGTTGAGAGGACTTCAGAGCTTGAGGACGGGCAGTCCGGAAACATTGTGGGATATATTGACAAAGGGTATGTATTGATAAGCTTTGAAAAGGACAGGGGCACGTTTGGCGGGACTGGTATAAGATGGACATGCGAAGGCGTTGGGGGGGAAACATTTGCGCAGTTGTGGCGCATCAACAAGCCGAGCCAGTGCAGGGGCAGGGCATGCCTGTGCGCCTGCGGGGAATCCGCAAAAGATGTGCCGCTTGTAGGGGATTGGCTGAATATCATAGGCCCGGACTTCTGCAGCGGCGCAAAATGCGTTGTTTATGACGAGGACAAAAGCCCGAGGTTTTACGGCGGCGCAAGCTGCGAATACGGCGCATTCATAGTTCCTGAAAATCCGACTCTTGAGATAAACTTTGAAAGGCAGGGGCAGACAATAGGAATCTGCGAGGAGCCGCCTTGCATTTCAAAGGAAGTGCAGAAGGCAAGGGAGATTTTCACCAGCACATACGATGCTTATATGGAATGCAAGAACAACAATCTGAATGACTGCATATGCGGAACAGTGGATCTGGCAAAGCTGCCTTCAGACAATAATATAGAATTCTCTTCAGACGGCTCAAAAACAACCATGAGGCTTACAGACGATGACGGCCCCCTTAGGGGAATAATGTATATCAGCCCTGACCTGATGGGAGTATATTACCCCAGCACTGACACTGAAAAGCTTGTTGCATCATTTAAAACAGACAAGCAGCCTGCTCCTGATGAAGGATATGAAGATGATGTCTACATTACGTTTGGAGACAATGGGCGCTATGGCACAAACGGCGAAATAATGCTTTACAAGTCAAAAGCAGGGAATGTTAATTTTGTTGTTGAAGACAGGCCAATACCCCGGGAAAAGAACTACTGCAGGGTGCTTGAGCTTATTGCGCAAGAAGAAGCCAATCCGGCTCCAGAAGGAAGCATAAGCATCTACTATGATGAGGGAAACGCCTGCTCCTTCAGAGAAACAACAGGAGGGATTACTGCAGCAGGCATTTGCAGGAGAGAGTGCAGCACAGGAGAATATGAAATTGGAAGGAGGGGGGAAAACTGCGAGGCATTAAAGTGCTGCGGTCTGGCGCTTGACAAAGGCTGCGCTGAAAAAGGAGGGGCATGCACAAAAGGTTCTTGCGAGCCAAGCAGCCAGACTGAGATTACTGGAGAAGACTTGTGCCCTGCAGAGCGCCCAGCCTGCTGCAAGTCAGGCTCTCTGTGCGAGAATCTTGCCGGAGGTAAATGCAAAGGCGCTTGTGATGGCAGATTAAACGAGGAAGAGGCTTCAGGTTCACTGTTTACATCCCCTGCTTGCGGCGGAGGGTATAAGTGCTGTGTGCAAATACCTGTTCCTTTGGGCACAGGATAAAATGAGGGAATTCATTCTACGCGCAAGGACTGCAAAGACAGGGGATTTCAATGCAAATGATTTGCCTGCTGCAGGCAGGATGGATTCTGTCTGCGCTTCTGTTTCAAACGCCCTGAACATTGCAAACGCATTAAGGAAAGACACAATAATCCACGTTGTTCTTGAAGGAAGCCCTGAGCCGCCAAAATTATTGACTTTCTGCGGCGACAGGATAAAGGGAATGGCATGGGACGAGAAAAGCATAGGGGAGTTCATAAAGAAAGCATTGATTAAAGCAAGGGGAAAGGCAGAAAGGATAGACGCTTGTGAGGGGCTTTTTGTTGAGAAAAAAAGTTTTGAAGCATTGGTGAAAGAAAAGCTAAAAGACGGAAAGCAGGTTGTGTACCTGCACCATGAAGGAAAAGACATAAGGGAAGCTGCACTTAAGGAAGACATTGTTGTTGTGTTCGGCGATTACATAGGAATGCCAAGGGCCACTGAAGGATTGTTAGACAGGCTTGGCGCTGAGCGGATTTCCCTTGGGCCGAAGATGCTTTTCGCGGCGCACTGCATACTTATTATGCATAACGAACTGGACAGAAGGTTCAAGTAAGAAAGGTTTATAATAGCTGAATTGCTTTTAAAATACACAAGAAAGCTTCGCTAATTCGCTCAGCTTTCTTTAGTGTATTCGAAACGCAAA
>JASEIA010000022.1 GCA_030018575.1 Nanobdellota archaeon | reverse complement strand
GACGAGAAATCCCGCCTATCCTGTTTCGGCACCCAGATTAATTGCTAAACTCGAGGTAATAGAAATATAACTCAATTAGTATTAAGAGGTGCCTAATGGAAGGAATAAAAAGAAAAGTCAGATATATTATCGATGGAGATACATTTGTTATTAGTAGAAAAATTCAAGGTACAACTAAAATTAGACTAGCTAATATAAATGCCCCGGAAAGATATCAATTTGGCGGGACAAAAGCCACAAATAGATTAAAAGAATTGATTGGGGGCAAAACTGTAACAATAGTGCCTGTAGGACGAAGTTATGGTAGATTAGTTGCGGAAATAAGAAGTAATCGAAAAAGTATTAATAATAGATTAAGATAAATCTCGCCTGAGAAGCGTAGCTTCGAAGGCACAAGCGAAGCCACTCTCACATGAGCGTATCACGCTCATCGGCTTTCCTATTTGTTTTATACTCCTTATCATATTATTTTTTCCAACCAATAATATAATAAACAACCTCTTCCTATATTTCGTTATGAAAGCGGCGAACATAGACAAACTGGTTCCGGACTCGTCTGTCCTTATTGAGGAAATCTTGTCAAAGAAAATCAAGACAGGAGAATTCAAGGCAGATATGATCATAATATCAGAATCAATGCTGCAGCTGTTTGAGCAGGAAGCTGCAAAGGAAAAGGCAGCAGGCTACCTGGGGCTTGACGAGCTTGCGGCATTGAAGAAAGTCGCCGGAGAAAAGATGAAGGTGGCAGGCAAGAGAATATCAACTGCAGAGCTTAACAGGCTGAATTTTGACGAGACAGATGCGCTGGCAAGGCAGCTGGCTTTTGATGAGGGCGCAATTTTTGTAACAACAAGCAAGTCAAAGCATACTGCAGCGGAGGCAATGGGCATAAGGACAATCCTTGTTGCGCTTGAGGAAACAGGAAGAAAATTGAAAATCGAGACATTCTTTGACGCGACAACAATGTCAGTGCATCTGAAAGAGGGAGTCCAGCCGTATGCAAAGAAGGGATTCCCCGGGCGCTGGGATTTTGTCTCTTTGATGAACAAGGAAATGGCGCAGGACGAGATAAAGGAAATATCAAGGGAAATAATCGAAAGCCCGAAGGAAAAACCGGACTCATTTGTTGAAATTGAACGTCCTGGAAGCACAATTGTCCAGATGGGGCTGCACAGGATTGTAATCACAAGGCCGCCGTTCTCAGACGGATGGGAGATTACTGCTGTAAAGCCGATTAAGCAATTGAACATCAATGAATACAACATGAGCCCTGAGCTGACAAAGAGAATCAATGAGGAAGCTTCTGGAATTTTGATTGCAGGAGCCCCTGGAAACGGAAAGACTACATTCGCAAGCTCATTGGCAGAATATTACGCTTCGCAAAGGAAAACAGTAAAGACACTTGAAGCGCCAAGGGACATGGTGCTGAGCCCTGCAATAACACAGTATTCAATAAGCCACGGCGAAGCGCAGGAAATACATGACATTCTTTTGCTTTCAAGGCCTGACTACTGCGTCTTTGATGAGATGAGAAACACAAAGGATTTTGCATTATATATTGACTTGAGGCTTGCAGGCATTGGCCTGGCGGGAGTTGTCCACGCGACAAATCCCATTGACGCAATCCAGAGGTTTATCGGAAGGGCTGAGCTGGGGACAATACCGCAGATACTTGACACTGTCATTTTCATAAAAGAGGGAAAAATCGGAAAAGTGCTTTCTGTCAAGATGACTGTCAAGATGCCGACTGGCATGACAGAAGCTGATTTGGCAAGGCCTGTTGTCGAGGTTCGCGATTTTGAGACAAAGCAATTGGAATATGAGATTTACAGCTATGGCGAGGAAACAGTGATGATTCCTGTTGTTGCAGGCGGGGAAAAAGCATCAGCCGCGCATTCATTGGCTGCAAGGCAGATTGAGAATGCAATGATGGATTACACTGCTTCTGCGCAGGCTGAGATGGTTTCAGGAAACAAGGCAAAAGTGTATGTGCCTGAAAGGGACATGGCGCGCATTATAGGGAAAGAAGGAAGGACAATCACTGAAATTGAAAGAAGGCTGGGGGTAAGCATACAGCTTGAGCCGATGAAGTCAACAAGGGAGGAGGGAAAGCCTTTGAATTTCACTGTTAAGGAAAGAGGGAATTCAATATTATTGTATACTTCAAAGCCAGGCGAATCTGTTGAAGCTTTTATTGACGGCGCTTTCTTATTCACCTCAACCACAAGCAAGAGGGGCGAGATAAAGATAAACAAGAATGGGCCGATTGGAAAAGAGCTTGTGAAGGCGCTTGATTTGGGCAAGAAGGTTGAGCTGAAGATTGCTGCATAGTTTTATAAACTCCTTATTTATTTCATCTTTTATGGCTTTGCTGAATTTTAAGAAAGATGCGCAGGCACTGGAAGATTTTGTGCAGAACTTGTATTGGGGGGAAAGCATCTCTGCAAAAGAGTCAAAAAAGCGCCTTGAGGAAGGGCTTATAGAGGCAAGGCAGTGCGGGCAGCATTCATTCAACGGGCTTCTGGTTACTGACAACGGATATTTCATCACTGCAAGGCACTGCGTTGACAGGGATTTTTCAGGAACAAGGATTTATTTGCATAACGGATATTCTTATCCTATTGAAAAAATATGCTGCTGGGGCAAAAAAGAGGATGTTGCACTTGTCAAGGCAGAGATTGGCGGAGAGCCAGCTGCAAGGAGGTACAGGATTTATGCAGGCGGGGAAATAAAGAATGTGCCTTTTGCAATGATGGCAAGGCGTGAAGGCAGCGCGGCCATGAAATGCGGTTTTGTAATGGGCACTTATAACCAAAATGTCAAATTGGAATCAGGGGGCGAGGTTTCCCTGGCAAACCATTTTGTCTCTGACATTCCTGCAAGAAGGGGTGATTCAGGGGGCATTGCAGTGAGCGCTGAAGGCAGGCTAATGGGCATTACCTGCATTGGCACGAGCGATGCGTTTTTTGTGTCTATTTTGAAGTTTAGCAAGGTGCTGGGGCTCATTTCTTTCTATGCCGGAAAGCTTATGGCTCGTTAAAAACCTTTAAATAGTATTTCTATACTTCAGATAACCTATTGGGCCCGTAGCGCAGCCTGGATAGCGCGACTGCCTCCTACCTTAAATGGAAGAAAGCAGTAGGTCGTGAGTTCAAATCTCATCGGGCCCGTCATGGCAATAAAGCAATTAATCGCAGCTGCATTGGGCTTTTTTGCACTGGGCACTGCGAATACATCAGAGGAATTAACGCCTGACAATTTTGAAGAGAAGGTATACAATAACCCTCTTCCTGCCTCTGTTGAGTTTTATGCAAAATGGTGCGGGCCGTGCAGAGAGCTAAGGCCTGTATTTGAGGATGTTTGCGGCGAGCTTGAGGGAAAGGTTTACTGCGCCGCATACAACACTGACCATGAGACAGATGACGGCTCATCAAAATTTGGGGCGGATAGCGTGCCCATCATCGGGTTCTACTGCCATGGCGTGCAGGAAGACAGAATTGAAGGCAAGATATCAAAGGAAGACTTAAAAAAGAGAATGGAAGACTTTATTGGGTCCTGCAATTAAGCAAATACTTTATATAGTATCCTTGCATTACATTATGTATGGGAGGTTTCATTAAAGCGCTGGGGCTTTCTTTTCTTCTTGGCGTTTCATGCAATCCGTCTGAAGCTCCCGAGCAGACGCATAGTCTGGCAGATATTTCATCACACCAGTGCAGGATAGGGCAGCACGAGTGCGGATATCTCGGTTACGGGTTTTCCATAGCCACGCCCTCGCTTGAAGAGCTGACGCCTGAAAATTTTGATGAAAAGGTTTTGAAAAGCGCGCTTCCCGCGACTGTGGAATTCTACAGCCCGTCATGCGCTCCGTGCATGCTGATGAAGCCCAAGTATGCAAAGGTATGCAATGAATTCAAAGAAAGGATATACTGCGGGGTATATGATGTTGACCAGGAAGAAGAATGTGAAAGCCCAATACCCCCAAGATACGAAGTTGGCGGGGTTCCTGCATTGAGATTTTTCTGCAAGGGAAATGAGGTTAAGTCAATGAGAATGGACAGGGGCTGGACAGAAGAAATTCTCAGGTATGAGTTTAAGCAATTTTTAAAAAGATGCAATTGAGTTTTTCAGGAAAAGGTTATAAACAGGCAGTACATACCACGCCTTATGGTAAAAAAATTATCAAAAACAGCTTCTCTAGCCGCGATGATAAATGCCATTGGCTGCGGAGCTGCTTCACCTTCTATTGAAACTCCTGCTGTTGCTCCATTATTGCGCCCCATTGTTCCTGTTGAACAATATCACGTGGAACAGCTGACTCACGATAACTTTGATCCGTGGATTCAGGAAAGCGACCTGCCTGTTGTAGTTGATTTCTGGAAGGAAAGGTGCGGGGCTTGCACTGATGTCAAGCCTGTTTTTAACAAGATATGCGCTGAGATGCAGGGCGATGTTTACTGCGCTGGTTTCGACACTGCCCAGGACAGGGAGCTTCCGGACAGGATTCCGGCAAGATACGATGTAAGATACATTCCGGGATTCAGGTTTTTCTGCCACGGCACTGAGCAGCCTGGCTTGAGGCTGACAGGGTATATGGATGAAAGCGAATTAAGGAGCGCGATAGAGGGCTTTCTTGAGAGCTGCGATTAAGAAGCAATCCATTCCATCACTGAATTTATTATCTCGCACAGGAATGAAATCCCGACAAAGTCAAGCACCATTGCTATGACAAAGGCAATTGCAAGCCCTATAAGTATCTTGGTAACAAGCTTGCCCTGCTTCATCAATACGAGTATTAATATTGCTGCAAGCGCGTAAAACCAGAAATCCCATGCAACTTTCAAAGTTGTGAAAAATGTCCTGAGCAGCGATTCAAAGCATATTGGCAAAGCCATGCATAAACGAAAGGCTTAATAATTAATAAACCTATCTTTTTAGAGTAAAAGAGGAATAATATTAATGGCACAAAGTCACGCAGCTACAGCAGATGAAATGGGCATGGGAGGCATGGGCGGCTATTCAAGGGCACAGCCCAAAAAGCCCGGGTTTTTCAGGACTATTCTGAGAAATCCCTTTAAAATTTTCGACATAAGGGCGTGGAAGCCGACAGAAGAAGGGAAAGAGCAACAAAAGTCATACGCTCTTGGCATTGTTTTTGTGTTTCTTTTTGCCTTGCTTATCATATATGGCTTTTATTGGGCATCTTCGCCAGGCGGAGAGAGGACGCTTGTACAATTCAAGAACATTATATCTCCATACAATCCAGTAACATGGTACAAGACGCAGATTGGAAAGGCGCAGAGCATAGGAAACATATGGACTGCAGAGCCTGTGGCTGTTGAGAAAAAAGGGATTTTGTTTGAAAGCTTCACGTCAATGACAAGCGAGGAAATAACACAGGGAAGCATTGCGCAATTTAAGTATGGCTTAAAGCTTTCCAATGTGGATCTTCCCCCAACTCCTGTTACAATGTCGTGCAAGGTTAAGGGAAAAGAGCTTGAAGGCAGGGTTGTCCCAAATCCCTTAATTATAAAAGGCAAAAGGCTTACAGACAGCGCGCAGTGCTGGCTGTCAAAGGAAATCACCAGCTCGCTCTCAGGAACTGTCCAGGTTGAAGGCGGAATAAGCTTCCCCTTCAAGACAGAGGATGTAAGGCTCAAGGTTTACTTCACTTCAAGGGCAATGGAAGACTCACTGCCTAAAGAGCAGGATTTCTTTGATTACATGAACATTGACGAAAGACAGCCGATAAGGGCAAAGTATAACGGCGAGCCAATATCCATTGGCGTAGGCGTCAGTGTGGAAAATATTCAGCCTGTTTTGCTGGAAGAAGGAATAAATCCTGTAGTAGGAATCAGTCTCCGCAATGAGTGGGACGGGGACATGTCAAATCTCATAAGCCTAAAGCTGACCTTGCCTAAAGAGCTTACAATAAATCAAGAATTGTCGCCGAGCCCAAGCGAGGTTTGCCCGTTCATGCTTTCAAGACAGGGCACGGAAACAATCGAGTACAAGGCTTCAGGGCAGTTTTTAGAGGGCTTTAGGTTAGAGCCGGAAGGGTCGAAGTCATTTGAATGCAGGCTTGATGTTTCCCCTGACTTCCTTGGTCGTGCGCCTTATATTGTAAAGGAATACAGGGTTGATGCGGAATATGAGTACGCAATGCCGCCGGCGAAAAACAAGGAGGGGAAAACAGCCACGATAACATTGAAAAAGGTTGAGTCTGCGACAGGCGGGCCTGAGGGAGGGGAAGTTGTAAACCCGCTGATATAAAATGAAAAAAATACTCATAATAGTGATGGCAATTGCGCTTATGGCTGCAGGCTGCCAGGAAATCAAGAATATCAGACTTCCAGGCATTGATTACAGTGAAGAGCCGACAGGCAAATCATTAAATGCATATTTCGTAAACCCCAAGGACAATGCTGTTGTGCTTTCAAAGTACAGGTTCCAGCCTGTCGTCAGGATAAGAAATCTCGGCGGCTCTGAATCAGAGGGGCAGACCTGCATTTTCGGGATTGACGGAAAGATATTCTCAGGATTTGAAAGCTGCGAATGCCAGACTTTTCAGCAGGCAAAGGATGAATCCGAAAAGTTCGAGCCTGAGGATTTGGAATTCGGCGCTTACACAATACATATTGCCAAGGGGGACAGGAAAGACTATACCTTGTCTTCCGTCACAAGGTTTGAATATGGAAATGAAATCAAGGCAGGCATATGCATAAGCGGGGATGTGTATGAAAATAGAGGCTGCACAGCAACGCTTAACTCGGCAACAGCAGGGCCGCTTGTAATAAACCGCATCGAGCAGGTGACAATAGCAGACCCTGACAATAAAAGGAATATAAACCTCCTGTTCAAGATACAGGCAACAAAGGCAGGCTACGGAAGATTCATACCTGAAAGCAGCGTTAATGGCCAGTGCAATCCTATATCTCCTGACGAAGCCCCAAAAATAAAAGCAAGAGCAAAGGGCTTTCCCACGACTGCGCCTGTCACGTGCGAAGATACCGAGATAAAAGGCGATGGCGTCACTGTAATCTGCGAGGTAAACAACCTGGATGTTGCGGATTTCGGCGAAGGATATACAACTGAAGTCACTTTTGAGCTCAGGTATTTCTTTGAAACAACGTCCTCAAGCAGGTTTACAGTCCAATAATTCAATCCTGCAATAACCTTTAAACCCACAAAAGCTTTATATATCAATAAATCCCTCTTTTATACAGAAATAACGGAGGATTATACTATGAAAAACTCAATCACGTTTATGGCTGTTCTAGGCGTTCTGACTATGTTCATTGCTGGCTGCACAGGCACCACGGCAAGCACAGGCTACTATAAGTTCACAGGCGACAAGATGGTTACTGCCACATTTGTGAAAGACGCGCCTGTTTCAATGGAAACAGCGCCATATGAAAAAGGCGATGACATTGATATTGCTGTTGAGCTTACAAACAAGCTGCCTGAAGACATTCCTGCCGGGAAAGTAAAGGTAAGGCTTACAGGCGACGCCACAATGCCTAACTTCTTCACAGGGGCAAAGGAAATGCTCAGCCCGCTTCTAAAGAAAATAGATGAGCAGGGCGTTGAAAATCCTGATGAAGTCGAACTAGGACCGATAAAGTATGTGGGCGACATTTCAGGAAAAATACCAAAGACAATAATAGGGCAGTACTGCTATTCATATCCTGTAAAGGTAAAGGCTAATCTATTTTATACCGCAAAGGCAGAGGAGATAGGAAGCAATCTTGTCTCAGGCTCAAACCCGCCGTCAGCGGTGCAGGTTACAAAGATAGAGCAGAGGCCTGTTGATGTCAGCCCAAACAATGTCGGCGAGCTGGACTTCAAGGTTACTGTCAAGAACAAGGGCGCAGGCAGGGTTGTTTCATCCCTGGGAGACTGCTTTAAGTTCAGGGACAGAAGAGTAAGGCAGGAGCTTAAGCTGGAAGCAAAAGGAGCATACAACATAGAATGCGAGAAAGGCGGAGCTGTAACACTGCAGGAAGACACGCAGGAAAAGATAGTGGACTGCACTGTAAAAGGCATTGACCCTGCAAACCTTGGCAAGGTGCCGAGTGAATTGACTCTGACTTTGACAAACTTTGCTTATGAAGACGAAATAGCGCCTGTAACAATATGGCTTGAAGCCTGAGCAGGTTCTTTATTTTTATTCTTTTTTCTTTAGTGGCAACAACTACGAAAAGCTTATAAACATGTTCTTTATCAAAAGAGCAAGATATTCATGGATATAAGCCATGGAGGGGGCAGACGGGACACTGGTTCCGGGTCCCCTTTTAGATTTACGGGGGTAAAAAATGAAACTAAAAACAGTTTTAGGCGCGGGCTGCCTTGCTGCAGCCTTGGGATGCGGAAACGGCTATGGGATTAATAATTATGAGCCTGAGCAGGCAGACGTTGTGCAGACAGCTGACGGAAGCTATACCCCTGCTGATACAAGCAATGACACGCAGGTTTTTAACCCTGAATTCCCAATACCCGAGCCGAGATTTCCAAGAGGCCCCTTTAATCCTGGCAATGTTGACAATCCCACACAAGTGCAGGGATGGGGCGTATACTGCATAAGAAAGCAGACACCCGGCTCAACACACTTTGGCGTTCTTGCAAACTACAATGTTTCTGATGCAGACGGCATAAATGAGATGGGGCTTGTTGCTTACGGAGAGAACACAATGGAAAAATTCAGGCAGCAATACCCTGAGGGCGTTACACAAGCAGCGTACCTGTTTGCGAAGAGAAACTTTGGCGTAAACGGCGACGAGGATGCTCTTGCCTTGTACGTAATAGACAATGACGGCAACGATACTGAGTTTGCATTGAAGAGAATGGATTGCGAATCACTAGACAAGCTGCTTGAATTGTACGGCAAGAGGCAGTAAGCCTCTTTTTTCTCTTCTTTATTTTCATTGAAAATGCTTTAAATCTTGCCATAGAAAGCTTTATAATAAGGTATTTCTTTAAAATAGTAACATTTAAGGGGTAAAATGGAGATTGAAATTGAGACTTTAGAAGAAATGATGGCGAGAGGCGAGATTATACCAAAAGCAAGAATGATTCAGGAAGAAATTACATTTGAATTTGCTGAAATGGAAACATATTTTGCAAAAAGGAGATAAAAATGACAAACAAAGAAAGGAGTTATGAAGAACTAAAGGCGAGGGGAGAAATCCTTGAAGAATGCGAAGTGGTGATTGAAGAGGAAGAGGCGGAAATACCTGTTTATGTTGAAGAAGATTTAATAGACAGGGGCATGCTGCCTGAAGTGGCAGAATTTGCGCCCGGAAAAGCAAAAGTAACACCTTTACCTTTTGCAGCCCATGACAAAGCGCCAGACATAGACAGAAGCAGGCTTCCGGACCTGGTAATATACAGGGGACCGCCTCCGAAGGCATCTAACAGGCAAGTGCCTGCATATGACATGGCAAACATTTGCTCTGCATCTTCTGTTAAAGTTAGTGATGCGCAAAAAAGGCTCGAGGAGCTTGCCGAGCGCTTGCTTGGAGAGGAGAACGCAGGCTCCAGGCTTGCAAGATTTTTAGGCAGGACAACTGAGAGGGGCAGGCTGAATGCATTTGGAAATTATTTTGCAGAATTTTTGAGAAACAGCAGCACAGGCTACATTAGCCCCGAGCAGTTTCTGGTAAAAGCTGAAATGGCGCTGATAAACCTAAAGGCAGGGGCTGAGGGCGGCAGGCCAATCAGGAAAAGCATAAGGGAAGCGCTTGCAGGAAAAAACAAAGCTGTTTACGACAGCATAAGGCAGAAACTGCCTGAAATCGCAAGGGCTGTCGCAACAACAAGGTTTGCAATGGAAATAAGACAGATTTACATTGATGCGGGCAGGGCAGGAAGGAGCGCCTTTGATTATGCAAATGACATAAAGAGAGAGCGCCAAATCGACAATATAGCAAGAATGCTGATAAGGGAAGGGCTCAAGTAAAAATGCAAGAATGCCAATTAAGCCTTGAGGACAAGGTAAGGAACGCATTGGTAAGGAGAAAGGCTTCTTTTATACAAAAGGTTATGCAGTCAGGAGAATACAAAACTCTTGCTTCTGAAAAATGCAGGATTATAATGGGCTGTATGCTTGCCAGCGGCAAATCCTCTGCTGTTGCTGCAATGGCGCAGCATTATGGAAAAAATATAAGGGATACTTATTCAGACGACTTAAGGCAGGAAGAGCTTGCTGCAATCATTGCAGACGAGGCATATGAGTCTCCTGAAAGCAGGCAGGAGTTTGGCGATGCCATGGCAGGCACATGCGGCTTTGTGCTTGGCAGGATCTGCAGGGAAGACTTTAAGGCTGACATTGAAAGGCTGCGCAATGCGGCTGGCGCAAGAAAAAATTTTGTAAAGGGGCTTATGGGCTATTCAAGCGGAATTTCAAACGCTGAAATTGCAGGATTTCTGAAGGAATGGTTCAGTTCAAGGAAAGATTTCATTGCATTTGAGCAGGATTATGTTGATGCATGGAAACAGCTTTATGCAACAGGCAGCAGGCTTTCCGATGAGGCTGACAAGAAGATGAATGAAGAGTATGGGGATGCAAATGAAGAGGAAAAGGCATTGCTGATGCAGAACGGGTATATTGTTGCAATGCAGAATGAGATGACAGAGCTCAGGCATTACCTCTTGTCTAAATCAGCAGAGCTTGAGGCTGATGAAGTGTTCGGCAAAGCATAAGCTTTTTATTCTCTTGTTCACTGTTTCTTCTTATGATTCAACCGATAGCCGCCGGACAATTCTATCCTGCGGGAAAAGATGCTTTGCTAAGGCAGATTGAGAAGTGTTTTTCTTCTGCTAAATCAGAATTTAATGGAAAGGCTCTCGGCATTATTGCGCCCCATGCCGGGTATGTGTATTCAGGCAATGCCGCCGCGTTGTCGTATAAGGCAATCGAAGGCTGCAAAGGCAGGACATTCGTAATTCTTGCCCCGGACCATAATGGCTTGTGCTTTAACCCGACAACAACAAAGGAGGATTTCGAGACTCCCCTGGGAATTGTGAAGGCAGACACTGAATTCGTTGAGAAGCTGATGAAGAAATGCAGTTTTCTGAAAGAAGAAGGAATACAGGAGCACGCTGTTGAAGTGCAGCTGCCTTTTTTGCAATATTTATTCAGGGATAATTTCAGGATAGTTCCAATTGTGATACCTTCACCCAAGCATTATAAGGAATTAGGAAAGGCGATTGCTTCTATTGCAAAAGACTCAATTATAATATGCTCCTCTGATTTCACGCACTACGGCTCTTCTTACGGATACGTGCCTTTTGATGAGAAAAATGCAAAAGAAGGAGTGAAAAAGCTTGATTTAAATGCAATCAAGTTCATTGAAAAGCTTGATGCAGAAGGATTTTTGAGGTATGTTAATGGGACAGGCGCGACAATCTGCGGAGAGTATGCAATAGCAGCAGCAATAGAAGCGGTAAAGGCGATGGGCGCAAGGAAAGGAGCCTTATTGAATTATTACACATCCGGAGATGTCTCAGGGGATTATTCCTTTGCAGTGGGATATGCGTCGGTTGCATTCATATAGCATCCAGCATAAGCCTTATTCTCCTTATCTCTGCAAAATGCATTTTCCCGCACGTTTCCTGCATTTTAAGAACAAAATCTGGCGCAGTTTTCGCAAGAGCAAATGCTTCCTTTCTCTCTGCTTCGCTGCAAGGATAATACTGCATATCAACCCTAAGCTCTTTTGACCTGTTTAGGTCTTCATATAAATCCTCGGCAATAATCCCTGTATCAACAAAGAGGAATCTCATTGCAAATATTGTGCAGTCATGTATTTCGCACTTTATGCCGCACTTTGCGAGTATTGCATAAAAGCTGAAATACTTTGCATAATAAGAAGCAGTGATTACCCAGTCTGTTTCGTTCTTGTCAACTGCGGAATCAAGCATGCTCAATGCGCTGTCTGCTTTTCTTAGGAATACTTTCGCCATGGCCTCGCTTGGCTCTGACAGCCTGATTCCATTCTTCTTTTTTGTACACCACTGCTTGCCTGATGCCATTGAAATATCTCCATAATATGCTCACAAATAGGTCAGCATTCTGCAGCACGACATGCCCATGCACAATCTCTATTGCAAGCGCATCCATCTTCCTTAAGCTTTTTTCAAACTCATCTGGAGCAGCCGCCCTGGCGCTGACCTTCTTGCCATATATACTGCCAATCTCCTTTAGTTTGTTTATAAGCTTAACCCCAAGAATATCATCTAGATATTCTATATCTATGTCGCTTTCGTCTGTAAAGCTGCCTTTTGCATACGAGCCAAAAAGGATTGCCGCCCCGCTCGCGCCACTTCCTGAAAGCTTTTCGCTTAGCTTTTTTATAACAGGGGCTCTTTCCAAAAGCGCCAATTTTTCATATTCTTCCGCCATGATAAGATAATCTTTTACAGATATGTTTTCCATGTTCAGCGTGAATGGCTTGCTTTTGCCGCTTTTGCCTGCCACAATCACGCCCTCTTTTTCCAGTGAGTTTATATGCGGCAAAAGGGCAGCGTGGGATGCGCCAAGCAGCCGCGCCATCTCCCTCACATGGTATGCGGCAAGGTAATTCCCCCTGTAAAGGCTTAGTATCTTCAGTTTTAAATCGGTAAGTTTTTCTACCATATGGTAATATTAGTTACCAGTGGTTAATAAGCTTTGCGCAAGCCATCAGCTGAAAAACATCCCTTTCAGAAAGCTTCTTCTGCTCACATATTTCTCGCATCTTTCAAAATTCCCTTTCTTTATGTGCTCTTTTACTGCATCAATGCACAGGTTTTCAGAAGGCAGGTAAATCCCTGCTGTTTTAACCTGCGACAAAAGGCGATGCGCATCCGAAGCTGCAATCCCCTTGAAATCATGCCTTGCTGCAAGCTCTTTTGCTTTCTCATTTGCATTTTTCATCCACGCGACAACCGGCAACAGATTTATATTCTGCGCATTGAATACTTCAACTTCGTCAGCCATTCCGCACAATTCCTCAAGCTTCTTTTCCTCTGCTTCATTTGCAAGGCGGTAGCGGATTATTTTTCTGCCTGTTGAGATTACATAGGGATGGTTGAGTATTGCAATGCCCTTTTCCTTGTGTATTTTTTCAATCACATTTCTTGCATCATTCAGGGGGTGTATTGTGTTGTAGCAGCCCAAGGCAAGTATATGGAAGCCTGCGCTTACTTCCTGCGCTCTTGCAAAATATCCTTTTTTGCCGTTATATTCTATTTCAGCAAAAAGCCCGAGGTCAATCTCCCTTACGTTCGGAAGCTGCATTGCATCCTCATATGAAAGATATCCTGACGTTGCGCTGAAAGAAGCTAGCCCTGTAATGCCCCACGAGAGCATTTCAGCCAAATCTTCTGCAGAATTATTTCTGCCTGGATGGCAGTGCAGGTCAGCAAGTATTTTTCCCTTGATTTCAGGAGATTGTTTCATAGGAAAACAAGGAGAAGAAACAGGCTTATATAAGTTACGGATTCAGCCATTCTAAAACAATCTCTTCAAGCTTCCTCGGCTGGAAAATGCACCAGCTGTGCCCACCATTAACAAGAATTAATTTTGAATTTTTAATGTTCTTCTTCAGGAATTCAGCTGAATCCTCGTGAAACATCTCGTCCTTGTTTCCCAACAAAATAAGTGTTTTTGCATTTATCCTATTTAATTCTTTTTTGTAATCGCCCTGCATTGATTTTTTAACTGTTTTCATTATCAGATTTAATTTGGGCATATGGCAAACAGCGCCTTTTCCCAGCCTGAATCCAATCCTTGCAATCACATCAGCCCTTCCCGTCTTAATCAAAGCCATGGCGCTCTGCTTTATTGAGAATAAAAATGCAAACTTCAGCTTTGAATACTTCACAGGCACGCCTGCCGAGTCAATCAGGACAAGCCTTTCAATATTCGTGTTTTTCGCAGCCATGCAGAATGCAACCCCTCCGCCAAATGAATGCCCCATCACAATAAGCTTTTTTATTTTTAAAGAAGCAACAAACTTATTCATGAAATCGGCAAACTCCCTGAAATCCCAAGCCTCTTTTGGTGTTGATGATTTTCCAAAGCAGGGCAGGTCAACTGCAATTATTTCATGCCTCTTTGCAAGCAGCCGAAGAACGCTCTTGTATGCCATTGCGTCTGCAAGAACCCCGTGAAGAAATAACAGGGGCTTTCCTTTGCCTGCTGTAATATAATGCATCTTAATGCCTGAATCAGAATATGTCTTATGCTCAAATCTCATATGAAATCCTTAATCCTGTGCTTTAAGTATTCGTGGATAAGCCATGCGCCAAGCAGGATCCCGTCAAATGCCGCAAGCAGTGTAGGCACATTTGCGCTGATTCCTGAAAGCAAATCAAGCCCTAATGAGAAATTACTGAGAGGGTAAAAAGGCATTATGCTTCCTGAGAATATGGCATCAAGCAAAAGATGCGTGAATATGCCAAAGCTAATCATTGAAAACAAGAGCAGAGCTTTCCGGTTCTTTCTCCATAGTATTGCAACCACAAGAAATAAAAAAGGTATGAATATTGTGTGCGTGAACTGCCTGTGCACAAGCTCCATCGGGACTTCGTAAAGAAGGTTCACCACCCACCATACAGCTATGTCAATGTCAGGAAACAGCCCTGCAATGCCTGCCGCAAGCACGTAAAACAGCGGAAACCTCTTTTTTGCAAAATAGTCCCGCCACAAGTCAGCAAGTACGAGAGGCACCAGGAGATGTGTTGCAGGGTTTGGCATGCATCTATAATGGATTTTTGTGTTTTTATAGCTATCTTATGCCGTTTGCTTTGTCTTATCCCAAAAAGCTTTAAAAGGAAAGCTCTTTTCAAGGGCTTATGGCTTGGATTAAGGCAAAGCACGAGGGGGACTTGGCAGGGATTGCAGCGAGGTTGTACCATTCAAATATCATACTTACTGACCTGGATGACACGCTTGCAAAATCACCAATGAAGAAAGTGGCCTGCGGCTTTCTGAAGCGCCTGGATATGCTTGCAAACCCCAAATTCATTAAATGGTGCGCAAAGGCTGCATGGAAAAAGGCAGTTAATGGAAAAAAGGCGGAATCAGGGCTTGCGCGGGAATTTGTTGAAAAATTCATTGATGGGAAAGAAAGCGAAAGGATACAAAGACTCGTGACTTCTGAATATGCCATAAGCACGCTATATCCCGGGGTGAAGGAGCTTTACTCGCTTCTGCCAAACTCAGAGAAAGTGATTGTCACGAGAAGCATTGAAGAGATAGCAAATCCTTACATGAATGCACTGGAATTTAACATGGCACTAAGCTCGGAATTCTCAAAGAGCGAGGCTGCTGAGTTCATAATGGGCGTTTTTCCTGAATCCAAAAAATATGCTGTGTTCGGAGACTCGGAAGAAGACGAGGAGATGGTTGATTATTTAAGGAGAGAGCTTGTGAAAGGCAATATTGACACTTTGGTTTCAATCCACGTTGCAAAATCAGAAAGGAAAGCAAGCACTGCATTTGACTGCTCGATAGGAAGGGATTATTCGGCGCTTGTTGAGATTGTAAGGAAATATTTTATTCCTTCTTCATCTTCTCAATGAAGTCATGGGCATTCTTCAGCACTTTCTTGTCAGTTGGAAATGTGAGCTTTGCATATGCATGCTCAAAATCAAGCCACTCATAGCCGCCGTGCTCATCTGAAATGTGCACATCTTCTGTCCCTGTCTCTGCAAACACGTATATTGCTGTCTTGTGAATCAATTGCCCGTCTTTCCTGTAAAACCACGTCACAATGTCCTTAAAGCCCCTGACAAAAAACAAATCCTTAATGCCTGTCTCCTCCTTGATTTCCCTTCGCGCAGCTGCTTCTATGTCCTCTCCCTGCTCCACCTTTCCCCTTGCAAAGAACCAGCCCTCCCTGTAATGGTCGTGGGCTTTCCTGTATAAAAGCAGGTACCTGCCTTTATTGTATATTATTGCGCCTGCAGAACGCTCGTTTGGCATGATAAAAGGAAAAGACAAGGTTGTATTTAAAGCTTAAGAAAAAAGAGGTAAGGGGGTCTGCCCCTAACACCCCTGTATTCGATGCGCCGGCCGGGATTCGAACCCGGGTTATCGGCTTGGAAGGCCGAGATTCTAACCACTAAACCACCGGCGCATAGTGGATTTAATATCAAAGAAACCAGAGTTTTATAAGGTTTTCTATTTCTTGTCAGGCTGTGCTGTTGCTGTTTTCTGCGCAGCTTGTTGTGAGGATGTCTGGGCTGACTTGGCAACTGTACTTCCGTTTGCCGGCTTTGCAACTTCCTGGGCGGGCTTATTTGCCTGCTGGGGATTGTTAATCTTGTTAAAGGCATACTTTACCTGGTCATCCTTCCAGCCTGCCTTTTTCAGCGCGTCTGTGATTTGCGCGTCATTATACCCTTTTCCTTTTGCAGCCCTTATGTACGCAAGGATTGCATCCAAATCCTTCTGCGCTGCAAACGGCATCTCCTCTTTCTTCTCGCCCGGCTTTGCAACCACTGCCGCGGCTTTTGTTTTCTTTTTGTAAACAAGGATTATTCCTGTTGTAATCGCCCCAATAACAATTATTGCAATTAAAATCCACCACAAGGGGAACCCGCCTGAAACCTCTTCTTCCCCGCAGTCTCCAGGGCATTCTTCGCCTTCATCGCAGATTCCGTCGCCGCATTCAGCTTCCCCGCCCCCGGTGCTTCTTTGTGAAGGGCTTGCAGAGCTGCTGCACAGCCTTTCTGATGGGAGCAAAGCCAAGACCCTTACCCCACATTCAACTGTGCCTGTCCCAGACAGAGTACAAAGAGACGTATTTCTTGCCATCTTCTGTGTTGCAGGATTGCATTCACTCCATTCAATACCGGAGCAATCGGCTGTTTTCTGGCACGGCGGGCTTATTGCACTGCCCGAGCTTCCATTGCCCCCAAGCAAGCCGCCCATATCAAGTATGCATTCAATTCCGCAGCCGTCGCATGGCGACACAGCAAGCAATGTGTCTTCTGTCTTGCCGCTGTCATGGGAAAAGAAAGCGCCGCCTGTTTCCCTGAGCTTTGCTTCAAAATAATATTCAGGGGCTGTGCCATCATCATCTCTTATGTAAGCCGCCACCCAGGGCGCAATCCAAACATCAATATCAGTAGGGTTTCCGTCAGGGTCTGATATGTTTGTAAATGGCTCCAGCGCAACGATTCTATCTACAAACGAGCCTCTGCCTCTGCTGTATTCATACACCTCGAATCGGACATCTGCATCTTCATCGCATCCTTCTCCCATTATAATCATATAGACAGTGTCGCCTTCATTTGCAGAATTTATCATGTCTCCTTCGCAGCTTATCCACATCACTCTGTCAGCATCAATCTCGCATTCGCTTTCAGCAGAAGCGGCAACGCAAGCTGGATCTCTCCCGTCAATGTAGCCATTGCAGTTGTTGTCAATGCCATCGCCGCAGATTTCTGCCATGCCCGGATTGACAAGGAAGTTTGCGTCATCGCAGTCCACTTTGGCAGCCCCCCCGCAGTCAACTCCCCCTGCAGAGGCTGTTGAATTAAACCCGTCATTGTCACTGTCAGTACAGGCATCATCGACAATTCCGTTGCAGTCATTGTCAATGCCGTCATTTGGTATTTCTCTAGCAGCAGGGTTTATTTCGGGGTTATTGTCATTGCAGTCAAGCTCATCATGGCATCCTATTTCAAA
>JASEIA010000021.1 GCA_030018575.1 Nanobdellota archaeon | reverse complement strand
TCGCAGGGCTTTCTTTCTTTGCCTCTTTACGTTCCATCTTTGCCTTTGCCGCGTTCATCTGCTTGTCAACATAATAAAGCCATTCATTTTCCCTTTTGATATTGCACTGGTGCAGTATTTCCTGCTTTCCTTTTTCCTTTTCAGAGCCCCTTGACATTGGCACTCTTGCAAGGTTGCCTTCCTTGCTGATGTAATACAAATAACCTTTCTCTTTCACAAGATTAGGGTGCCTGCATAATACATTGCTGTCTTCCTCATTGCAGATGCAGGATCCCGGAACAGGCATTGCTTCCTCTTTCTTTTCCGCATTTTGCATTTCATTATCCATTTTCCTCGCAACACGAACTCTTGAAATCACATCCCTCATTGCCTTGTTTGCGTCTATTTTCTCCTCTTCTGGCTTTTTGCCTGTAATCTCAGTGAGCGCTTTCTCCACAAAATTTGCCTTCATCACAGCCTGCTCAGCCAGCTTTCCTTTGCCTGCAAGAACCTGCACTGCCTTTTCAAGAAGCGCTATTTTCTCCCTTAATTCGTCAAGCTCCTTCTCCTGTATTGCGTTTGCGGTCCAGAGCTGCGCAATTGCGCTTTGCCTTGCATTTTCATAGGCTTCCTTGTGATGCGCTGACTTTGTTACAAGCCTCTCAAAATGGGCTTTTATCTCGGGATTTACGCTTTCTCTCCAGTGCGCCATGTGTTGGGTGATGGATAAGGGCTATTTAAAGGTTTCTTTTTCTCTCGGGCTTTGCGTTTTTGTATCCACAAAATTGCCTTTAAAACTTGTTTTCAAGGGCTATAAGCCAATTAGAGCCAGTTTTAGGGACCACTAAAAAATAAAGTGATATTTTTAACAGATCGTCAGCTTTTTTCTAACTATATCTTCCTCGTTTTGCATAGAATTATTGGGCACAGAGCTTTGTAAATGTATCACTTTATTTTGGGTTAAGCCCTTAGTCTTATCAAACTGGATTATTTTTGAAGAGGGAAAACGCTAAAGTTTAGTTTTTCTTTGATTATTTGTTTTATTGCAAAAATCGATGCTAAATCCTCAATCCCAAACATATATCAATTATTAATGCTTATAATTTTTAATATGGTTGCTATAAAATTAATTAAGCCCTCATATAAATGGGGTAAAAAGCCATCACAGATTGTAACAAAAGCTGTAAAATATATGCCCCCAGGCAATATATTGGATATAGGCTCTGGCGATGGGCGCAATGCCCTTTTTTTGGCTAAATTGGGCTTCAAAGTGGCTGCCTTGGAAAAGGACCTGGCTTCCATTCAAATGCTCAAGCTTAATCTAAAGCAGGCTAAGCTCAAGGTTAAGATAATTCCTGAAGACATAGAAAAATTTAAGTTTAATGAACCTTATAGTACTATTATTGCTATCTCAGTATTGCATTTTCTCCCCAAGGCAAATATGCTTAAGGTTATTAATAAGATTCAAAATTATACATCTAAAGGCGGAATAAATATAATATCTGCCTTTACTGAGTCTAATCCATCTAAGAATTTTCCTCATTTATTTAAGGCGGGAGAATTAAAAAAGCTATATTCCGGCTGGAGAATTATTATTTACAAGGAATTAATTACCCTGCCTGAAAAACATGGCTTGGACGGAACATTTCACAGGCATAGCCTAGCGCTATTAATCGCTGAAAAAGCATAATTTCTATGGCTGTGCTTTCTTATTATAAAGCAAAATACATGTAGGATCGGGGTCATAAATATTTCCTCGAACAGCATAAGCAACAGCACGGCATCCCCTGCAATAATAAAGGAATTTACAAGATTTACATCCTCTTATTTTTTCTACTTTTCTTAATTTATTCATCGTGGGAGAATTTAAAAATAGATGTAATAAGTTGCTTCCGTTCCATTTTCCCAACTTGCTTCCTGCATGCCGTCTGCATGCCATAATAGTATTATCAGGCAATATTCCGAGCGTGGGAGTTCCTATTCCGCAGCCATCTTTTTGGGCATTGCAGTCATTACAATCTGTTTGTGTATTTATGCCCCTGAATGTTGTCCAGAGGGGATCTTTAATTTGTTTTGGGTATCCTTTTTGTTCATAAGGCTTATGAGCTTTTTCCATCTTTTTTAAAAATGATAGATATGCGGGCGGGCTTAATTTAAGCTTATTTCCAACAGGCGGAACATATCGTGAAAATGCCCATCTATGTGCACCAAGAGAGTATGCAAGTTTCATTAAACGTATCATTTCAGTTACATTCTTTTCGGAAATAGTTGACATAACTTGTATCCGCATTCCGGATTCTGATAATTCCTTAATTTTTTTAGTAGTAATATTAAAACTGCCGTTATACCTTATTTTGTCATGCGTATTTCTAAGCCCATCGAGTGATAATTGATATGCAAAAACATTGTTTTGTTTTAAAAAAGATATCATTTCTTGGGTTAATGGCTCCGGATTCCCGGCGATTAATAGCCTTGCCCATCTTTTTTTGCCTAATATTCTAACCATTTCTTTAAATTTAGGATGTATCATAGGGTCTCCGCCAATGAGCGTAATCTGTGCCATCCTTCCCCAGCGCTTACAAATATTTTCTATATCCTTTAAAATAAGCTCAAAGTCATGAAGACTCACATCTTTCTTTATACGATGGTTTCGAGAATAGCAATGTTTACAATTATTATTGCATTTTTCAGTAATATGCCATTGGATATAAAAAAATTCGCCACATTTTGAACTATTGAATCTTTTCATTATGCCTATCCTTTAACAGATATTCCAAGCTAATTATTAAGCTAAACTTGAAATAATGCATCCGCTAGAGCATGAGCAAGTGGTTCTTCCAAATCGTTCTAATATGCCTGCTTCTTTCTCATAATCTTTCGGTGTTATTGCTTTCATATTGCACCCCCACTAGATAATGATAACAACAGCTTAATAAAGCTTTCGGTTTCTGTCCTAATCTTGAAAAAAGGCAGTCTATACACCTATTTCTTAAAATGGCTTATCTTTTAATAATTGTGGTGCTTCCATCTTTGTTGTCGATAAGCTCTATTCCGCTTGAATATAGCTCTTTTCTTAAATTATCTGCCTTATTCCAATTGCCTTTTTTTCTTGCTTCTGTTCGTTCTCTAATTAGCCGCTCTATTTCTGGGGCAGTTGTTATGCGCCTAATTGATGCGAACTTAAATGCCTTGAACAATTTATTAATCTTCTTTAAGTACGCGATAATTTCGCGGGCATTTTTGGGACTGGCTTCATTGGATGCTAATGCCTTATTTGTATAATTAATAAAATCAAAAAGGTAAGATATAGCGTTAGGCGTATTAAAATCGTCATCCATAGCTTCTTCAAATTTTGATTTTAAAATATTTAACCGTTCTCCTAATTGGTCATTATAATGCTCATTTTTTGCTTCTTGCTGTAATTTTGCTATGTAATTGTTTATCCTGTCAAGAGCTTTTTTTGACGATTCTAATGAGTCAGGTTTTAGATCTATAGGGGCAGAATAAGAGTTTGAAAGTATAAAAAAGCGGATAATATTTGCTTTATGTTTTTTTAATGCTTCTTTTACATTTATAAAATTTCCGATAGATTTTGCCATTTTTTGCCCGCTTATCATTAATAATCCGGTATGTACCCAATAATTTACCATTTTGTTTCCAGTTAGGGCTTCTGTTTGGGCAATTTCATTCTCGTGATGTGGAAAAGCCAATTCCCTGGCACCGCCATGAATATCGAAAGGTAATCCCAAATATTTTTGGGACATTACTGAACATTCTATATGCCATCCGGGGTATCCTTTGCCCCATGGGCTGGACCATTGCATTATATGCCCCTGCTCTGCTTTTTTCCAGAGTGCAAAATCAAAAGGGTGCCTCTTCCGATTATTGACTTCTATGCGTGCGCCTGCTTCTAATTCTTTGATTTTATTTCCGGAAAGTGCCCCATATTCTTTAAACTTTGAAACATCAAAATATACATCGCCATTAATCTCATAGGCATATCCCTTTTTGATAAGCTCAGTTACCGCATCTATTATTTCGACAATATGCCCTGTTGCCCTCGGTGCAATATTTGGCCTGTCGCATTTTAAAGCATCAAGCCCCTGCCACATATTTTGAATATACATGTCCACTATTTCCATCGGGTGCTTTTTTTCAATGTTAGCTTTGTTCTCTATTTTATCCTCTCCTTCATCAGCATCCCCCATAATATGGCCTACATCTGTAATGTTCTGCACAAACAGCACTTTCTTATTCTTAAAATGAATAAAATAATTTCTTATCATGTCATATGCGATATATGTGCGGATATGCCCCATATGCAGGTTGCCATATACTGTAACACCGCAGACATACATCTTGATTAAATCTGGATTATTAGGCTTAAACTCCTCCTTTTTCTTTGTGAGTGTATTGAATATCTTCATAACTTGCTGTATATCTGCTTCATTTAAAAGGTTTTCTAACTTAGCCATTTTGGTTTCTAGCCAAAAGGTATTTAAACAATATAATTATCTTTCTAGGATATGTGGCCTTTAATCATACTGTTAATATTCGCAGCTTTGGTGCTTGCATTGTATTTCCTTAACTTATTGCTTCCTGTTGCTTTATTCACCGCAGCAGGCGTATTTGCAATACTCTTTTACAAGTTCTTCATAAAGAAGTATGACCCTTACCATGCAGCCATTATATACAGGTTCGGCAAGTTCCACAGGGTTTCGCCTTCAGGCTGGGCAATTGTCATTCCTGTGTTTGAAAAAGTGGGCTATGTCCTTGACCTGAGGGAGCAGCAGGAGAGGATTGAGGTTCCTGTCATATCAAGGGAAGGGCTTGAGATAAAGATGCAGGGAGTCGTGTTCTTTTTCATAAGCAATGCAGTTAATGCTGCATTGGGAGTTCAAAACTACAGGACAGCGCTTAGGGACATGATTACCGCAAGGGTCAGGGACATTGCAGGGGAATTCACATTCATCCAGCTTTTGATAAACATCGAAGATATCGCAGGCATGATGATTGAGCAGCTCCAGCCAACGCTGCAGAACTGGGGGCTTACGATAAACAATTTCGAGATGGAGAAGATGGAGCCTCCAAGGCAGATACTTGATGCATTGAGGGGAAAGAAGGTTGCTGCCGAGTCGCTTGAGGCAAAGAAGTTTGTTGCAGAGGCAAGAAGGGTGCTGACTGCGGCTTTAGGCAAGGGCACTGAAAGCTTTGATGACAGGACTCTTTCATACCTGTATGTAAAGGCATTGGAGAACATGAAGTCATCCAAGATGATGATACCTGCCGAGTTCATGGATGTTGTGAAAGGCGGCGGGCAGAACAGCCTTGCAAAAGGCATGATTTCAGGCAGCACATTTAACAGGGCATTGAACATGATTGGCGATGAAGTAATAAAAGAAGCTGCAATAGGCAAGACAGAGATAAAGAGAAAGATTGAAGAGATAGGGGATAATGCCGAGGAAGAGAATGAGATGGCCCAAGAGGAAGAGGACAGGAAGGAAGAGGAAGATTCAAACAAGAAAATTGTTGCAGGCGACTCAGCTGACGGCAATGCAGACGGCATTATAGGGCATCATTAGCTTTTAACACGTGGGAAAGGTTTAAAAATCATTAATGGCTATATTATAGCATGGGCATATTCTCCAGAAAGCTGACAAAAGAGAAAGTGTATGAAATTTTGCTGCCGATTGCAAAAAAGATTGCGCGCTCAAAAGAAGGCGCATTGTTTGTGATTGGCCCTGCAGGCAAGTTCAAGCGCCTTTATGACCCGCTTTTTCCGCAGGTTCTGCAGAAAGTGGACATAAAGGAAGCAGGCATGGACAAGGTTCTTGAAAAGCTTGCTGTTCTTGACGGCGCTGTAATAATCTCAAATGAGGGGGATTTGCTCGCCTACGGGGTAAAGCTAAAAAAGTCAATTCCTGTTCCAGGCTACGGCACAAAGCACGCTGCAGCCGCAGGAATCACTTCATATGTCCCTGACACAATCGCAGTGCTTGTCAGCGAGGAAATAAACTGGATAAAGGTTTTCAAGGAAGGCAAGATAATACTTGAGATGGACTCTGAGGAAAACCCGAAATCAATGGAAAACAAGATAATATCATTCTTGAGCGAGGGCGATACAGCGCTTTTGACAGCGGCAGGAATCTCAGCAGCTATTCTTGGCGGAGCAGCTGTCGCGCCCATAATGATTGCAGGCGGCACTTATCTTGCAATTAAAACAGCGACAGGCATCATAAGAAAAAACTGGAAGGGCAAGTAATGAGATGCCATAAGGGGCTTTTATGAATTACGACCTGCTCTCCCTGATTCTATTTTACGGGTTTCTTTACCTTTTCTATCTGAAGCACAAGGACAAATTCACGATACATGGCAAGCTGCTTTTCATGTACAGGACAAAGCTGGGATTAAAGCTGATGGGCTCTATTTCAAGGAAGTTCCCGCGCATTGTGAAAACCCTTGGATTTTTAGGTGTTGTTGTCGGTTTTGCAGGCATGGGATTCATATTTGTTTTCCTGATAAAGAAAACAATTGAGTTTCTTATAATTCCCTCTGCAATTGCCCCGCTTGCCCCGGTTCTTCCAGGAATTAAAATACCAGGAGTTCCTGTATTGTCATTCTGGCACTGGGTTATTTCAATACTGATAGTTGCAACAATCCACGAATTTTCCCACGGAATACTTGCAAGGCTGCATAAGATTAAGATAAAAAGCTCAGGCTTTGCGTTTCTCGGCCCGTTGCTTATGGCTTTTGTTGAGCCTGACGAGAGGCAGATGAAAAGGAAAAGCAAATATAAGCAGCTGACTGTGTTTGCAGCAGGGCCTTTTTCCAACATATTTACCGGAATTTTATTTTTAGGGCTTCTTTTATTCCTTATTGTCCCTGCATATTCCTCTCTTTATGGCGTTAATGGCATTAATGTTGCAAATCTCACAGAAGGGCATCCTCTTTTGCAGGCAGGCATCAAGGCTCCTGTAACTATCTCGTCAATAAACGGGGTTCATCTTGACAGCGTTGAAAATGTGATTGCTGCAACCTCTTTTTATCCGGGGCAGGCAATTGAGCTCATGACTTCGCAGGGATATGTAAAAGTAAAGGCTGTTGAAGACCCTAATAATTCCTCAAGGGGGATTATAGGAATAAATTCATTTGAGTTTCAGGCAAAGCTTAAGCATGAATGGGCAGGCCCTTTTCTGCCTGCAATAAAATGGGTTAACATGCTTGTTGCATGGCTTTTCATGATTAGCATTGGCATTGCATTGTTCAACCTTCTTCCGCTTGGCGCTGTTGACGGAGGCAGGATGTTTTTGGTTGCAATGCTCTGGATTTTCAGGGACGAGAAAAAGGCAAAAATGGCGTGGAGCATATTCAGCGGAATCTGCCTTTTGCTTATATTCATCAACCTCCTGCCATGGCTGATAAAGCTTCTCGGTTTTATTGTATCGGGAGTATCGCGGGTTATAGGGCTTGCTTAATTCTTTTCCAGAATTGTTATCGTCCTTGTAAGCGACTTGTGTATTGGAATGTCAATACTTCTTAATGTTTTGAATTTTGACTTTATGGAAAGGCCATTGGGAAAGATAATTGCCAATCTTGATTTCTTGTTTAATATCTTGTATGCATTTGAGAGGAAATCTGAATAAAGCTTTCTTATGTTTTGTTTTCTCAGGGAAGAGGCTTTGCCGTAAGGCGGGTCTGCTGCAATTGCATTGCATTTTATTCTTATTTTCCTTGCATCCGCTTTCAGGAGCTTATAGCTTTTTATCCTGAAGGAATCAAGATTTATTTTTGCCTTTTCAAGCATTCCTTCATCAATGTCGGAGCCCGCGCACTTTATTCCCATAAGCCCCGCCTCAATCAGTATTCCAGCTGTGCCGCAGAAAGGGTCAAGAAGCATTTCGCCTTTTTTTATGCCTGTCATGTTAACCAATGCCCTTGCCAATTTTGGATGAAGCGATATTGGGGAAAAGCCGGGGCGCCTGTGCGCCTTTCTTGCCTCAAACATCTCATTGTTCTTGTCAAGCCGCATGCCGCAGAAAACCTTTTCTTTTTCAAAAACAAAATCAATCTCTGTCTTTGGATTCTTGAATGCAACCTTTGGATTCTTAAGCCTGCTCCAGATTATCTCTGCAAGCTGCTTTTCCCGGGGCTGCGCAGTGTGATGGGCATGCACGTAAAAGCTTTCCCTGTAATGCTTTTGCCATTCAAATGCCTTCACTTTATCTTCAAGCTCTTCTGTCTTGCAGGAAAAAAGGAATTTGCACAGGCATTTTGTGCACGCAAGCCTCTGCCTTTCAAATTCTTCGCCCTCTGCAACAACCGAGCTGCCTGAATGCTCCTTTATTTTCGCGCCTGCAAAAAGCTCAATCTCCGCCTTTGCAAGCTCAGGGCTTTCTCCAGAAATTAAGAACAGATAATACATTTTTCCTTTCTATTCGAAAATGCCTCGGCATTTTCGGAATCCGAAAACCGCAGTTTTCGAATACTTTCCTTTTTTTATGAACTCGATTTCCCTTTTTTGCATCCCGGCATCGTGCGGTGTTTCAAGGACAACATATGCATCGCGCGGTATGCATTCCTTGAAGAATCCAATGTCAAAGTCGCCGTAAAACAGGTTTTTGTGGTCTATGTTTTCTTTTATTGAGCCGCCCATGATATGGAAATATTTGGGGTTAAGGCGCATGAATTCATTTATTATCTGCTTGTAGCCTTTTGCCTTTGCATGCTCTGTAAGCGTTGCATGCCCGAAGTCAAGGCAGATGCCGCAGCCAAGGGTTTTCACAAAAGGTGCCATGTCCTCTGCTGTTGAGCCAAGCTCTCCTTTTTCATTGCATTCTGCAGGAAGGTTTTCTATCAGGAACCTGCCATCATTGAACTGCTTCAGGAATTCAATAGCCCGCATTGTTGAGCCAACTCCTGTGTATGTTCCCGGATGCACCACTATTGTAGGGGAATCAAACAGGTCAGCCGCGCCTATCGCTGTTTTCATGCACTGCATTGTCCTTTTCACTGCATTCCTGTCAGCAGGGTCCGCGCCCTGCCCCTGGTGCGGCGCATGAATCCTTATTTCCATGTCAAAATCCGCAAATTGCTTGTAAAAATCATTGTCAGGCAATGGAAGAATTTCAATGAAATCAGCATAGTCAATTATTTTCGGAATGTGATTGTAGCCTTTCTCGTCGCTGTAAGTCTTTATTCCCACTTTCATAAAAGGTAAATTGCCTTGCTGCCTTTATAAGCGTTATTAAAGCAGGTTGTATAACTTTTTGCAAAAAGTTTCATAAAAATATAAAATGTTATCCGCTTTTCCGAGGCGCCATAATTTCGGGGAACCACAGCAAAGATTACATATCTTTCTGCAGCAATTCGAGAAACAGCCTTTCCTCTGACTTGCCTTTAAGCGCCTTGGCTAAATCATGTATGCTGAACTGCTTGTTTCCAAAGCATTCTTTTATTCTGCCATAGTATTTTTCCATATTTATTATAAAAAAGGGTAAATATATAAGCTTTTCCCCTAAATTATAATGGCGTGTAGTTTTACATCTTCCCCGCCTCCGGTCCGGCCCGCGGGCAAACCGCTATGCTTTCACCTTAACGAGCTTTTAGGATAAACCTGATACATCAGTTATCTATAAATACCCTTCTTGCCACACACTTGTTATGGGCGTGAACATAACGGGCATTGTGAATTTCAGGAATTTGAAAGAGGGGGAGCTGAAAGGAAAAACAATAGCAGTTGACACTTATATCCAGCTTCACCAATTTATGCGCACTATGCCTATGCTTAATGACAATAAAGGAAATGTGACAACGCATCTGTCCGGATTGTTTTACAGGACCGCAAGGCTTCTTGAAATGAAGGCAAAGCCCTGCTTTGTGCTTGACGGGCCTTTTCTATTGCCGAATGAAAAGCCTGAAGAGCGGATAATGCCGAGAACATCAGAGACAATCACATTAAAGATGGCTGAAGATGCAAAGCAGCTTCTTTTGCTTATGGGGCTTCCGGTTATTCAGGCAATGGCTGATGGCGAGGCGCAGGCTGCGTATATCTGCCGCAAGGGGGATGCATGGGCGGTTGCTTCGCAGGACTACGACTGCCTTCTTTACAATGCGCCGAGGCTGATAACAAACCTTACAATGTCAAAATCAAGAAAAACATCCGCTGGAAAAAAAGTAATAATCGGAATGCAGGCAGTGGAGCTTAGCAATCTGCTGAAAGAGCTTTCAATAAACCAGAAGCAGCTTATTGCCCTTGGAATGCTCGTGGGAACTGATTACAACAAGGGGATTTACGGCATAGGGCAGAAAAAAGCATTGAAGCTTGTGCAGAAATACGGCAGTGACTTTGGAAAAATGTTCAATGAGCTTGGCTGGAAAGATGAATATGGCTGGGAAGATGTGTTTAATCATATCAATAAAATGCCTGTTGTAAAAGACTATTCGCTTAAATGGAAAAACCCTGACAAAGAAGGATTGATTGATTTTCTTGTAAAAGAAAGGCAGTTTAGCAGGGAAAGGGTTGAGAATGCAATTAAGAGGTGCATATGAAAGCAAAAACAAAAAAGAGGCTTGTTGCGGCATTGTTTGCATTGTTTGCTCTTTTGATGTACTTTTTTTCAGCAGTCAGGGTTGCTTCTTTTGACGAAGGCTTTTACCGCTCCTTCTTCAAGGCAAAAGGCATTTACTCTTCTCTTCCTGACGCAGATGCAAGGGCTGGCAGCCTGCTTGCATATCTTAAGGGAGAAAATGAATTAAACCCTGCTTTTTTCAATGAAAAGGAAATAACGCACATGAAGGATGTAAAATTTCTTTTTTCATTAAGCGCTATTTTGCTTCTGGTTTCAATGTTATTCTGCTTTGCAGTGATTGCGTATGCTTTTTTCAGGAAAGACATTTCATTCTTGGCATCCTGCCTTATAGCGGGAGGAACAGCTTCGCTTGCATTTGTGCTTGTTCTTGCCCTGCTTTCCCTGAATTTCCAATGGCTTTTTGAGAAATTCCATTTTCTTTTGTTTTCAAACTCATTGTGGCTGATGAACCCATTTACAGACAAGATAATAGTTCTTTTGCCTGAGTCTTTTTTCAGGCTTATTGCAAGGAAAATATTTTTAATCTCAGCAGTCTTGTCTTTTGGCATGCTTGCCGCGGGATTGCTTGTGAAATACATGGAGAAGAAGCTTTATGGTGTTTTACAACACAATTAATCCGGTATTAGCCCATATAGGCCCCTTGGAAATTCGCTATTATTCTCTTGCATACATACTTGGCGCAATATTCGCTTATTTCATGCTGAAAAAGCTTTCAGAAGAAAGAAAGCTTGGAATTTCAAAAGAGGAGATGCTTGATTTTGTTGCTTACACTTTGCTTTCAATTGTTATTTTTTCAAGAATTTTTTACATCCTGTTCTATAACTTAAGCTATTTCATTGAAAACCCGCTTGAGGCAATAGCGATATGGGAGGGAGGGCTTTCATTCCATGGCGGGCTTGTTGGGGCTGTTTTATCAGGGTTCTGGTTTGCGAGAAAATGGAAAATCAGCTTCTGGAAGCTTGCGGACATGGCAGTCATTCCTGTTGCATTCTGCCTCTTTCTTGGGAGAATAGGCAATTTCATCAATGGCGAGCTTTACGGCAGGATAACTTCTGTTCCGTGGGCTGTAAAATTCCAGGGGATTGACGGCTTCAGGCACCCTTCGCAGCTTTATGAGGCTTTGAAGAACATTTTCATGTTTTCAGTGCTTTATTCAATAAGAAATAAAAAGTTGAAGGAAGGGGTAATGTTTTCATTGTTCCTTGTCATGTACGGATTTTTACGTTTTTTCATAGAATTCTTAAGAGAGCCTGATGCACAAATAGGCTTGTTTTTCGGGGTTTTAAGCATGGGGCAGATGCTTTCCATTGCAATGCTGCTGATTGGGATACCCATGCTTGTATCTTTCTCAAAAAGGCAAATTTTTGGTTAAGTATGTTTAACCAAAAAGTATATATATTAGTTAATCTTGTTTAACCAATATGGCAAGAGAAGAAATTGCTAATTTTGCAAGGAAGGCGCTGGCCAACGCCCCGGAAAGGCTTGGAATTTATCTGCGCGGCCCAGGAGAAAAGCCGCTGAAGCGCAGGATGATTTTTGCGAGGATAGAGGCGCTTGCCAAAGATTTTATTTCCGGCAAAACAGGCAACAGGTGGACTGTAATGCCGGGGCTGAGAGGAACAGGCAAGACAACCCTGCTGTCCCAGCTGTACTTTTTATTAAAAGCAGAGGGAGTTCCGCAGGATAGGATAATTTATGTTTCAGCGGACGAGCTGGTAAAGGCGTTTGGCTCAAATATATATGAGTTTATAGAAGCTTATGAAGACATAAGCGGCTTAGCGGTTGAAGAGCTGCAGGAAAAGGCATTTTTTCTTGTAGACGAAGCGCATTACGATAAAAACTGGGCCGCAGCCCTGAAGACGGTATTTGACAGGTCAAAGCATGTTTTTATCATTGCAACTGGCTCAAATGCACTGGCACTGCAGGCAAACCCGGATGTTGCCAGAAGGGTGCACATGGAAAAAATATTCCCCCTCACATTCGCCGAGTATGTATTCCTTAAGAGAGGGATACTTCCGCCTGAAGGCGCCGGAGAAAAATTGTATGATGCAATGTTTTTCTCAGGCAGTGCAAAGCGCGCCTTTTCAGCGGTTTCTGCCATAGAGAGGGCTGCAGCGCCCTATTTTGTAAAGTGGAAGCGCTATGATATTGAGGATTATCTTTCAAAAGGCACGCTGCCTTTTTCCCTTGAACTGAAGAGCAGGGAAGAAGTGTTCCAAAGGCTCATACAGATGCTTGAGAAAGTAGTTTATGATGATATTGCGGCGATTTTTCCATATAACAAAGAAACGCTCGATAAGGTATGGAACCTGCTTCTTTTGCTGTCAAGCGCCGAAGATATGAGCCTTGAAGCTGTTTCTTCGCGGTTAGGGCTTGGAAAGCCGACTGTTCATTCAGTGCTTACAACCCTTGAAAAGTCGGAAATATTGTTTCCTATAAAGGCGTTTGGCAGGGCTGCAAAGCAGGCAAGAAAAACGCCGAAATATGCTTTCATAGCGCCGGTAATAAAAGCCACTTTGCTTTGGGAATCCGGGAGCAGCATAGACAGGGCGGTTTACGGCAGGCTGTTTGAGGATATTGTTGCATTTTATCTTTATAAGTTTTCAAAAAAAGGATTTAAGCTGTCGCGCGACAGCGAAAAGCGCGGCGCTGATTTTATAATTACGAGGCAGAAAGACAATGCAAAGACTGTGGTGGAAGTGGGCTACGGGCAAAAGGGACCGAGGCAGGTAAGGCAGACAATGAAAAAAGTTTCTGCAAAGTATGGGATTGTAATATATGACGGCAAGACAAAGTTGGAAGGCAATATCCTCTTTGTTCCAAAAAGAGTGTTTCTTCTATGCTGAGACGGGCAGAAACCTATTTAAATGCAGCTTGCATGAATATAACTGGAGGCAAAAATGGAAAATGCTAATACAAAAATGAGGGTTAAAAAGCTTGTTGGCAAAAACAATAAGCTATAATGGAGAAAAAATGGAAAAGAAAGTAAAAATCTACTCAACGCCCACATGCCCTTACTGTGACATGGCAAAGCAGTTTTTAAGCGAGCATAAGGTGAAGTTTGAGGCTGTTGACGTGTCAAAAGACAGGAAAGCCGCTGCCGAGATGATTGAAGTGTCAGGGCAGATGGGCGTGCCGGTCATAATGGTTGGCGGGCAGTGCATAATAGGCTTTGACCAGCCTGCATTGAAGAAAGCTCTTAATTTGAAATAAAAAAGGAGGTTCAAATGGCGAAAAAAGAAGAGAAGAAAGCGGAGTGTTGTTCCATGAAAGAGAAGGGTGCAAGGGGGCTGTTTTTCCTGGGCGCCGTGTTCTTTGGCGCGCTGGGGTTTGCATCGATATTGGAAGGGATAATGAGGCAGGTTCAGCTGGGTTTTATTTACGGGCTGTTTGCATACATCCTTGGATTGCTTTTCCTCGGAATTGCAAAATCCCTTAAGTGGAAAGCTTTCGGCCACTGCATGCCAATGCATCACTAGATTTTTTTGCAGACAAGAAGCTCTTTGCCTGAAGAGAACAGGTAAAGGATTTCTCCGCCTTTTAATTCATCTTCATATTTCTTTCTCTCTTTCCAATACCTGTCAGGGCTTATGCTGTATCGTAGAATTGCTTTTCCGCAGTTTTCCTTTTTTAATGCCTTTATTGCTTCATCAAAACCAATACACCTGTGAAGCACTTCAAACGAGCTTTTTATGAAACTGCTTTTTATAGGATTCTTGCTTGTTAGAAAATCCTTGTATGCATACAGCCCTTTTCCCGGAATTGCCCACAGCAGGCCTGCCTTTTCAGCAGCCTTGTCAGGCTCGTGAATGTACTTCAAAGGCCTGCTTTCCTCCATCTGCTTTGTTTCGCCTTCAAGCCTTTCCCCTGTCTCTGCAATCACAGCTGAGATTGCGCACTTCCTTAATTTTCCAAAATAAAGGTCAAGCCTGTTAAGCCCATGGCTTACTGACAAATACTCTTTCTCGCATTCATAAGCCGCTTCCTTTATCCGCGGCGGAACTTCAATGCAGATGTCTTTTGTTATTTTGCCATAGGTTTCAAGCACTTTCCTGATATCCGGCTTTAGTTTCTCAATCTTCCTTTCCTTTTCCTCAGCTTCCCTCTCTGTTTCGCAAAAGACAATGTCCGCGTTTGGGATTTTCTTAAGCTTTAATGCGTCAGCGTTTATGAATTCAATGTTATTAATGCCGAGCATTTCAGCGTTCTTCTTTGCATATTCATATTTTCTTTTATCAATCTCTATTGCAATGACTCTTTTGCATGTTTTTGCAAATTCAAATGACTGCAGCCCAATGCCAGAGCCTATCTCAATTATTGTATTGCATTTCAGTCGTTTTGCCCTGTATTTTGCAACTTCCTCGTTTGTCGCAAACCTCAGGTCATTAAGGCTCATGAAAAGCCCCTTGTGGCTTGTCTTGCCTGTCTTTTCATTCCTGAGCCTTGCGGCTGCTATTTCGCAGGCCTCTTCAGAGATTTTTAAGGCTGCGCAAATCCTGTCTTTCTGAATGCCCTGCTTCAAAAGCGCTTCTGCCTTTGCTATTTCCTTTTCAGTGTCCTTTATATTTTTGAAGAGTTCCATTGCAAAACCCTAATGAGGCATCCTATTTTATCTTATTGCTAACATTTTCCTTACCTCAAGGTTAAACCTGCTTGCCCTTTCAATAGACGTTCTTGCCTTTTCCTGCATAACGATAGCGCCCATTTCATATGTGAACATCGCTCTTCCGCCCTCTTCAGCTTTTTCTCTTCAAGCATTATTTTCTCCCTTTTTTGACGAGCCTGTAAAAAAGCCCCGCCCCATATAATATCAGGTGCTTATTTAATGTTTCGTTCATAATATTAGCTTCTTCCCTTTTGCCCAGCATTTCATAAGCACTTTCAAAAGAAATAACCCGCGGCTCAAATTTCAAGCTGAAGCCGCTGCATATATTTTCCAGAAAGCGTTCGTGAAATTCTATCTTTTCTGTATCATCCACAATAAGGAGAATGTCTATATCCCGCGGATTGGGGCTTATTACTGCAGAGCCAAACAAAAGCAGAACAAAGCTCTCTTCGCCTATTTTGTCCGTGACTTCCATGGCAAACATGCCAACATCCCTGTTTTTTGGTTTGCTTAAAAAATCCCTGCTTCTTAAGTATTCAATATAAGCGAGAGTTTCATGGTTTCCGGAATAGTCAATAGATATGAGCTTTTGCTCATTCCGCTTTAAAAGCCGTTCTTTAATAAGCGGCACAATCGCCCTGTGGGCAAGGGAAACATGCATCTTAAGCTCCCTTGCAATCTCGCGAATAGTAAACATCCTGATTATCTGCCCTGCAAACAGCCGCATTATCCTTGCCTGTGTTTTCATCAGCATTTGTTCACCTTTATATGAACATATGTTCACTTTTTAGTATATAAGGCTTTGGTTGGGATTACCTCCTCTTTTTCATGTATACGAACCATCCGACATTTATAATTATCAGCACAACCACCAGGAATACCATCAGCCCCGGTTTTGGCGCAAACCGCAACCTTTAAATAGTTGATAGTAAAGTAATATACTTATGTCTCAACTATTTATCAACAGGGAAAAGGAGATTGAGTTTCTTAAAGAAAGGCACAACTCAAAAAAGCCCGAATTTATCGTGCTTTATGGGCGGAGAAGGGTTGGAAAAACTGCGCTGGCTGTAAAGTTTTTAGATGGCGCAAAAGGGATATATTTTCTTTCTTCAAAGGAGGGGGATAGGGAAAATATAGGGTCTTTCTCGAGGGAATCTGCCAGTTTCCTTTCTGACCCTGCCTTTGCCGATGCTGAATACAAGGACTGGTTTTCTGTTTTCAGCGCGCTTACCTCGCACATAAAATTTAGCGAAATTGAAAAAAAAGAGAAAATAGCGGTAGTCATAGACGAGTTTCCGTACCTTATCTACAGCAATTCTGCAATACCTTCAATATTTCAGAGGATATGGGAGCTGCTGCTTAAGGAAAAAAATATCATGCTTATATTGCTCGGCTCTTCAGTAAGCGTGATGGAGTCGGACGTGCTGGGGGAAAAAAGCCCGCTTTACGGAAGAAGAACAGGAGACTGGAACGTTGCGCCAATGCAATTTCCAGCGCTGTCAAAATTCCTTCCAGGCTGCGGCATGGAAGAGCTTATCAATACATGGTTCGTAATCGGCGGAATGCCTGAATACCTGCTGCAATTTGATCCAAATCTTGGATTTTTCGGCAATGTTGAGAAAAATATGCTAAAAAAGGGATGCTATCTTTACAATGAAGCTGAATTTTTAATGAGCGAGGAATTTCGGGAGCCAAAAAATTACAAGCTGATACTCAGGGCTATTTCGTTTGGAAAGAACACGGCTGGGGAAATATGCGGCAATACCGGCCTGGATAAGGGGATGGTGTCAAAGTATCTGGACGTGCTTAAAGGCTTGCGGCTTATATTTGAAGAGCTGCCTGTAACTGCATCAAGGCAGTCAAAAAACAGGCGCTATTCCATAGCTGACCCCTATTTTAATTTCTGGTTCAGGTACATTTACCCAAACAAGAGCGAGCTGGAGGCATTTCGGACGCCTGAGGTATTGGGCGCTGTTAAAAAGGACTTTGGCAATTATTCGGGCAGGCTTTTTGAGCAGTTTATAATGGATAGCGTGCGTGACAAGACCCTGCTTCCGGAAATTTCATTTTCAAGGATAAGCCGCTGGTGGCACAAGGGAAATGAAATAGATATTGTTGCAGTGGATGATGAAAAAAAAGAGATATTATTTGTAGAATGCAAATGGAAGGAAAATGTTGACGGGGAAGATATACTTTATGGGCTAAAAACAAAGTCTGCTTTGGTAGAATGGCATAATAATGAAAGGAAGGAGCATTTTGCAGTGTTTGCCAAAAGCTTTAAAAAAAAGGCCGCGGGGTGCTATGATTTGAAGGATATAAGCAGGATGCTTGCTAAAGCGCAATGAACTACCCCAACCTTAAAGGGTGGGGTTTCCTGTGTCAGCGACAAAACTTGCCGCCAAAGGCGGTAGAGGACTCATCTCAACAGGCGTTGATTCGGGCAGTTCCTGCCCCATCGAGACTATGTCTTGGGGTGCCGAAAATCTCTGATTTTCGAGCACTATCTCAATTTTCTTGAGCATCAATTTCCTTATCTCCAATGCGGAATTATAATCTCTTGGCGCAATAAACCCACATGGACAATTATGCTCCCTGTCCCATAACCCTTTTTGTCAAATAATTACACTTTAAAGATGAGGTTCTCCTCTATAAAAGTATGTAATGTCAGGAACACACCC
>JASEIA010000020.1:3834-18180 GCA_030018575.1 Nanobdellota archaeon | reverse complement strand
ATAAATTTTATTAATATTTATTGTATATATTGAATTATATTATATATTAATTAGATATATTTTATAATATATATTTTACAGAATATAATTTAATGTGGAAACAAAAGCGCTTATTTTTTCTAAACAACTTTCCACTTGAAACCAAGGAGTAGGTCTATCTTTTCCAGCCTTGGTTATACTTGAAATTATAGTGAAATTAGTGAAATTTTAGTCCAAAGGAAATAGAGGTTCTATTATATATTCTCCAACACTATATTTGCAGTATAATAATCTTTAAATAGGGCACAGCTTTCTACAAGAAGCAGAGGTGAAAAAAATATGGGTGAAAAATTAACTTCTTTTTTCGAGCAGTACCTGCAGAAAGAATCTTTATTCAGGGAAAAATCAGTCCTGCTTTCAGCATACACTCCCGACATAATACCTCACAGGGATTCAGAAATTGAAAAAGTAGCTTCCATCCTGGCTCCCGCGCTCAAGCTTGAGAAGCCTTCAAATCTTTTCATTTACGGCACAACAGGCACTGGGAAAACAGTGGTTACTAATTATGTTACTTCAAAAATGGCAGAGATTACACAGAAATCAAATAACAATCTTAAAATTTATACTATTAACTGCAAGCTGAAAAAAGTTGCAGACACTGAATACAGGCTTATGGCTGATGTTGCAAGGACAGTTTTTAATGAGCAAATACCTGAAACAGGCCTTTCAACAAATGAGGTTTACAAGATATTTGTAAAGGCGCTTGACAGGGAAAAGGTGCTTCTTGTGATGGTTCTTGACGAGATTGACAGCCTTGTTGAAAAAATAGGCGATGAAATACTTTACAACCTTACAAGGCTTAATTCGGAGCTGAAAAAAAGCCAGCTTTCAATAATAGGAATATCAAACAAGCTTGATTTTACAGACCACATGGATGCAAGGGTAAAAAGCTCCCTCTGCGAGGAAGAGATACAGTTTTTCAAGTACAATGCAGTGCAGATACTTGACATCCTCAAGGAAAGGGCAGGGATAGCTTTCAAGGAAGGGAAGGTTACAGAAGGGGTGCTTGAAAAATGCGCTGCATATGCCGCTACCCACGGGGATGCAAGAAGGGCAATAGACCTTTTGAGGGTTTCAGCCGAGATATCAGAAAGAAAAAACGAGAATGTGATATCAATAGAAAGCCTTGACGAGGCTGACGAAAAGCTTGACACAGACAAATACTTTGATGCTGTCAAGAACATGAACAAGCAGAATATGACGGTCCTTTTTTCACTTTTTGAGCTTTGTTCTAAAAATGATGAAAAGCCCATATTAAGCGGGAATGCTTACGATTCCTATAAACTGCTTTGTTTAAATTTAAAAAACAGGGTACAAACACAAAGGTGGTTCTCTGATGTTTTGGGGGAATTGGAAATGCAGGGAATTTTGCATACGAAAATTGTAAGCCACGGCAGATATGGCAGGACAAGGCATCTCGGGCTAGGAATACCTCCCTCAACCGCTCCTAAAATAGAAAGGCTGCTGAGGGAGGGCTTGGGATTATGAGCGCTGACATTGTCTCTGCATTCATGCAAAAGAATGTATTCCTTAATCCATCTGCGCTTGGCTACCTTATGAAGAGCAGGAAAGCTGGAGAGATAATGCAGGCCGCTTCATCGCTGGAAAGAAAAAATGCGCCTGTTTTCCTTGACAATACAATGATAGATGCATTGTTTGTTTCATCTGGAGAGCTAAAGCCTGTTGTTTCTGTCATAAAATCATACAATGAAGAGCCAAAGAAAAGAGAGGTAGGGCATTTTGTTTCATACATGAGGGCGAGGTATGACCAGCTGAGGGATATTCTTATGAACAGGATGGACTTGCAGTCCGCGATTTCAATAAAAAGGGCAACTGAGAAAAAAACAATGGAAAAAACAGTTCTTGTTGGCATGGTTTTTAATAAAGAGGAGACAAAAAATGGCAATTTCTGCCTTACACTGGAAGATCCTTCAGGGCATATGAAGGCAATTGTAAGAAAAGACAATAAGCATGCGTTTGAAGCTGCGAATGAGCTTACAATGGATGAAGTAATTGGAGTTACAGGAAGATGCAATGGAGAAGTATTCTTTGTAAATGAATTATTGCTGCCTGACATACCTGTTGCTGAATTCAAAAAAGGCCCTGACGATGTCTGCGCTGCTTTTATCTCTGACTTGCATGTCGGCTCAAAGATGTTCCTGAAAGACAAATTCCTCAAGTTTGTGAGCTGGATTAACGGCGAAACAGGAGCTGAAGAGCAGAAAAAAGAGGCAAAGAAGATAAAATACCTGTTTATTGCAGGAGACTTGGTTGACGGCATTGGGATTTATCCTGAGCAGGACAATGAGCTTGAGATAAAAGACATTGTTGAGCAGTACCATGAATGCGCAAAATACCTTTCAATGATAAGGCAGGATATTTCAATAATAATCTGCGGCGGAAACCACGATGCAATAAGAATTTCAGAGCCGCAGCCTGTGCTTGAGAAAACATATGCTGCTGCGATTTATGCGCTCCCAAATGCAACGCTTGTTTCAAATCCTGCATTAATAAACATTCATGCTGTAAAGGGGTTTCCGGGATTTAATGTCGTGATGTATCACGGCTACAGCTTTGATTATTACATCTCAAATGTTGAAAGCATAAGGCATAATGGGGGATATGACAGGGGGGACCTTGTAATGAAGCACCTGCTGCAAAAAAGGCACCTATGCCCCACCCACACATCTTCACTTTATATCCCTGACGAAAAGCACGACCCGCTGGTCATAGAGAAAGTGCCGGATATTTTCATTACAGGGCACATTCACAAGACAGCAATCAGCGCTTACAAGAGCACTACGCTAATCTCAGGCTCTTGCTGGCAGTCAAAGACAACATTCCAGGAAAAGGTCGGGCACAACCCCGAGCCTGCAAGGGTGCCTGTTGTCAATTTGAAGACAAGAGAAGTGAAAGTGGTAAAGTTCATGGCGTGATAATATGAGTGAAGTGAGAATGCTTCCCAAGCGTGAGCGAAGGGAAGCTTGGAATGAACGAAAGTGAATGACAATGGAAGCAAGCCCAAAAATACAAGCATACTTTAAGAGGATGGATGATGAAGTAAATAGGGCTTACTCTATCGCAAACGAGACAAAAAAGAAAGGCTTTGACCCCGACGGCAGGGTAATGATACCTCTTGCAAAGAATATGGCTGAAAGGGTAGAGGGGCTCATAGCAACTGTTGCCCCTGAGATAGTGGGAAAAGGGGTTGTTGCAAGGATTGCAGAGCTTGAGGCGCAGTACGGGCTGCAGGACTGGAGGATTGCATTCAAGATAGCGGAAGAGGTTGCCTGCGAGAAATTCTGCAAGTTCGAAGACAAAAAGAAGGCAATTGAGACAGGCATAAGAATGGGGTTTGCTTATGTCACTGTAGGGGTTGTTTCTTCTCCTCTTGAAGGCTTTGCAGGATTGAGCTTTAACAAGAGAAATGACAATGGAAAGGAATATTTTGCATTGTTTTATTCCGGGCCTGTAAGAAGCGCAGGAGGCACAGGGGCTGCTGTTTCTGTTTTGATTGCTGACTATGTGCGAAAAAAATTAGGATATGCTGAGTATGACCCTGACGAGACTGAAGTGAAAAGGGCGTGCATCGAGGTTGCTGATTATCATGAAAGAGTAACCAACCTGCAATACAGGCCATCGAGCGAGGAAGTTGCATTTATGGCTTCACATATCCCTGTGCAGGTTGACGGCGACGGCACTGCTGAGATTAATGTAAGCAATTACAAGGGACTCAAGAGGATTGGGTCAGACAGGATAAGAGGCGGATTCTGCCTTGTAATTGCGGAATGCCTTGCAGCAAAGGCAAAGAAGCTATGGAAACAGCTTTCAAAATGGGGCAAGGACTTTGACATGGAGCAGTGGAACTTCCTTGCAGAATTTCTTGAATTGCAGGACAAAATAAAGGCAAAGGGCGCTGTTGCAAAAACAGACGAAAAAAAAGCGCCAATACTGCCTGATTTCACTTTTATCAAGGATTTGGTTGCAGGCAGGCCTATAATTGCCTATCCTTTGAGAAATGGCGGATTAAGGCTGAGGTATGGAAGGTCAAGGGCAACAGGGCTTTCGTCAGATGCAATAACCCCGGCAACAATGGTAATACTTGACTCTTTTATCGGGATTGGAACGCAGCTTAAGACTGAAAGGCCAGGCAAGTCAACAACAATTTCAGTATGCGACATGATTGACGGCCCTATTGTAAAGCTCAATTCAGGAAGCGTGAAGAGGATAGAGACAATTGATGAGGCAAAGCAGTATGTGAAGGATGTTGCTGAAATAATTTATCTTGGGGATTTGCTTGTGAATTACGGGGATTTTCTTAACAGGGGGCATAAGCTTGTGCCCTGCGGGTTTAACGAGGAATGGTGGGCGCTTTGCATTGAGAAGCAAATGAAAGAGAAGCCGCTTTCTTTTGACGAAATTGACGAAAAAGCAGGATTGAATCCGGGAAAAACAAAAGAGGCGGTTGAAACTCCGTTGATTTCAAAGTTTAATTTTAGCGAAGCAATGGAAATGTCAAAATTGCTGGATATCCCCCTGCATCCAAGATGGATATATTACTGGAATTCAATATCCAAAGAGCAGTTCATGGCTTTGTATGGAACACTTAAGAACGCGGCTGTTGAAAAAGGAAAGATTGTGATTGCGCTTCCATCTCCTGATGCAAAAAGAGCCCTTGAGCTTATAGGAATCGAGCACACTGCTGTCGGGAATGAGCATGTTGTCATTGAAAACGATGACGCTGTTGCATTGATGGAAAATTTAGGCGGGCTTTTGAAAGAGCCTTCAGGAGAAACGCCATTGGAGTTGGCAAACAGCATTTCTTCTGTCAAAATAAAGGACAAGTGCGGCACTTTTATCGGCGCAAGAATGGGAAGGCCTGAAAAGGCAAAGATGAGAAAGCTCAAAAGCAGCCCGCATGTCTTGTTTCCTGTCGGAGAGGAGGGGGGGAGGCTAAGGAGCTTCCAGGCTGCAATCGGAAAGGGAAAGATTACATCGCAATTCCCAATAAGGTACTGCAAGAGCTGCGGAAAAAAAACTGTTTATACCAATTGCGATGAATGCGGCTCTGAATCAGAAAGAAAGTATTTCTGCCCAAAGTGCAACAAGGAGATGGACAATGATATTTGCCCTTTGCACGGAAAATGCCTGTTATTCAAGAAAGAATCGATTGACATAAATTTCTTTTATAATAATGCGCTGAGAAAGGCAAAGCTTCAGCAGCAGCCTGAAATTGTCAAGGGGATAAGGGGAACTTCAAATGTTGAGCACATACCTGAGCACATACTAAAAGGAATATTGAGAGCCAAGCACAATCTTAATGTTAACAAGGAAGGCACAATAAGGTATGACATGACTGAAATGACCTGCACTCATTTCAAGCCAAAAGAAGTTGGGGCTTCTGTTGAAAAATTAAGGGAAATGGGCTATACTCTTGACTGCTATGGAAAGCCGCTGGAAGATAATGAGCAGATACTTGAGCTGAATGCCCAGGATGTCATACTGCCGGCATGCGATGCGGCCCTGGAAGAAGGCGCTGACAATGTGCTTTACAGGATTGCCTGCTTTATAGATGACGTGCTTGTATCACTTTATGGATTTGAGCCTTATTACAAGCTTGAAACAAAGAAGGATTTAATAGGGCAGTTGTGCGTTGCAATGTCGCCCCATACTGCTGCCGGGATTGTTTGCAGAATAGTTGGATTTTCCAAAACACAGGGATTCCTGGCTCATCCTCTCCTGCACTGCATTATGCGCCGCGACTGCGATGGGGATGAGGCAGCTGTAATGATGCTGATGGACCACCTGCTCAACTTCTCCAAAAAATTTCTGCCTGACAAAAGGGGCGCAACCCAGGATGCCCCCCTGCTTATAACAACAAAGCTCATACCTGCCGAGGTTGACGATATGGTGTTTGATATGGACACTGCATGGAAATATCCCCTTGAGCTATATGAGCTTGCTGAGCAGTACAAGTACCCCTCTGACTTGAAAACAATAGAAACATTCAGGCAGAGGCTGGGAAAGGAAAGCCAGTATGAGGGGATAGGATTTACGCACGATACTTCTGACTTCAATACAGGCGTGCTTTGCAGCTCATACAAGTCAATACCTTCGATGAAGGAAAAGGTGCAGAAGCAGATGATTCTTGCGGAGAAAATAAGGGCTGCTGACGCGGATGACACGGCAAGGCTTGTGATTGAAAGGCATTTTATCCGCGATATAAAAGGCAATTTGCGCAAGTTTTCAACACAGGAATTCAGGTGCGTAAGCTGCAATGAAAAGTACAGGAGGCCGCCGTTGTGCGGGAAATGCATGAAATGCGGTGGAAAGCTGCTTTTTACAATTTCAGAAGGCTCTGTTGTGAAGTATTTGGAGCCTGTTGAGGATTTGATAAAGCGGTACAAATTGCCCGCTTATCTCAGGCAGTCTGTGGAGATTACAAGGAAAAGGATTGAATCCGTGTTCGGGAAAGAATCCGAGAAGCAGGAAGGGCTGAACAAGTGGTTCAGCTGAGCTCTTTTCTTAATGAATCTGCTATTTCTTTTGCATAAATATCTGCATTTTCCTTTGCTTCCACCATTACCCTTAAAAGAAGCTCTGTGCCTGAATATCTTACAAGAACCCTTCCTTTTCCTTCAAGCTCTTTTTCTGTTTTTTGTATAAGGCTGCAGGAGCCAAGGCTTTTAATCTCTCTTTTTTCCTTTACAGGCACGTTAATTAATACTTGCGGATATTTCTGGACTCCGTTGGCAAGCTCTGAAAGGGGCTTTTTGTATTCTTTCATCGCCTTTATTACCTGTATTCCACAGAGAATTCCATCCCCTGTTGTTGAGTAATCTGAGAATATTATGTGCCCTGACTGCTCTCCGCCGAGATTATACCCTTTTGATTTCATGGCTTCTATTACATACTTGTCCCCAACAATGGTTTTGACCATGCTTATCCCTTCTTTTTTCATTGCCTCGTCAAAGCCCGCATTGCTCATGACGGTTGCGACAACAATATTATTCTTTAATCTGCCTTTATCTTTCATTAATTTTGCGCAGATATAAAGAAGATAATCTCCATCAAGCTCATTTCCTTTCTCGTCTATTGTTATAATCCTGTCAGCATCCCCATCCAATGCAATACCTATGTCTGCTTTTTCCTTGAGTACTGCCTCTTTTAGGCTGTTTGTATGCAGCGCGCCGCAGTTGCAGTTGATTTTGGTTCCGTCTTCGCTGCTGTGGATTGCAATTACTTCCGCGCCTAAATCATTAAAGATATCTTTTGCAACAGCGGATGCAGCGCCGTTTGCGCAGTCCAATACAAGCCTGGCCCCTTTCATATTTCCTTCAAAAGAACTTTTCACAAATTCCGCATATTCCTCCTTTGCTTTTTCTTGAACGAGGCTTTTTCCTTCTTTCTTTTCTTTTTGCCCTGCAAACATCAGCTTTTCTATTTCTTCTTCCTCGCTGTCTTCCATTTTAAATCCCCCTGATGAGAATACTTTCAAACCATTGTCTTCTGCGGGATTATGGGAAGCGGTTATCATTATGCCGGCGCCCGCTTTCAGCTTTCTTGTAAGGTACGCAACAGCCGGTGTTGGAAGAATTCCAACAAGAATTGCATTGCCTCCTGCCTTGCATATGCCTCTTGCAACCGCCTTTTCCAGGCATGTTCCAGACACCCTTGTATCCCTGCCTATTACAACATTGGAAATTTCTTTTTTTGAGAAAGCGGTAACAGCATAGCCCAGCTTTTCAGCAATTTCAATAGTAATCGGATACTGGTATGCCTTGCCTCTTATTCCGTCGGTGCCGAAAAGCTTTCTCATTCAGGATTAGAAATAAGAAATCGGTTTTTATACTTAATCAATCTAAGGTTTTGCAGCGGCCCTTGTTGCCTTGTACCTGTCGTAGTCAAACAAGTGCTGGCTTATTGACTTGCCATTTGTTATGCACCAGATGGCCTGCGCAATAGGGTAAGAAATGTCAAGCACATTAATATTGGGATATTTGTCCTTGTCAGGAATAAGGATGCTTTCTGTTGTGATTAACTTGATATTCTCATTAAGAAGCTTGTCTTTTGCAGTGCCGCTGAGCACAGGGTGAGTGCAGAATGCAGTAATATCCTTTGCGCCTTTTGCTCTCAGCGCTTTTGCCGCCTCTATGAGTGTACCTCCCCCGTCAACAATGTCATCAGTAAGTATGCAATGCGAATCATGGAGGCTTTGGTCAACTATTATTCCCCTCACTTCTGAAACACCGGGCTTTACCCTTCTCTTGTCAACTATCGCAAGCGGCCTCTTGAAGTAGGTTGCATAATCGCTTGCGCGCTCGGCGCTTCCATGGTCAGGCGCAACAAAAACAATCCTTTCCATGCCATTCGTAAGATTCTTTTCAGTATATTCCGCATATATTACAAAGCTGTCAAGCCCTTCAAACCCGATATCATAGAATCCTTCTATCTGCTTGAAGTGGGGGTCAAGGTTTATCACCATGTTTGCGCCTGACGCCTCTGTTTTTTTTGCATAAACTTTTGCCGAGATTGGGCTTCTTGTCCTTTTCCCTTCTCTCTTTGCCCTCCTGTCCTGCCTTTGATAGGGCATATAAGGCAGCACATTGGTTATTGTGCTTGCCCCATTTTTTTTAAGCGCATCGTTTAGCATAAACAATTCAGCATATCCGCCCGAAGACTCGTAGACAAGCATATCCAATCCTGGCCTTTTCATTTGAGTTTTATCCCAGCTGACTGGACATATATTAAAAGATTTTAAAAGGAAAACATCCCTTCCCCTTATATTGCATACAATATTTTCATCTATTTCCCCATCCTTGAACCTGTTTATGAAAAGCCCATCGGGATTGAAAGGCGTAAGCCCGCCATATATCTCTCTTTTTAACAGTTCTGCATAAACGCGCTCTGCAAGGCTCAAGCTCCCGTAATCCGCAAGAAGTATGACTTTTTTGAATTCATCACCCATAATGGTGGAGAATTACTTATACTATAAAAGCTTTGCTTATGGCAGCATTTCCTTTATTTTCTCTATGAATTCGGCAATTTTCTGCCCGCTGTCTGTAAGGGCAATTGTCTTTATTCTTCCGTTCCTCTGGAAGCTGACAAGCCTTGCCTTTTCCATGTCCTGGAGAATCTTAACAGCGTGGGAATAGGTGCAGTTGGCATCTTTCGCAAGACTGCTTCCATATTTGTTCTTGCCCTGCTTTCTTAATTCAACCAGCATATTAGCGGGCTTTGCCCTGAAAAAAACATCAAACATTTCCTTGCTTTTTTTCGCCATAATCTGCCTCTTTGAACCTATATCCTCTAACCTATATATTCCAGCACTTATATTTAAAGCTTTGCTTAAATGCGTAAACTCACTCGGAACTTAATAACCTAATGCAAGAAAATATATAAAGTTTTGCCTGCAGCGCATGTATTAAGCTCCCCTCGTCAAGCAAAAATATCCCGAGGATAAAAATATAGCCCCAATTTCCCCGCAAAGCTTTAAATCTAATTTCTTCCCTCGGAGAGCAATTTTATAACCCTGCTTTTTTTCAGGTTTTTTGTGGCTTTGTCCTCGGAGCTTAATACATACCCTGTAGCTACTGGCTGTGGTCAGCAGGAATAAGTGAAAGATTAATATACTTTGGATTTATACTTTTACTACTATGCTTGATATACAATTGTTCAGGGAACATCCGGAGATTATACGCAAGAACCTTGAGAAAAGGAAGGATTCTGAGAAGCTTAAATGGGTAGATGAGATAATAAAGCTGGACTCTGAGTGGAGAAAGAGGAAAGCTAATCTTGATTCACTTCGTGCTGATAGAAACAAGGTAAGCATGGAAATAAATTCCCTGAAGAAAGCTGGAAAGGATGCGTCAAAGCAGATAAAGAAGGCGGCTTCCCTTCCCAAGGAGATTGCGGATGAAGAGAAATGGGTTTCTGATGCTGAAGAAAAGCTTAAAGGATATCTGATGAGAATGCCCAATGTTTTACATGAGTCAGTGCCTTACGGCAAGGATGATTCAGAGAATGTTGAAGTAAGAAAATGGGGGAAAATAACAAAACCTTCTTTTGAATTAAAGACGCACATTGAGGTTGCTGAGAAATTAGGCGCTGATTTTGAAAGAGCCACAAAGATTTCAGGCAATGGCTGGTTTGTTTTGACAGGAGAGATAGCTTTGCTGGAGCAGGCAATAGCAAGGTTTGCAATTGACATGATGCTTAAGAAAGGATACAAATTATTCCTTCCTCCTTTAATGATAAAGAGAAAGCCTTACGAAGGCGTTACTGATTTATCTGATTTTGAAAAAGTAATGTACAAGGTAGAGGGTGAAGATGGGTATCTGATTGCGACTTCAGAGCATCCAATGGCTGCCTTCTTCATGAATGAGACAATTGATGAGAAGCAATTGCCTGTGAAGTTTGTAGGCTATAGCCAGTGCTTCAGGAAAGAGATTGGGGCGCACGGCATCGATACAAAAGGGCTTTTCAGGAGGCACCAGTTCAACAAGGTTGAGCAGTTTGTCTTTTGTAAGCCGGAAGATTCATGGAAGATTCACGAAGAGCTGATAAAGAATGCTGAAGAGGTTTTTAAGGTTTTGGAAATACCTTATCGTGTTGTTAACATATGCACAGGCGACATAGGGACAGTTGCTGCAAAGAAGTATGACATTGAGGCATGGCTTCCAAGGCAAAACAAGTATGGCGAAGTTGTGAGCTGCTCAAACTGCACTGACTACCAGGCAAGGCGCTTGAACATAAAGTGCGGCAAGGAAGGCGGTGAAAAAAGAGTGTTGCATACATTGAATTCAACAGCTGTTGCGACTTCAAGGGCTTTGGTTGCTGTCATTGAGAATTACCAGAACAAGGACGGGACAGTTACAGTTCCTAAGGTGCTAGTTCTTTATATGAATGGGCTGAAAGTTTTAGGGAAGAAATAATCTTAGGATATTAAGAAAGCTATCCAGAAATCCCCCCTGCTTTACTGAGCTATACCCTTTAAGGCAGAAGGGCGCTATAATTTAGTTATAGTAAAATAAATACCTAAAAAATAGAAAAGTATATAAATATATTGCAATTAATACTAAATAATAGGTAAAATATGGTAAAACTAGAAAATCTTTTAAAGGCTGGAAAGTTAAGCAGGATATCTGATTTGGAAATAGGCAGATATATCAATTTTTTTGAGAATTCATACAAGGACAACCTCCTGCATTCTGAGTATGTGATAGAAGCATTCCCCAGATGGAGCATTATTTCAGGCTATTATGCAATGCATGATATAACAAAACTGCTGCTTGCCAAAAAATTCAGGCTTAAGATTGAAAGGAAAGTGCACGCAACGGCAATAGAAGTAATGCACGAGCTTATAAAAGACACAATTCTCTTGCAGCTTCTTGAAAAGGGCTATGCGGAATTTCTGCATCTCGCAAGCGACCTGGAAGAAGCCAAGGCGGAGCGCACGAAGGTGCAATATTATACCGGGACCCCTTATCTAAACGGGCAATACAAGAAAAATGCTATGGAATTCCATAATAATACAGTTAAGCCCTATCTCAAGAAGATAAGGGTTTTGCTAAAATGATTTCAGGCATTTTCAGCAGGGAAATCGCATTTGTCCTTACGGTATTCTCTCTTTCACCCGGCTCAAGGATGTTGAGGAAAGAGCTTAAGGACATAACAAAATTGGACAATGTCACGCTGGACAAAGCAATCAACACCTTATTAAATGCCGGCATTCTAAAAAAAGAAAGGCGCTATCTTTTATTGAATTTTGAAAATATAAAGCCAATTATAGAGCTTATATCAAAAGATTATAACTTATTAAAACAAATTCCGCTTGACGCATATTTCTGTATTGCTTCTATTATCTCCTTTTTAAATAGATTTAAAGGAATTGATGTTTATTTATTTGGGAGTTATTCAAAACTAATATATAAAGAGGGCTCTGATATTGATATTGCAATTATTTCTGACAGGATAAATCCAAAAGAAAAAAAAGATTTATCAAAGCTAGCACAAAAAATAGACAAAAAATATAATAAGAAAATAGAATTGCATTATTTTAGCAAGGAATTCTATAAAAACAAATCAGACCCCTTTGTTAAAGAAATATTAAAAAATGGTATAAGGCTTATTTAGTGGCTGTTCTTGAGAACTGCCAGAACAAGGACGGGACAGTCAATGTGCCTAAGGCTTTGGTTCCGTATATGAATGGATTGAAGGTTTTGGGCAAAAATAGTTATTACTTTTTAATAACCGCAAGGCTTAAATAGGGGCTTTTGGGTTAGAGATTAAGGTTTTTGAGGATAAACAATGAAAATACTTGCAATAGGCGACTTTCACGGCGACACGCAATTGGCTAAAAAGGCCGCTGAAAGGGCTGACAAGGAAAAGGTGGATTTGGTTGTCATATGCGGGGATATAACGCAGGACGGAGTTACCGCCAATAATCTAGTTGGAGCTTTCAAGCAGAAGGTGCTTCTTGTTCCCGGCAATCACGAAGGCAATGACATTGCGGATTTTCTTGCAGAAAGGTATAAGGGCAAGAACCTTCACGGCTATGCATACAGGGTGGATAATTTAGGGTTTTTTGGCTGCGGCTCTGCAAACGTCGGGCAGTTCGGGCTTACTGAAACAGAGATATTTGATACTCTTAAGAAAGGCGCGAAGTACACAAAGGACTGCAGGAAGAAGATTATGGTAACTCACGTGCATCCCAGAGGCACTTTGATGGCGAAGTTTTCTAATTTCGTTCCCGGAAGCGACGGCGTGAAGAAGGCAATTGAGGAGTTCAAGCCGGACATATTATTCTGCAGCCACGTGCACGAGGCAGAAGGGATAGAAGAGAAGATAGGCAGTACAACTGTCATCAATGTAGGAAGAAAAGGAAAGATTCTGGAGATTTAGCCTTTTCATTAGTTTTATATACTTTTTCCCACTATATTAGGCAAAAGAACATGATAGGATACATTATACTGCTTGTAGCGCTGGTAGTATTGTCTGCTTTTTTTTCAGCTGCAGAGATAGCCATATTTTCTACAAGCACTGCAAAAGCCAGGGCTTTGCTTGAAAAAGGGGTTCGCGGCTCTAAAAAGCTGGATTACCTTAAGAACAATCCTAAAAAGACATTGTCCACCATTCTTATAGGAAACAACATAATGAACATAGCTGCTTCCTCAATAGCAACGATGCTTGCAATAAGGGCCTTTGGAGATATTGGAATAGGGATTGCAACAGGCGGAATGGTATTGCTTATACTTGTTTTTGGGGAAATATCGCCCAAGGCGTATGCAACGCACTATAGCGAGGCTGTTTCCCTTTTTTCAGCCCCAATACTCCTTTTTTTGATGAAAGCGTTTTATCCCCTCGTAATTGTATTTGAGTTTATAGCAAAAAAAGTGACGCGCACTGAGTCGGGCATGAAGCCGCCGCAGGTTACTGAGGAAGAATTAAAAGCCACGCTTGAGATGAGCGCTGAATCAGGAAATGTCAAGAAGGAAGAGAAGGAAATGATTGAGAGTGTTTTGAGGTTTAATGACATTACGGTCAGGGAAGTAATGACTCACCGCAGCGAGATGGTTTGCATTGACGAGTCAATGAAGATAAGGGATGTCGCTGAGCTGATGGAGAAAGAGGGATTTTCAAGGTATCCTGTTAATAAAAAGTCAAGAGAGAATATAATTGGCGCCGTGCACATAAAGGATGTGTTCTTTGCAGTCACAAAGGGCAATGGGGCTAAAACAATGAAAAGCGTGATGACTCCCATTGAGTTTGTCCCGCAGCACATGCTTCTTAACCAGTTGTTCAAGGAATTCCAGGACAAGCAGATGCACATGGCAATTGTCGCAAATGACCACGGCGAGGTTATAGGGCTTGTTACACTTGAGGACCTGATTGAGGAGCTTGTCGGCGAGATTATTGACGAGACTGATGTAAAGCGGCATTTGATTAAGAGGCTGGACAAGCAGGCTGTTCTTGTGCACGGAACAACCGAATTAAGGGCTTTGAACAGGTTCTTTCATACGACACTCCCCGGGGCGCCGAATGATTCTATAAGCAAGATTATACTGAAAAACATAAAGAAGTTCCCCAAGCAGGATGATGTGGTGACTATTAACCAGAATGAGATTACCATTGTTGAGGCGACGCCCAAGAAGATTGTCAAGGTTAAGATTAAGAAGCTGTACGAGTGAGGCAAAAATCAGCAAGCTGAGGGGTGTTTGCAAAGAGCTTATTGATGTGGCTAAGGAGATTATTTTTAGCTGAGTTGTCTGCATATATCGGACAAGTGAATAGAGCGCTCCTGACGAG
>JASEIA010000020.1:0-3824 GCA_030018575.1 Nanobdellota archaeon | reverse complement strand
CGAAGGTGAGCCTCACGACGAGCTTGAGGATGGGCGGGTACCGAGGTAGCGAGCCCGCAGGCGAGCGACCTCTGGTAAGTTGAACGCAAAATCCTCTAACGAGGGCGGAGCCCTTTAACGAGGGAACTGACGAGGGGAAGGAATACCAAAACCTTTAAATATCTGCCTATAGAATACCATATCCATCATGTATGACTTCAAAGCCGTGGAGCAGGAAGTGCTCAAATACTGGGAAACTAATAAGATTTACCCTAAATTAAAGAAAAGGGGAGAGGGAAAGAAGAAGTTCTATTTCCTTCAGGGACCTCCTTACACAAGCGGCAGATTGCACATGGGGCATGCGTGGAACAATTCCCTGAAGGATTTTATATTGAGGTACAAGAGAATGAGGGGCTTTGATGTCTGGGACAGGGCTGGCTATGACATGCACGGGCTTCCCACAGAGCACAAGGTGCAGGCTGAGTTTGGCTTGAAGACAAAAGAGGATATTGTTGATTTCGGGCTTGACAGGTTTGCAAAGGAGTGCATAAAATTCTCTTCTGAAAAGGCAAAGATGATGGATGCTGACTTGTGGAGACTGGGCATCTGGATGGACTATGACAATGCCTACTGGCCCATAAAGAATGAATATATTGAAGGAATCTGGTGGCTGATTAAAAAAGCCCATGAGAAGAAGAGGCTTTATGAAGGATTAAGGACAATCACATGGTGCGCAAGCTGCGGCACTGCATTGGCAAAGCATGAATGCCAGTACAGGGAAAGGCAAGAGCCTTCTGTTTTCGTAAAATTTCCAATAAAAGGGAAGAAGAAAGAGTTTTTCCTTATCTGGACAACAACGCCATGGACACTTGCGTTCAATCTTGCAATAATGGCAAACCCTGAATTAGACTATGTGAAAGTCGATGCAGGCGGCGGGGAAAAATGGATTATGGCAAAAGGATTGGCAGGGGCTGTGATGCAGGCTGTTGTCGGAAAGCCGCTGAAGATTCTTGAGGAATACAAGGGAGAAAAGCTTGATGGAATGGAGTATGAGCATCCGTGGAGCGACCAGATTAAGGATTTTGCAGAATTAAAGAAAAAGCACCCCAGAGTGCACACTGTTTTGCTTTCTGCAGATTATGTTTCTTTGGATGCAGGCTCTGGCTTGGTTCATTGCGCGCCTGGCTGCGGCCCTGAAGACTATGAAGTCGGGTACAAATATAATGTGCCTCCTTTCAACAACATTGACCAGTATGGTGTTTTCCCTTCAAGCATGGGCTGGTTCTCAGGCTTAAAGGCAAAGACAGATGACGGGAAATTCATAGATGCGCTGAAAGATTACAAGATACTTGTTGCAGAAGTGCCTGTTTCGCATGATTATGCGCACTGCGAACGATGCCATGAGCCTGTTGTTTTCAGGACAACAAAGCAGTGGTTCTTCAAGGTTGAGGATTTGAAAGAGAAAATGATAAAGGCAAACTCAAAAGTGCACTGGGTGCCTGAAGCAGGGAAGAATGCGTTTAACTCATGGCTTAATAATTTAAGAGACAATTCAATCACAAAGCAGAGATTCTGGGGAACGCCAATCCCGATATGGAGATGCTCAAAATGCAATGAATATGTTGTTGTTGAAAGCGCTGATGAGTTAAGGAAGCTTAAGGCAAAGAACATACCTGAATCCTTGCACAAGCCGTGGATTGATGAAACAACTGTTCCCTGCAAGTGCGGCTCTGAAATGAAACGATTGCCTGACATCATAGATGTATGGGTTGACGCGGGAAGCGCATCCTGGAACTGCCTGTATTATCCGAAGAGAAAGGACTTGTTTGAAAGGTATTTCCCTGCTGACTTCATATTGGAGGCAAAAGAGCAGGTCCGCGGTTGGTTCAACCTTTTGATGGTTGCCTCAATGATTGCATTTGACAAGCCCTGCTTTAACGCAGTATACATGCACGGGATGCTTACTGATGTTGAAGGGCTGAAGATGTCAAAGTCATTGGGAAATGTCATTTCTCCTTATGAATTAGTGGACAAGCACGGCGCTGACACATTGAGGTATTACCTTTGCTCCACGCCTGCCGGAGAAGACATAAGCTTTTCATGGGAAGAGGCGGGGCAGAGGTACAGGAATCTGGCAATACTCTGGAATGTGCACAATTATCTGGTTGAATATGCAAAAGCAGCAGGGATAAACCCTTCAAAGCCCATGGTTAAGAAACCAGGGCTTGAAGAGAAGTACATGCTTTCAAGGCTGCACAGGACAATAAAGGAAGCCACGGGGCTTTATGAGGCATACAGGCTGGACGAGGTGCCAAAGAAGATTGAGGCCTTGTTTTTGGAGATGAGCAGGGTTTACATACAGCTCACGAGGGAGAAGGTTGAGTCTGAGAAAGAGACAGTATTGGCTGCAATCTATGCTGTTTTGATTGAAACTGTCAAAATGCTGTCAACAGTATGCCCATTTATTTCAGAGAAGATTTATTTGAATCTGAGGGAAGAATTTGGCCTGAAAGAGGAAAGCGTTACACTTTTAGATTGGCCTGCTTTTGACAATAAGCTGATTAATGAGAAGCTTGAAGAGCAGATGGACATTGCACAGGGGGTAATACAGGCAATACTTTCTGCTCGTGAGAAAGTGCAGATAGGGGTGAGATGGCCTTTGAATTCGGCGGTTGTTGCAACTTCAAGCAAGGAGGCTGTCAAGGCTGTAAAGGCATTGAAAGAGCTTATCATGCAGCAGGTTAATGTGAAGGAAGTAAAGGTTGAAAGTTCTTATTCAAAGGCAAAGGTTGAGATAAAGGCGAATATCGCTGCGATTGGAAAGCATTTCAAGCAGGATTCTTCGCGGATAATAGCTGCTTTGGACAATAAGCTGCTTGATAAGATAAGAAAAGAAGGAAAGGCCGTTGTCATTGACTTCCCCCTTTCTATGGATCACATAAATGTGTCTGAAGTTATTCCTGCCGGAGTGTCTTTTGCTGACTTCAGGCACGGGAAAGTGTATCTGGATACATCCCTTAGTCCTGAGCTTGAGGCAGAAGGGTTTGCAAGGGAAGTTACGAGAAGGGTGCAGCAGCTTCGCAAGGACAACGGCTTGAAAAAAACAGATTCCATTGAATTGTCAATTGTTTCTGATTATTCCCTTAAAAAATGGGAGAAGGAGATTAAGGCAAAGGTTGGTGCTTCTAAATTGTTCTTTGGAGACAAGGGATTTACAGCAAAGTGCGAAGATAAGATTAAGGGAAGAAAATTTGTGTTAGGGATAAAGAAAAAGTAAACCAATGGAGGGACAAAAAATGGATAATCAAGAACAAACTAAACTGCTTGTGTGGCCAGCGCAGCATTGAGTCGGACCTTAACCCTACTGATTTCTATTATGCTGTAAGGACTGAAAGGGCAAAAGGAATTCATGGCGGCGTTTCGCTTGTTCCTTCAAGAATATGGCTTGATTTGGCGTTCGTGCTTGAATCCGGACCGCTGGGAGCTAACCTTGCAGGCAAAAAAGGAAAGCAGATGAAATACAGGTTTTTCGCGAATGAAAATATTAGGCACTTCTCGTTTTACTCAGGGATGCATTATGGGCTGCATACTTGGAAGCTTTACAGGATGGATTATAAAAGTCCTGAAAATGTAAAATGGGGCTTTGTGAAGCAGTATGCATTCTGCCAGGGACAGATTCTGGAAAACCTGCCTGAATGGAATATGTAAGGTGTTTAATGATTAAAAATTCCCGCTTACCAAAAAACATTAAGGGAATTCTTTAAAAATCAGGAAACAATTTATTTGGATTCAACTGAATTTATCCCAAGTTTGACACTTAATTCTTAATTCTCGTTTTTAGGGCG
>JASEIA010000206.1 GCA_030018575.1 Nanobdellota archaeon | reverse complement strand
AGCTTTTTGCAGCGAAAGGGCTTCGAATTAAGCATGCAAAAGCCAAATTCAGAAACGTTTATATGCCTGCAAACAATCAAAAAAAGAGAAAAAGAGGGGATAATTTGATAAGAAAAAAATGCTTTTGGCACGGGTGGAAGTATGACTATGGGCTGCACGAGCCAAAGACAAATGGATTGCTAAACAACAGCTTTTCAGGATTAAAGGATTACCTTAACTCGCTTTTCCTCCAGTGCCCTGACAATTATTTCCTTGAAGGCCCAAGGGGCTCAAAACTGAGATTTCAGATGCCAAACCTTGACGTAAGAAGGCACAATGACCATGAAGTCAGCCTGCTCTGCACTTACGGGCTTGGCCTTAATGCGGAGCGATTTAATACAGAGCACATGAAAGTCCAGATGTTCATGCTTGAAAATGACAAGAAGACAATTGCAATGGAAGTGCCTGTCTGGCTCCTGCCTGACGAAACAAAGGAATATTCGCAATTCAGGGGAAACTTTGCCTTGACAGGACACATTGATTTGCTG
>JASEIA010000205.1 GCA_030018575.1 Nanobdellota archaeon | reverse complement strand
GTCCATGTCTTTATCTCGTACTCGTTTAAGTCGAATGCCGAGCGCGCCTTTCCTAAAAATTCTTCGCTTACTATCATTGTTATCAACTCCGAATATGTTATTGCCGATACCCTGCCTTCGATGCGGGGTCTGAAACACTTGTTTCGATACCCATAATCAACAGCTCCTTTATAAAGGTTTCGGTTTTAATGCGTCTTTAAAGTAGTTACAAAAGCATTAAGGGGGTATTTCAGCCTAATTCATACACAAACAGCTTTTCAAAAAACAGCGGCTTTTCATCAATCTTTTTGAACTTGTATCCTTCTTTTGCCATTATCTTTTCAATATCCCCTGACAATGAGCTGAAAAGCAAAAGGATTTTTCCATTTTTTTCAAGATGGCTTTTTGCCTGCTTCAAAAACCCCTCAATAATCTCGTGCCCTTTTTTTCCGCCTGCAACCTGCAGCGCAGTTTCCCTGTCCTCATTCCTCTCAAAAGGCAAATACGGCGGATTGAATATTATCAAGTCAAACTTTCCTTCAACATTTGCAAACA
>JASEIA010000204.1 GCA_030018575.1 Nanobdellota archaeon | reverse complement strand
TGAAATTCATCACTGGGCTAAAGCCCCGAGGTTTCTTTCAAAGGCTCGCCCTAAACTTTGTTTTTCTATCTTTGCTTACCCACCTGTAAAACTTTTTTTTTTAAACTTGGAAACAAATTCGTCTATGTTAATTTTTCCGCTTAATTTTGGAATTTGTTTCAGATTAAATTTCCGTAGAACTTTTCCATATTTTTGAACCCAATTGTATGCCGTTGCCTGGCATATATTTGCTTTGTCATACTCTCTAAAATGCTTGCTCACTTCTTGATAAGGCATGCCCCTTTTTCGGCAGCTAATCGCTTCCGCAATCACCTCTGGTTTATGTTTCATTTTCCAGAAACCATCATTAGGCACAAATCTGTTATCACATTTCTTGCACCAATAACGCTGTTTTTTCCCTGACTTGTTATAGCGAAAACCGGCTCTCACAATATTACTGGACGACTTACAAAATATACATTGTACCATACAAAATCACCTCATTGAAAAAGGAAGTAATACTACTATTTTAATATATCCCTAAGATTAAACACAATCCGGGGAAGAGAAGGCGGATGAACGCAATGCGTTCATGTTTTATTGGCAAAGCCCGCAGGCTTTGCAGATGC
>JASEIA010000203.1 GCA_030018575.1 Nanobdellota archaeon | reverse complement strand
CGCCTATCCTGTTTCGGCACCCAGATTAATTGCTAAACTCGAGAATTCAAGATATTTTCTTATGATACTATTTTTTGATAATGTTTGGAGCATCATTTTTCTATGAGGATTATTTTTACCTTCTTTCCTACCCATTCAATTGGGACATAAACGCGGCCACTGTTGCCACTTTTGCTGGCTTGTTTCTCAAGCATCTCAAAACCCGTAAGCTGAATTTTCGTTCGTTTCATATTAGCTACAAAGTAGCTAACTACTATTTAAACTTTATGAATGAGACGTCCTCCCCGCCTTAAAAGGCATAGCCCGCTAACGCTGGCGGGGATTTCTGGCGTGAGTTCTTAAACAACACAAAAACATCACAAACCACTCAAAAATACAAGAAATCAGCTAAACAAACCCACATTCGACAGAAAATAAGTAATTCTCTCTAAAATATATTTTTCCCGAGGGTATCTATTTTTGGTTTTCTGTCCATAAAAATATATTGATACCTATCTATATACTGGAGTATAGAAGAGTTTATATACTTATATTGATACCTAATATTAATGGCATACTTTTTCAAGAAAAAGCTAAAGGGCAGATACTATATATTTGCTGGAAAGAGTAAGTATGACGGAAAAGGCAACGCGATAAGAACCGAATCAAAATAT
>JASEIA010000202.1 GCA_030018575.1 Nanobdellota archaeon | reverse complement strand
CAAAGTTTGAAGAGCATCAGGGGTTTAGGGTTATCTTCAGGAAGGATATTTATACGGAAGAATATCTGCAAAAAATCGGCTTGAATGAACGGCAAATTAAGGCAGTAATGTATGTAAAGCAAACAGGAAGGATTACCAATAGAGAATATAGAGAAATGTTCAACATCAAAAATAGGATGGCGCTTATGGATCTCTCCGATCTTTGTAACAAACGGATATTGACCCGGGTCGGAAAAACAGGTAGAGGGACAGAATACATTCTAATTGGGCAAACCCGCAATAAACCCGCAATAAACCCGCAATAGATCCAATCTACCCCTCTCCACTGACAGGGGAGAGGGGCAGGGTGAGGGGGGAGTAGGTTTCATCCCCCACTTTAGAAAAGGGGGGCAAGGGGGGATTTGAATTGGGGAAAAGGAGAAGGTCCTGAGAGGGAACTTAAGTGAAAGAATTCAAAAACGTTCCCTTAGAACATACAAACAAAGAGTATCAGGGGGTTTGCAATATTTCGGAAAGAACAGCCACGCGTGATTTGTCAAATTTGGTATCTCTTGAGTTGTTTATGCAAATTGGTGTTACTGGTAAGGGAACGGAGTATATTTTAACACGTCACAAAGACGCCAAAGACGCCATCAGGCCAATCTACCTGTCTCCCCTGGCGGGAGAGCCTGCCTGCCGAAG
>JASEIA010000201.1 GCA_030018575.1 Nanobdellota archaeon | reverse complement strand
CTTCATAAAAAATCTCCTTTTGAATTCGTTCCGAACCATGCTTATTGATTGAATCCAGTGCATCAAGTAATCGCGATTCTGTTACCCCCTGCAAATCCAAAATGAAGTTCAAGTCGGTTTTTTCAAACCAATTCTCCATCTGGTTGATACTTTTAGGCTCAACGCAATGGGCATATACCATGCTCAAAATTTCTTCGCCATATTCTCCTAATATCTCTGCAAGCCTGATTTCTTGAGCAAGATAGTTGAGGACTATTAAAGGGCCATAAACTCTTACACTTTCAATTTCAATGTTTGAAATTGAGCTTGACAATATTGTCTTTCCATCAGCTTCTTTCCCTATGTATCGTTTATACCTTTGTTTAACCTTGCCATTTTTCCTATAACTTTCAACTTCAACAAGATAAGTGCCGCTCTTGTTTTTTAGCTTTCTTATAAACGCCATTGTAATGATATAATTTATACTATTACTCCTATAAATACTTTTGTGTTATGGAAACTATAGTTTGGAGTATATACCAAGGAGAAAATGAAAAGTTGGGTGCAAAACTTAAAGTGTAGTGTATAAAAATTCAAAAGAATTCAGGTTATTTATAAAAGGTTTCTATCCCTTCAAAACGCCCATCGGCACCAATCTGACAACTTTCGTCGAAATTCCAGCCATATGAACGCTCTCAATGACATCATCAATCGGCT
>JASEIA010000200.1 GCA_030018575.1 Nanobdellota archaeon | reverse complement strand
AAAGCTGAAGGATATTGTCTGAGACATCTGACTCTTTTAGTCAGAAGTGCTTGTTATTTCTTATTTTGACGGCGGAGAATATCATTGGAAAACTTTAAGACGCCGAGTAAGACATCTGACTTAATTAGACGGCGACATAGACGACGGGGGTTTTATAAGGCTGAAAATGCTGTTTTCTAACCGGTTTGGCGAGGAAAAGAGGTGTCTTAGGTGATGGGAAGTTCGGGCTGTTTAAGATAGGAAGGTTGCTGCGGGGTGAGGCATGCAGAGGATAATGCTGGACACGAGCGTGTATGGGGAGCTTGTGAAAGAGCAAGATGCTGTAGAATTTTTAAAAAAAACACCCGAATTTGCAATTTACGGATGCAAGACTATAAGGGCGGAGCTGCGGGCGGTTCCAAAAAAGGTCCTAATCGGCAACAGGCACCTGCGCCCGTATCTCCTGACTTTGTATGACTCCCTCGTAAGCAAAGAAGAGCGCACTTTCCAGATTACAAAGCTTATTGAAACAATTGCAAAAGAATACCACAGGGAATACAAAGCGCTCGGCGGAGGGTATTCGCAAAAGGATATGCAAAATGACTTCCTGATTATTGCCAGCGCATCGCTCCACAATATGGATATTGTTGTATCATGCGATATTAAAAGCATGCTCGGAGAAAAGGCAGTAATTGCCTGCAGGAATACAAACAAAAAATTCCAGTTAAGAAACCCTTCATTCAAACCTTACAAGGCATTTATGGCAGAAATCAAACATCTTTGTAAATCTTCTGGTGGGAGGTCACATTGACAAACCTTT
>JASEIA010000001.1 GCA_030018575.1 Nanobdellota archaeon | reverse complement strand
AAATTGCTTGGTCTGATTGAATTAACTGCAAGATTTAAAAATTTTGGAGATGACGGTAATTAACCAATGTCCGTCCGAGTTTCTCAACTTACCAGAGGTCGCTCCGCTCCACCTTCAGATATTATAAGAAACCATTTTCCTTTCCTTAAAGTAATGCAATTTATGTATCCCATACTCTTTCAGCTGCCGGACGCCAAAATCAAAATATCTGCCAACATCTTTCAGCTTATGCGCGTCAGAGCCAATCAGTAAAGGCGCATCCATATGATAAGCAAAGTGCAAGGCATAGCCAGAAAGGAAAGGCTTCCTGCACGCCCTGTCAATGCCTGAAGTGTTATATTCAACTGCAACATTATGGGATTTTGCGCAGAGCAGTGTTTCTGCAAGCTTTGAATAATAAGCCGCCTTTGATTTTTCAACAATATTTTCAAGCTCAGAGCCGGCTTCAATAAATTTCATAGGCAGCTCAATATGGCTTACTGCATCATAAAGCCCTGACTTGACAGCAGCCCTTATAGAAGAGAAATAAGAGCTTGAAAAGTTCCTGAACCCGCCTGCGTAATTCAGCACGCCAAGAAAGGCCTCACGAGAGGCGTCCCATGAGTAGCCTTTGTAAAGATGGTGCGAGCAGTTGAAAGCGTCTATCTTCACGCCGTGCCATCCCGCATACTTCTGCAGTTTTTCAATAACTCTTTCAGTGCCTTCCTCAAATCCAGGAAGAATGTCGACCTCAAACCCTAAAGAAACGCCTGCTTCCTCGACCTCTTCAAAGAATGCGCGCACATTCCGCCTGTTCAGCGCAACCATGTTTGCATAAAGCCCGTCTGTATAATGATAGCTGCCTTTTCTTGAGAAGTCAAAGAATTCAGGCGGGAAAGGCGCATGCTCCCTTATGCTTATCTCAATGCCTTTCCTTAAAGCTTCCTCTTTTAATTCAAAGATTTTACACTCTTCCGAATGCCCGCTGTGCCTTGTATGCACGTGGCAGTCAAAAACCATACTTCTTGCGAGAGGCAACTGGTTTATAAACCTTGCTGGTTATTTCCCTCTCGTCGCACCGACGGAAAAACCAAAATGTTTATAAACAGGCTTATCCATAATTCTATGAACCTCGGCGATAATGCGGGGGTAAAAACGAGGCAAGCACGGAAAGCCGTGAATGCTTAAACAAAAAAAACGGAGGAAAACAAAATGGGAGAAGTTTTATGCAAACACCCGGGAATGAAGAGAGAGAAGGGATTCCTCTACTTCATTGACAAGAAAGGCAACCTGGCGAGAGCCAAGATGGCAAGGGGCGGCGGAAAGAAGAAAGCAAAGCCCAAGCAGGAAGTCATGCACAAGTGCGGGCTTAAGAGAGCATCGGGCTGGCTGTATTATGTCGACAAGGCAATGAATGCGGCAAGAGCCAAGATGGCAAAGCCGGGAAGGAGATAAGCTCCTTTCTTTTTTTTATTTTTTAATCTTATCCAAAACATTCTTATACATGATTTATAGAGAATTCTGGTAATTGTAGCACATTCTTGCCAGAATTCTCTGATGGATAATTCTGCAAAAATAGTATTATAATCAGCAGAATTATCCATAACTCTAGATATGCAATGGGCAGAGTCCACAGCAGTATTGTAAAAAAGCAGTTCAACTCTGAGCACAAGACTTATGACAAGGAAGTAAGGATTGTTCTTCCGTATTATGAGGAAATGCACAGGAAAGTGATTGATGCAGTAAGCTTTAGCCGCAAAAAGCGGATTGAAATATTAGAGTTGGGCATAGGCACGGGTGAAACAGCGCTGGGCTTGCTGAAAAAGGTTCCAAATGCATCCATAACAGGCATTGACTTGTCGACAAAAATGATGGCAGTGGCAAAAATGCGCCTGAAAGGTTTTGAAAAGCGGGTAAAGTTCATAGAAGCGGACATGGCTGAATTTTCATCAAGGCAGAAATATGATGCCTGCATTTCTGTTTTGGCGATTCATCATCTGGATAAAAAAGAAAAGCAGAAATTGTTCCTTAAATTGCATGGCGCCTTAAATCAAGAAGGAATCTGCGTGATTGGCGACTTGATAATCGGAAATACCAGGAAAGAAAAGTCACACTTTGAGCATGAATGGGAAAGGCATCTTGCTGCAAGGCTTGGAGAAAAGGGCGCAAAGAAATGGATGGCATTATACAGGAAAGAGGATATGCCTGATTCAATAAGCAGCCAGACAGCATGGCTTAAGAAGGCAGGATTCAGGAATGCCAGATGCCTTTGGCACAAGGGGAATTGTGCAGTGCTTTGGGGGAAGAAATAAACATGGACTTCAGGGAAATCAAATGCAAGGCCTGCATGGCAAAAAGCAAACTTACGGATTATGTCATTAACCCCTATACGGGATGTACGCACGGGTGCAAATACTGCTATGCTGTTTTCATAAAGAGGTTTCAGGACATAAAGGCAGAGTGGGGGAATTTTGTTTACGCAAAAATAAACTGCCCTGAGCTATTAAAGACAGAGCTTGAAAAGAGCAAGCCAGGGCACATATGGATGAGCAGCGTTACAGACTGCTACCAGCTTATAGAAGGGAAGCTGTTTTTAACAAGGAAAGTTTTGGAGATAATGGCGAACTCCCCTTGCAAAAATAAGTTTACAATGGAAATTCTCACAAAATCCGCCTTGGTTAAAAGGGATTTTGGTTTAATCAAAGAGTCGAATGCAGAGCTTGGGATGTCAGTAAACACATTGAATGACAAGACAGCAAGAATTATAGAGCCGATGGCTTCCCCGCCTTCTGAGAGAATAAAAACACTGAAAGAGGCAAAAGAAGAGGGTATTCATGTGTATGGCTTTATATCGCCTGTACTGCCCGGAATAACAAATCTTGAAGAAATATTTGGGGCATTGCAGTTCTGCGAATACGTGTGGGTTGAGCTTTTGAACATGAGAAAGGCATGCCTTGAAAGGCTGATGCCTGTAATAAGAAAGGAATTCCCTGATGCTGTTAAAAGCTTTGATTTTGCAATAAACCATCCTGAAGAGTATTACAACAATGTAAAAAAAGAGGTTGAAATGCTCAGCAGGAAATATAATCTAAGAGTGCAGGATATTGTAAGGCACGACAGGAAATAGGCAAAATTATCCCCTTTATAAAGGGGATAATGAGCCCAACATCCCCTTTATAACGGAAAAGTTTAAAAACCCAAAGTGCTATAAACTGCCTATGAACGACCTGCTCCCGCTTCAAAACCCGTGGTGGAAAACAGGCAATGTGCCTGAAAAATACATCGGCAAGTACCGCCGTGAGCTTTTTGATAAAGTTATGGTCTCTATCGAAGACAAAAAAGTAACTTCCATTATAGGCCCCAGGCAGGCCGGGAAAACTACGCTTATCCATGAGATAATAAGCCACCTTCTAAAAAGCAAAGTGGAGCCTGAAAGAATAATTTATGCGCAGTTTGATACAGCCAGCATGATAGCAAAGGGAGTGATAACTGAAATAATCAACAATCGCGCAGCAGCAGTAAATGAGGCGCCTGACAGCTTTAAGAAAAAAATTTATGTATTTATAGACGAAGCCCATAAGCTTGAGACATGGGCGGAGGAAGTTAAGCAATGGCATGATTTAAGGCTTAATATCAAATTTGTTGTAACGGGCTCATCATCTTTAAGGGTGCTAAAAGGCTCAGGAGAGAGCCTTCTTGGGAGGATACGCCACTTCATGCTGCTGCCCATGAATTTCAGGGAATTTCTTGAAGCAAAATATGGGATAAAGGCAGGCAATGCCTCCCTGGATTTAAATGCGCTTAACAAGCTTAATTCATCTCTTGCCGCCCATATTCACCGCATAAAGCTTGCGTTTTCAGAATATATTCTCCGCGGCGGATATCCCGATACAATTTCAAAAGACGTGGAGGACACATTCCGCCTGCTTATTGATTATAAAGACCTTTCCCTTCAAAGGGACATGTTTGAAACAGAAAATGTAAGAGATATAAAATCCATAAAAGAGCTAGTGTCAGTATTAGCAGGCATTGCCACAGAGCGGATGAATTATAGCAAAATTGCATCCATACTGGGAATAAAGTCTGACACTGTAAAGAGATACATAGGGCTGCTGGAAGACACTTATCTTGTGAAAGAGCTTAAGGTATTTTCAAAAAAGCCGTATTTTAGCGTGAGAAGGGAGCGCAAAATCGCCTTCATTGACAGCGGCATGGCAAATGCAATAAATTCCAGATATGAGCTAACTGAAACAGACAAAGCAAAGCTTGTTGAGAATTTGGTTGCAAGGGCTGTATTTGAAGCAAGGGTTAAAAAAGAAATAAGCGCCGACATCAGCTACTGGCTGAGCGAAAGCGGCAAAGAAATTGACTGCATAGCTGAGCTTGAGCATATAATTCCCATAGAAGCAAAATATAGGGAGAGTATAAATGAAGATGCTGCCGATGAAATAATGCAATTCATGGGCAAATTCAATGCCGAAACCGGGATTGTTGTTACAAAAGACATTCTTAAAGAAGAGAAAGCAGGAAAGAAAAAGATATTGTTTATTCCTGCATGGCTTTTTGCCTTGGCGTTCTGAGCAAAAAGAAGGATTACAGCTCAAGGCGCAGAGCATTGTAAGGCATGACAGGGAATAGCCGTCACTTGCGCTTATACTTAGCGATTTCTATTATATTCCCTTCTGTGTCCTTGCATTGAAAACAGCGATACGGATAACCTGTAAAGGGAAGGTTTTCCGGATTGGAGATAATATTAACGCGATGCTTTTTTACCTTCTTAAATAAAGCATCAACATTATCTGCCCAAAAAACAGGGATTGCATTATTGCCTGCAATGCGCTTATTGCTAATAACCTTTGGGTTAATCAGCCCAAGGTAAAATCCCCTGCCCAAATCAAAGTCAGCCCATGTGTTTCCTTCGCGTTGGGTCGTTTTTATGCCGAGCAAATCTTCATAAAAATCGATTGCCCTTTTCATATCCTTAACAGAAACATAAATGTGGTCTAATCTTGCATGCGCTATCTTTAATCTGCCTGGAAAGGTTTCTTCAAATACTCATCCTTATTGATTGAAAATGCCCACAACGGAACAAAAGATATCTGTTTTCCTTCAATTGTTTTTTTGTCAAATATGTCTTTTGTCACAACAACAGCGTTTTTTATCTTGAATTCATCCAGAAAGCCGAGCAAAGAGCCAATATCGGGCTTTCCGTATTTAACTTCTATGGGTGTTATTTTGCTTCCTTTTTTCAGGATTATATCGACTTCATATTTGTTATGAAAATAGTTGCCTGCCTCTGTCTCTATCACTGCAAAGTTCTCAGCCATCTTCTCCATAAAAGAATTTGAATAGAAATCTTCAGCCAAGGCAAATGAGATTGCAGTATTTGATATGTAGGCTTTCCTCATCTTTCTTGAAGACACCAGAAATCCCCCTCTGAAATTAGATACAAAGCGAATAAGCATTGCATATTGAAGATAAAAAAGATAATTTATAATCGTGGTTTTGCTTCTTTTAAGGTTTCTGCTTAATGCGTCATAGTTGATTATCATCCCGGGATTTACTGCCACAGACTCTACCAAAATATTCAGCAGTTCGTAGTCTTTTACCCCGAATTCTTCAGACAAATCCCTATATATAATCTGGCCTATAACACTATTTTTGATATATGCCTTTATCTTTTCATCTGATTCCTCATCTATAATCTCCGGAAAGCCCCCCTTGCGCAGGTAGTCTGAGAACAAGGGCATTGCCTGCTCCTGGAATAGGTCTATGCTTTTTGCATAGAGCTTAAGCCCTTTCCATTCAATAAATTCCCCAAATGAGAGAGGCCAAAGATGGAATTCAAACATTCTTCCCGCAAGGCTTTCTTTTGCCTTCTTGCTTATTTTTACAGAAGCTGAGCCCATTATAATAAATTTTATATTTGGATAAAGATCATACAATATCTTAATCCTGCTCTCCCAATCGCTGCATTTTTGTATTTCATCCAGAAAAACATATATTCTTTCTTCCCCTATTTTCTTCTTAAGCACTCCTTCCTCATATGCCTTTATCAGCTCGTCCAGATTTGCTGATTTTTCATCAAAAGAGAAATACATTATATGGAGGCTGTTTACTTTCTGCTTTAACAATTCATCAATTATTTGATAAGCCAAGGTAGTTTTGCCAACGCGCCTTAATCCTGTTAAAAGAATAATCTGCCTGTCCTTCATATATCCGCTTATTTTAAAAAAGAGGGGCCTTTTGTGGGGTTTTAATAAAAGAGGATTTACCCTATTTGTTGCCCACCATTCATTGAATCTTGCTACGCTGCCTAGTTCCATATTCGTATAGTATGATGGACTAATATTTAAGTCTTTCGTCCATCGCAATAGCCTAATAATCGGCTTATTAGTATATCCTACTGGACTAATAATCTAATTATTAGTCTAGTGCAATAGGCTAATCTTATAAAAAGCCTCCTGCCACCCCTAATACCCTGCCTGCCACAACCTACAAGCCACCAACTAAAACTCAATCCCTTTCCTTGTCTTCATTTGTTTAGGCGCCTTTAACAGCAATATCTCATTCACGTAATCCGCAAAATCCATCATCTTTGGGGAAGCATACCTGCCTGTGACAAACACATTGCACTTTGCAGGAATTTTATTCAAAACAGCAATCACTTCCTCGTTTGAAAGCATGCCTGTTGATATCGCAAGGTTCACTTCGTCAAGTATCAGGACATCAGGCCAGCTTTTCATCTTCCTGACAAACTCAAGCCCTTTCGCTGCAAGCTTCATGTCTTCAAGCTCAGGATGCTTTAAGTCAACAAACTGCTTTCTTCCAAACTGGTAAACCCTGAATGTTTTCAACTGCTTTTGCACCTTGTATTCCCCAATATCCTTTCTTCCTTTCATGAACTGCACCATGACAACATTCTGCCTGTGCCCGCAAGCTCTCAAGGCAGCCCCCAATGCAGCTGTTGTCTTTCCAGCCCCATTGCCTGTGATTAAAAATATGTTTCCTTTTGCCATTTTTTCCTCCTGAGTTTTACGAAAGGAGGCCCAGAACTTTAGTTCTGATGCCTCCTACAACGAACATTCTCCCTTTATGCATCCGCCTGAAAATTCTGAATGAACTTTCACTGCATCTTCGCCTGCATATAATACCTGCTCTGATTTGCTTCCATACCTATAAACAGTGATTCCCTTGCACTTCATCTTCCAGGCTGACAAATAAACAGCCATTACGTCATCAATTGATGCATTGCTCGGCAAATTCACAGTCTTGCTTACTGCATTGTCAACCCACCTCTGAAAAGCAGCCTGCACTTTTACATGCCATTCTGGCTTTATCTCATGGGAAATTACAAACAATCTTTTGACATCAGCAGGGACATTTAATTTCTGCACGCTTCCCCATTGCGCTGCCTTTTCCATTAATTCCTTTGTATAAAAGCCGCGCTCTTTTGCAATATCTGAAAACAAATGGTTGGTTTCAGCAAGCTTTGTGTTAAGCACTTCCCTTACGAAAGAGACAGCAAACAAAGGCTCGATGCCTGAAGAAGTTCCTGCTATGATTGAAATTGTTCCAGTTGGAGCAATTGACGTGACAGCCGCATTCCTCTGCTTTCTTTTTAATTTGCTTTTTTTGAAATTAGGAAAAGCTCCCCTCTTTCTTGCCAGTTCAATGGATGCATTTTCAGCCTCTGCCCGTATGAATCTCATTAATTTTTCAGCAAAAGCAACAGCCTCGTCAGAGTCATACGCAACATTCAATTGTATAAGCATCTCTGCAAATCCCATAACCCCCAATCCAATCTTCCTGTTTGCCTTTGTTATTAATTCTGTTTCCTTTACCGGATATTTGTTCACGTCAATCACATTATCCAGAAAATGCACGCCTGTATGCACTGCCTTCTTTAATTCTTCAAAATCAACCTTGTTGTTCTTTACGAATTTGGATAAATTGATTGAGCCTAAATTGCAGGATTCATAAGGCAATAAAGGCGCCTCTGCACAGGGGTTTGTAGATGTTATCTTATCCTTCAATGGATGCTTCCTGTTGATTTCATCAATGAACACAAGCCCTGGATCTCCTGTTTTCCAGGCATTCTCAGCAATTAACTTGAATAGTTTAGAATTATTTGCCTTTTTCATGAAATAGTCAGGCACTGCAACTGATAAATTAAAGTTATTCAGCATATCCCCTTTTTGCTTTGCTGTTATAAATTCCTCAATATCTGGATGATTTGCATTCAGTATGCCCATCATTGCGCCCCTTCTTCTTGAGCCTTGCTTGATTACCTCTGTTGAGGCATCATATATTTTCATGAAGCTCACAGGGCCTGATGCAACGCCTTTTGTAGAGCCGACTACAGATCCCTTGCTTCTTAATGCAGAGAAGTTAAACCCGACTCCCCCTCCAACCTGCTCTATAAGGGCCATGTTCTTTAGTGTTGTAAATATTGATTCCAAAGAATCCTCGACAGGAAGGACGAAACAAGCTGACAGCATCTGCTTTTCAGTCCCTGCGTTCATAAGAGTGGGAGAATTAGGGAGGAATTTCAGCCCTGACATCAATTCATAGAACTCTTTTTCCGCTTTTTTCGGATTCTGCCTGTATCTCCTGTCTGGAAGTGATACAGCTTTTGCAACGCGCTTAAACATCTGCTCAGGCGTTTCAATTATCTTTCCCTTATTGTCCTTTTTCAGGTATCTTGCTTCCAGGACAATCCTTGCATTTGCTGTTAAAGGCACCATCTTTTTCAGGTAATATGACGCATTTTGCGTATAAAAAGGTTATTGAATGCAAAAGCAGAAAAAAAGCAGGGCTGTAATTAATGCATTAACCGAAAACTATAAAAAGGGCATTAATTATTAATATATTAATGGAAGAGCTCAGGATAAATGCGGAGGAATTCATGCAGTCCGGCGAAGACAACCTCAAAAAAAAGAGGTATAATGCCGCGGTGTCGGATTTTTTCAAGGCAGTTGCGATAATCTGCGATTATCTTATATATAAAGATATGAGAATCCTGCCAAAAAATCATAATGAAAGGTTTTCCATACTAAGAAGCCACTTCAAGGATATCTATAGCAAGGTTTCCGGGCTTTTTGAAGATTACACAAAATCGTATAACCTGCGCATGGACAAAATGCAGGCGCTAAAAATGAGGGAGTATGCTTATGAGCTTAAACAGCTTGCCTTTAATAAGAAATAAGCTGAAAAATGTCCTTAAAGACAAGGATGTTTATGACATTATCCTATTCGGCTCATTTGCAAAAGGAAAGGCTGAGCCGAATGATATTGACATAGCTGTTATTTCCGGAAAAGACACAAAATACAGCATTGGCGGATTTCACATAAGCCGCTTGAAGCCGGAAGATTTTGTCCTTAACCCGCCCTCCCTTGTCAACACATTGCTCAGGGAAGGATACAGCCTTAAAAAAAACAGGCCTTTCTGCGAGGATTACAGGTTTATTGCCAAAGCAATGTTTGCTTATGAGCTGAAAGGCATGGCTCCGTCGGCAAAAGTAATGGCTGTAAACGCCTTAAGGGGAAAGGCAGGTGAAAAGGGGCTGGTGGAGCAAAAAGGGGGCTATTGGCTTGCCAACCAAGTGTTTGCAGTGCCTGTCAGCGAAGAGAATATATTTGAAAGGCTTTTGCTTAATATGGGCGTAAAATTCAAGAAAATGTTTGTATTAATACATTAGTAAAAGGTTATAAAAATGGCAAAAAAGGTTAATGCATTAATTAACATATCCGGGCTTCTTAGGGAGTTTAAGGAAGATGGGAAAGAAAGAGTCAGCCCCGGCGCGCTGGACGTGCTGGAAACTGCCCTTGAATCATCTGCAGGGAAGCTTATACGCAGGGCAAGGGAAGAGGCAGTCTCGCACGGCAGGAAGACAATAAAAAAAGAGGATGCAGAACAGGCTGTTGCCATGGAATTGCAGGAAAAGTCATGGGAAATTTAATGCTGAATGTTGTAACTACTTTCTAAATGTCATTATAGCAAAAGGTTTATATATGGGTGGAATATCCTAAAATGAGTTAAAAAATCATGTTTAGGGGGTATATGGCAAAAGAAATAGAAGTAAGGACGCCTACAAAAGAAGAAGAAAAAAGAAATGGTTATCCTATCACGCATGCTGGAACAGATAGGGCATCAATGGCAGAAATTCCGCAGACAGCAATTGTCCTTGCTTCCACAGCATCAATCGCAGGGCTGCAGGTAGACGCTTTGGAGCGAAGGGTTGCAGGATACCAGATTCCTTCAGACCAGGTTGACGCAGTCACAAAGATGCTTGAGCCGCCGACAGAAGGCCCTGACGATTCTTTCCAATTGCCTGAATAATAAGATAACGGAGGAAAAAATGGAATTTGAAAAAGTAAAAATGGCTGTGAACAACTGCCTTGAAGAAATAGTCAAGACAACAAAAGCAGAAACACTTGCTGTTTCAAAGCCCGAATTTAAATATGAAGATGGAGACATAAAGATTATATTTTATGCTGCGGCAGGCAGGGCATTTCTTACAAATATTGCAGACATAATGACCAGTGTTTACAAACAAAATGTGGCTATAGACTGCGGATGGGGATACAGCGTTATAGTGGGAAATAAGTATGGATACGGCGAAAAAGCAGAAGAGCAGAAAGACAAATATTTTTCAGTAACATTAATGCCTGAAAATAGGTATCGCGAGGAATTAAATGACAAAATAGTGTTCTCAAAAATAAGAGATTTCAGTGACATAGACCTGCAGGCGATGCTCAAAATCATAGAAAAGATGGCTATGCCTGAAAAAGTAAAGGAAAAGATGGCTCCTGAAAAAGCCCTTGAGAAGCTTGGCGCGGTTCTTTACAAGCCAAATCAAAAATATAATTTCAGCTCAATAGTTGGGTATGAAGATGTAAAACAGCTTGTTGAGGACGCAGTTATTCTTCCGTTCAAGCATCCCGAAGTTTACAAGGGGCTTGAAGAAAGGACAGGGCTCAGGAATCTCTTGCCAAAGGCGGTTCTGTTTTCAGGGCCGCCCGGAACAGGAAAGACGACTATGGCAAAAGTGATTGCATATGAAACAGGAACAAATCTTGTTTATATCCCCATAGAATCAGTCATGAGCTGTTGGTACGGCGAGTCTGAAAAAATACTGGGCTCAATATTCGCATGGTCTTCTGAATTTGAAAGATGCATGGTATTTCTTGATGAAATAGATTCGCTTGCAACAGGAAGAAACAAGAACATGCACGAAGCAACAAGAAGGCTTCTTTCTGTATTGCTCAGGCACATACAGGGATTTTCATCAAAAGACAACACGATGATAATAGGCGCAACAAACAAGAAGGAAGATTTGGACGCTGCGCTGATAAGCCGCTTTGGAAATAACGTGATAGAATTCAGGCTCCCTAGCGAAAAAGAAAGGGCGGAAATATTCAGGCACTATGCAGGGCACATTGGCGAAGAGTCTGGCTGGCTTGCAAAGATGTCAAAGAAAATGTCAGGAAGAGATATTGAGGAAATATGCCTTGATGCCGCAAGAATACACGCAAGGCAGATGATAAGCGGTGCTTCAAGCGAAGAAATGCCTGATACATCTGCATACAGGGAGGCAATAAGCAAGAGAATGCAGTTTCCTGAAGATGAGCTTTCTGCTTTTGAATTTCCAAAAGGGGATAAAGGAGAAAACTGAAAACAGAATCTGCAGATTCAGCAAGTAATTTCATTCAAAACAAAGTTTTTTCAAAAATTATGAAAAAAGAAATGTTTATATAGAAAGATTCATTATAAATCATAGAAAAAGAGAGGCAAATTTAGCAATAAAATTTGACGACGGAAAAAAAAATGAATGTGCTTGTATTATGCTCACCAAGATTCAACAATGAAACTGTGGAAGAAAGGTTCTGGCCTGTTGACAAGCTGATTATTTCTGAAATCAAGAAGACAGGGCACGAGACAGCCGCGATGCTGTTTGACAAGGCAAAGCCCCTGCAGCTTGACGGCTATGATGTTGCATTCAACCTGTGCGACGGGTTTGAGGACATACATGACGAGGCAATTGTCCCGAATATTCTTGCGACTGCAAAAATCCCTTTTACAGGAAACACAGCAGAAGTGATAGACTTAACAATAAGCAAGCTAAAAATAAAGGAAAAGCTGATGGAAAATGGAATCCTTACCCCTGATTTCCAGGTTTTTGAAACAGGCGATGAGAAAGTGGGGATTGCGCTGAACTCGCAGGTAATAATCAAGCCGGCAATAGGGCACGCAAGCTGCGGCATTGAAGTTGAGAATGTTGTTGACAGCGAGGAAAAATTGAGAAAAAGGATAAAATCAGTCATAGATGAATGCAAGTGCCCTGTTGTTGTGGAGAGATACATCGAGGGAAGGGAATTCTGCATTCCTATTCTCGGAAACGAGAATCCCGAGGCAATGCCAATGCTTGAGATTGATTACAGCACGTACGACGAGCACCTGCCTAAAATCCTGAGCTACAAGGCAAAGTGGAGCAAGAACAGCAATGTTTTCAAGAACACAGACTCAGTGATTGCAAAAGAGGTAGAGCCAAAATTAAAAAAGAAAATTGAAGGCACTGCAAGGGCTGCTTTCAAGGCACTCGGATGCAGGGGATATGCCTCTGTTGACGTGAGGGTTGACAAGGACAACAATGTTTATGTGATAGACACAAACCCCAACTGCTACATTGCAGGGGAATCTGACTTTGTGAAGGCCTCTGCTGAAAAAGGCATGAACTATGCTGATTTGCTCAATAAAATCCTGGAATTAGCCATGGAAAAGCCCCGCGAGAAATTACAAAAGTAATTTAAACCCCCTTGATTCTTAAAAGCCGTATATGGCAAAAGCAAAGCTTATTGCATTCGGATGCAGCAATAATATTGCCGAGTCAGAGATAATGGCCGGGCTTTTGAAAGAAGCAGGGCATGATATTGTTGATTCAGATGGGGATATTGCAATCATAAGCATCTGCAATGTAAAAGGGCCTAGCTTTAACAAGGGAATGAATGCCGCAAGAAAATCAAAAGGAAAGCTGGTTTTTGCAGGCTGCATTCCTTCATACCAGCTTCCAAAGATAAGGAAAGAGTTTCCTTCAGCCTCAATCGTGAGCACGCACAATATTGCACTGGTTTGCAGCGCTGTTGAGGGGCTTTTGAAAGGAGAAAGTGTTGAGATTATTGAGAAAAAGGAAGGGAAAAAATTATGTGCGCCGAGAATAAGGAAGAACAAGGCAATAGGCATAATACCGATAAGCGCAGGCTGCCTTGGAAACTGCTCTTATTGCGCTGTAAAAGCGATTAAGGGTGAATTAATTTCTTATCCAATTGAAGATATTGTGAAAGAAACAGAAACTGCTGTAAAAGAGGGCTGCAGGGAGATATGGATTACTGCGCAGGACACAGGCTGCTATGGAATGGACATTGGAAGCGATTTGCCTTCATTGCTTGCAAAAGTTCTTGAAGTAAAAGGGGATTTTAAAGTGCGGCTGGGAATGGCTAATCCGCAGTTTGTAAAGAAATATTCAAAAGAGCTTGTTGGGATTTTTAAAAATGAGAAAATGTTCAGGTTTCTTCATATTCCAATACAGTCGGGAAGCAACAAGGTGCTTAAGGAAATGAACAGAAAATACACGGCAGACGAGTTTTCTTCAACTGTTAAAGAGATTCAGAAGAATGTGCCTGATATCACAATATCAACTGACATGATTGTCGGCTTTCCTTCTGAAACTGAAAAGGATTTTCTTGAGTCAGTAAAACTAATTGAGAAGGTAAAGCCTCCTGTATTGAATTTAAACAGGTATTGGCAAATGCCTTTCACAAAAGCAGGTTCTATGAAGCAATTAAGAAGCGAGGTTTTAAGCGAAAGGTGCAGCAGAATGCTGAAAGTGTTCAGGAAGAACGCCTTGGAGGAGAAGAAAAAGGCAGTTGGGAAGGAAATGTTTATCTTGATTGATGAGAAAAGGAAAAACAATGCCTGCCTGGGGAGGACTGATTCCTATGTTTTAGTTGTAGTGAAAGGCAAGCTTGAATTAGGGCAGAGAGTTAAGGTTAAGATTAAGAAAGCTACTGCTAATTATTTGATTGCCTAAGGCTCAAAATACCCGTCGCCTGTCATCCTGTAATTCGGCTTCTTTGGCGGCTCTTCCTTGAATTGTGATACCTTTCTCACATTGCCAAAATCATCGTACACTTCAATGTCAGCAGGCGCCTCTTTCTCAGGCGTATACGCATCAGGTGAATAAGAAGGCTCGCTGTAAGAAGGAGTTTCAGGAGCAGGCTCTGAAGGCTGCTCAGATGTTTCTTCCGCCTTTGTGCCGCACTCATGGCAGTATTTTGCGTTTGGAGCCAAATCAGCATTGCAATTGCTGCACTGTCCTGCTGAAAACATTGCGCCGCAGTTATGGCAGAACCTGTCCTCATTCCTCACTTCAGCTCCGCAATCGCACTGGAAAGTCTCATCAGCAGGCAGCTCTTCCCCGCATTTCCTGCAGAACAAGTCCCCTTTCTCAGAGTTATTGTTGCACCTCTTGCAGTTCATGCTAGTATTATAACAAATATTTCTATATAAAGTTATGCTTAAGCCCATCAAAACATTTAAATATCTGCCTTATTCCTTTCTATCAGCGATAAGATTGGGCCCTTAGCTCAGCCTGGAGAATTTAAAATTCGGGCAATTAGAGCACTGGTCTTATATGGCTAGCACTGGTACATACGCTTAGGACAACCAGTGGTCGCGGGTTCAAATCCCGTGGGGCCCATTAGGTGCCTGCGGTCGGGAGTGATTTCGGCCGCGGGCATTTCTTTCCTAAGCGATATATTTATTAATCAGCGTTATTTATCCATCTTAGAGGCATTATTAAAAAGAGGATAGAATGTGGTATAAGCACTACGGCTGGAATAACAATCCGTTTTCAGTCAAATGGAGCACTGAGCTGGTTGGCTTTGAGAAAGAGAGGGAGCTTTTGCTTAATTATGTTTCCGCAGGCGACATGTGCATTGTGGTTGGCGAGCCTGGCGCAGGCAAAACATCATTGTTAAAATGGCTGAAAAGGCAGATGGGATTTCTTCAAAAAGGGATTTACCTTAACGCTGAAAGCATGAGCGAGGAATTCAGCTTGAAAAAGCACGTTGGAAAGCCGTTAATCAGGAAAAGAGTCCTTATGCTTGACGAAGCGCACCACTGCGACGAGCCTTTTGTAAAGGACATGAAGGCATTGTGGGACGGAAATGTCCTGAAAAGCGTTGCAATTGCTCAGATTGGAAACAAGATGGATTATCCCGAGAGCTTCACCAACAGGGTTGGAGGAAGAATCATACGCCTTTCCGGAATGGGGCTTGAAGAGGCAAAGCAGCTTATTGAAATGAGGACAGAGGGGAAGAATCCTTTCTCTGACGAAGTTGTTTCTTTGTTAGTTGATGATGCAAGAAACAATCCAAGAAAGATATTGGAAAACTGCGAACAATTGTGTATCAACTTAGAGCCAGGCAACATTAATATTGACACTGCAAGAAGCATTCTTACAAAGAAAAAGGCAAACCAATTGTTAGACTTGCAAAGGCCTGATGAAATCAAATTGCCTGACAACCTGATGCCTATCAGCGACAAGAAGCTTGAAGGCTTCAGCCCAATGCAGAAGAGGATGGTTATTCTATTATTGGAAGGCAACAGGACTGCAAAGCAATTGGCTGAAATCCTGAACACCACAGAGGGAAGCATTGGAAAGCAGCTGAGCAGCCTTGCCGAGAAACAGGTTACGTTCATAGTGAATAATAGAAGGCCGAAAGTCTACGGGCTTACCGAGGAATTCAAGGGAAGCTTGAATTAATCATAAGCAATTTCTTAAAAAAATAAAAAAATTAAGCAGCCTTTACTGCTTCCTTCTGCTCTGTCTCTACCTTTACAGGCAAAGGTCTCTTGATTGTTATCGGCAGGACGTCCTTTTCAAGCTCGTACTTTGCTATTGAGACAGGCCTGTAATGCAGCTTCTCAAGCTCTGCTTCCTTCAGCTTCAAAAGCAAAGGAGCGCCCATTGCAAGCTGCAACGCCCTTGCGCCAATCAGTCTTGCCCTTTCGTACTTGGTGAGCTTCATCATTGTTCAAATGGATAAACCAATCCCTTTATAAACATTTCCTTAGCTCGCCTGCCTTTGCGGCAGCCAAATCCACCATGGCAAATACCTCTGTATGAGTCAGGGGCTTTTCCCCGCCCTTCTGCATTGCGCATATCTCGCCTTTTTCAGTAAAGGCGACAGTCAGCCTTGCATCAGCAGCAAGCTCCTCGTCCCTTGTCGGGTCAACCAAGAACTTGTCCCCAATCTTATGGACTGTGCAGCTTACAGGCATGAATGACAATGGCAGGGGCTCGTCAGTAAGGGCCTTGTAAACAACCTTGTCATCTTCCACCTTTGGAAAGCGCGCATTCCTCAATGCAGCCAAAGCAGCCAGGGCAGACGCGTCAAACAGGTTTCCGGAAGCGTTTATCGGGTAGATGTCAATCATGACTATCCACATCTTCTCGCCTGATTTTACACAAAGCTTCTTGAAGTCAAGGGCTTTTGACTCTCTGATTCCCCTGTCAACAACTCTTGCAAGCTCAATCGCCTCAATCCCGGGAGGCCCGCCTTCATATTCAGGAGATGACAAAGGCAGCATTTCTGCGCTTATCATTATGCTTCCCTCGTCAGGCGTGTCAGGGTATGGCTGCCCAAACTCCAGCTTTACTCCGGCAACAACAACAGTGTCTCCCATTGTGACTCTTGCAGAGCCTTCAGCTGACTTTGCTGAAATTCCGTACTCAACAAGAATAGGCTGCCTGAACTCGTCAAACCTTCTTCCGTCATGCCTTGCATTCTTTTTTGCAAGTGCTTGTATGTAACTTTTTGGAACCATTTTTACTCCCCCTCCAGGCCAATCTTGCCATTTGCAAACTTCGCCCTCAATGCAGTTTTCTGCACTTCGTATATCTTCTGTATGCCGTCTCTTGCAAGCAGCACAGCCTTTTCAAGCTGCTCCCTTGTTAAAACTCCGTCAAGCTGCATCAGTGTTATCTCTCCTGTCCTTGGTATCATTGCAATCGGGATGTCAACAGATCCCTCGTCATATGATTCCTCTGAATAATCCAAATCAACAACAGGCGTTCCGCCAACCACTCCGCATGAGACAGCGCAAACCAGGTCCTTCATCTTAAAGCCTGCGTCAGCAAGGGCCAATGAAGCTGCGCAAATTCCCGCGCACCTTGTTCCTGCATCAGTCTGCAAAAGCTCGATATAAACATCAACCACTGTCTTTGGATATTCAGTCAAGTCCAAAACAGGAGCCAAGGCGTTTTGAGTAACCAGCCCAATTTCCCTGCTTCTCCTGTTCGGCCCGGGCCTTACCCTGTTGCCTGAGCCTGAGAATGCCATCATGTTGTAATTGCACCTTAAAGTGCCTTTCTCAACATTCTGCATGAATTTCGGGTGCATCTCCCTTGGCCCGTAAACAGCTGCATAAGCTATTGTCTTTCCTATCTTGAACATTGCAGAGCCTCTTGCGTTTTTTATCACGCCAACCTTTGCTTCCATCGGCCTTAGCCCGTTCAATGCCCTGTCAGTTCTTGTGTAAGCCATTTTAGTTTCCCCCCTTGTTCTTGCCAAGGAACTCTTTCACAACTTCAGTCAATCCTGATATGTGGGCTTTTGCCTCAATCAGCTCAATTGCCTGCGTTGCAAGAAGCTCATCTTCCGGATTTTTTCCTGAAACCCATATTCTTCCGTTCTGCCCGACTATAATCTGGCAGCCTGTCGCATCCTTTATCATGCCAACCATGCTGCCCTGCTTTCCGATTACTCTTGGCACTTTTATGGCGCAAATCTGTATTACCTTTCCGCCGATAAGCTTTCTCAAGCCCGGCCCTTTCATTGAGATGTCTATCATCTTTGACTTTGTAACATTTGAAACCCTTGCAACCACAAAGTCGCCTATGCCGTAGTATTCGCTCAGCTCGGCTCCTCTTTCTATAAAATCTGTGGTGCCGTCTTTCAGCGACATTACAGCGTCAAATGCATACCCAACGTCAACAAACCAGTTTGAGTAGCTTACATCGGAAACTTTTCCGATTACCACGTCGTCTCTCTTAGGCACATAAGCGCCTGCAAGGGGTATGACTTTTACAAGCCTGCCGTTGATTTCAACAACCCCCACCTGCGAGCTTATGACCTTGTCGTTTTCCCTGAATGCGCCGCCTGCAGGGAGATAATCCATCCCATCCGCAAGGAAGTCGCCGGGAACAACGATAGATTTTTCCTCTACCAATAATTTTCCCATTTTTCGTCTCCTGTCACAAGAAAGCTTCGGCTTTCTTTAGTGCATAAAATAGCCATTTTACGCACCATTAAAGCTTTAGTTTTCGCTTGTCCACTCTTGTGAACTTTTTTTCATCGGCCTTTATGAAAGCCGCGTCTATCCTTCTTAAGTCAAAGTCCTTGCCAAGCACTTTCTTGAAAGCGCTTACCGCAAGCTTGACCCCGTCCTCAATTGACATGGTTTCCCTGAATTCCTTATTGAGCATTGCCTTTATTTCATCCTCTGCCTCTCCCACTGCAGTTGCCTTGTATTCAAAGTAAACGCCCATCGGGTCTGTAACATATAATGTAGGGTTGTCATCCACGCCTACAAACAGTATTGAAACCCCGAAAGGCCTTGCTCCGCCGTACTGGGTGTAAAACTGCTTGATGTCGCAGATTTCCTTCACTAAGTCCAGAGTGTCTATCGGAACTCCGTAAGTAACCATGTGCTGCTGGGCAATAACCCTTGCCCTTTCTATTAATACCCTTCCATCCATTGTGCAGCCTGTTGCAGCCGCGCCAATGTGCTCGTCAACCTGGAAAATCTTTTCAACTGAGTCTGCGACTATTAACTTGTCAGTTACCCTCTTGTCTGCAACCAATAAAACCCCGTCCTTGCAGACCATTCCTATCGTAGTTGCTCCAAGCTTTACAGAGCCCCTTGCGTACTCTACCTGAAGCAGCCTTCCGTCCGGGCTGAACATGGTGCTCGCCCTGTCATATCCCATTGCCTGATGGCTCATGTCTTGCATATTACCTACCTCCGATTTTATTTCTTGATTTTTTCAGTATTCCTGACACATTAACGCTCTTTATTATGGCGTTATTGCCATTTATCTGCTTTACCAATGCGATTGCTGACTTGGCAATGTCAGTGTATTTGTGGCTTATTCTTAAAACTCCCTTGTTATTTTCCCAGTCAGGAAGAAATATCAGTCCTGCCTTTGCCATGCCCAGAGTTCCGATTAGCTGAGACATGCTTTCCCTTATTTCCCTTATCACTGCATCCCTCGGCAAGGGCTTTTCAGCCACAGCCTCGAACGCAATGTACCTTTTCTTTTCCCTCATTGAGGGAGCCATTGCCTTAACCGCCATAGAAGATATCTCCTTCTTCCTTCTCTCTACGTAGGATAAAGTAAGAGAGGTGGTATATAAATGTTGCTATCGTCAAAAAAGAGGCGGGAAGGATGAGCCAAGAAGGCAGGGCTGCCGCCGTGAAATCAAAGAATAAATTTACTTTTTGAATAATAGCAACTTCTTCATCTCAAGCATGAACTGCCTTGCCCTTTTTAGCGAAGTATTTGCCTTCTGTTCTTGTATGGATTCAGTCATGTTATACTGAAACCTTGACCTTTTGTCCAATTCCAAGCCGTAAAGCGCAATAATCTCGTCTGACTTGACTGAAGCAATCTCCAAGGCATCCTCTTTTGCAGTTTCATATTCTTCCAGCATGCCTTTCTTTAGCTTGTCCATTACAAGGACAATCAAGGCGTCATTGGTGACTTTATGCACCACCTTATCACCTGTTTTATAGCCGAGCTCAAGCAGAACAGCATTTGCAATGTAAAACATGGAATAATAGGATATGACAACAACCCAGATATAAGGCTTTAAGCTGCTGTTCATGCATTCTTCTGCAAGCTTTAAGGACAAATCCGCATTTTTTATGTACATTGCCTTTGCAGTTTCGTTCGTTTGTTTCTTAATAAGCCCTTCCCGCAGATATTGGGCAAAACTCTGTTTGGCTTCTTTTATTCTTTCCTTGTCGATCATTGTATCATCTCGTAATATGTTTCTATGCCGTATAAAACAATGTTGTTTTTTAAAGCTTCCTGCCCGACATTGGATTCTTTGGCATATCTCATCTCTACAAATTGCTTCTCGGAAAATACCAAATAATGTATGGGCAGGGGCAATGAGCTTGCTATTCTATGAACTTCTTTTTCAAATAATTCCTCCTTTCCGTCCGGGACAATGAACATTAAGTCAATATCCGAATTCTTTGTTTGTGTTTTCTTTGCATAAGAGCCAAAAACAAGAAATACATAGCATTTTGATTTTATTGAGTTTTTAAAGTCATTAAGCATTACCGCCAGATTCTTGTCTTTTAGCAGCTCTTTCCTTCTCTGGTATTCAGCCTCAAAAATAAGCGGGTGCATCCGGAAGATTAGCTTAACCCTGCTGGATTGCCCGAAAGATTCCAGCCTGACAAGAGATTCCTTTTCAAGCCTCTTTACAATGGAATAAATATTCTTGTAGTCCATTCTTAATTCCTTGGATATACTGAGAATATTCAGCTCTTTGCTCTTATTTTCTATAAGATATTTTATGATTACTGCGTCCTTGTTCCTCATGTTAATACCACCATAGTATTATGGTGGTAACGACATATATTTAAGGGTTTCTGTTTCGAAAAGGCAGGGCTGCCGCCGTGAAATTGATGTTTTATTTCATTATGCAATATTCTAAAATCTCTTACGAGACTACCTTATTTTTATCTCCTTCTCAATCTCAGGCAGCACTACTCTTTTATGAAACTGACCGAAGGACTTGGGATTCTGCGTGTGTATCGGGATTACCATATCTGGATTAATTGTTCTTATCATATTCATAACATCCTCCTTAGGCATGTGGCCTGAGGCGTGCAGCTTGTGTATTGGCACTGGCTCTTTTGTCCCGTCTTTATTGTCAATTTCAGCGTAGTTCTTTTCCGGCATTTTGAACTTGAAGTGTTCCATCCAGTTCTTTCTTACTCCCAAAGCCTCTGCATTGTCAGGCCCTTCAAGGAAGTGCTCTGACATTGAATAGATGTAATCAGAATTTTTCTTCGGGCGTATTGAAACAAGCTCAAACAGCTTATAGATGTTGAAAGCCATTACGACATCATCCTGGTTCCGGTGCACCCATTTTGCATTCACCATGTTCTGCATGTAAGGCCTTTCCCAAAGCGGATAGTCTTTTTCAATATAAGTGCAGCTCTTCATCTGCCTGAAATACACCTTTATGTGCTTGCCCTTAATGACATTTGGCAAGTCAATCTTGTCTTTCAGCATGTCAAGGGTGTAAGCCATTTTCGTGTCAATCACAAAGAACTTGTCGTTTTTGACAGCCGCATTGTAAAAAGCCATCAGCCTGTCAATGTTCCTTATTGCAGTGTCTGCAAGCACCATGTGCTCTGCATTGCTTATTATCTTCTTTGCCTCTGACTCAACCAATGCCTCGCTTGTGTTTGATGCCTCAGGGTCATGCTCTGTGACTCTTGTGCCTTCTGAAAGCATTGCAACGGGATTCGCTTCCTTTGCCCTCTTGATGAACTCTTTTGTCATGTCGCCCTTCGGGCCGTGAAGCCTTAAGTCGCCTGTGTAGATGATATTCCCTTTTGAAGTGTGTATTATGAAGCCGTAGGCGCCGGGAATTGAATGGTCAACGTGGATTGGCTCTACAACTATGTGCTTTACTTTTACTTTGTCCCCTGACTTGAAAAGCCGGTAGTTATGCTCTTCGCCGTAGTCGGCAAATGCGCTTGTTACTTCGCTGATGTCCATTATTGTCTTTGTTCCGTGGCCAACGTGTATCGGGATTTTGGGGTCTAAGAACTTGATATGGTTGATATGGTCAGAATGGCAGTGGGATATGAAAACTCCGTGGATTTTCGGGCTTGTGTACGGAAAGCCTGAGCACGCCGAGAGCTCTTCGCTGCTGTATATTCCCTTTATCTTGGGAAGCATGTTGAACTCAAAATAGTCCAGCAATCCTATCCTGCTTCTCGGCTGAAGATAGCCGTAGCAGTAGTCGTTTCCAAAGCTGAAAGACTGCCCAAAGTCAAAGAAGAGCTTTACGCCCTTGTCTTCCAAGAGGATTTTATTTCCGCCTATTTCATTGACGCCGCCGTAGAGTGTGATGGAGGTCATGGTTGTTTAGAGGAAGTGGAGGGATATAAAGGTTGCGGGGAAGGCAGATGAACGCAATGCGTTCATGTTTTATTGGCAAAGCCCGCAGGCTTTGCAGATGCCCGAAAAGCTTTGCTTTTCGTGCTGGCAGATTTGACGACGGACTCAAAAATTCCCTTTCGGCAAGTCCGGAAATTTCTGCCTGAATCTCTTATTTTTGTCCTGAATTTTCAGATTCGCTGCGGGAATTTTCTGGGTATGCCGGAAAAACGCACGTTTTTCAGGCGAAGAGTTTATGAACACAAGCTATAAACCAAAACTCATGAACAAAGAAGAGGCTGTTGAACTGATAAAAAGCGGCGAGGGCTATACTCTTGAGCTCAAGGAAAGGATTACAGGCGACTTGAGCAAGGCAATCTGCGCCTTTGCAAACTCCTCAGGCGGAAGAATCATTCTTGGAGTGAATGATAAGGGGGAGATTATAGGCATTAGCCTTGGCAATGACGGCTTTTCAAGGATTCAGGACACTGCAAGGAACCTTGACCCGCCATTGGAAGTGAATATAGAGCAGATAGACAACCTTGCAGTAATACACGTGCCTGAGGGGAAGCAGAAGCCATATGCGGCAGGAGGGCATTTCTACATCAGGATAGGCGCGAATTCGCAGCAGCTCAGCAGGGATGAGATAAGGGAATTTTTCCAGAAGGAAAACCAGCTGTTCTTTGACAGGAAGGCAAGCCCTGATTTTGACAGGGCTGATTTTGACAATTCTAAATTCGGGAAATTCCTTGAAAAGGCAAAAATTCCTTCGGGTTTGCCCCTTGAGCATCTGCTTAAAAACCTTAATCTTTCTGTTGAAGGCAAGATTAACAATGCAGGCGTACTGTTTTTCAGCAGCAATGTAAAGAGATACCTTATGAACTCTGTTATCATCTGCGCGCTTTTTAAGGGCAGCGAAAGGGTGGATATCATTGACATGAAGGAATTTCCAGATGATTTCCTGTCTAATTTCAATGCTGCCTTTAGCTATGTGCTTTCAAAGCTTAACACCAATTTCATCATAAAAGGCGGGAAAAGGACAAGCAGGCTTGAGCTGCCTGAAGATGCCTTAAGGGAGGCTTTGGTCAATGCAATGGTGCACAGGGATTATTTTTCCTTGGGGCACGTGCAGGTTGACATATTCATAGACAGGGTTGAAATATCAAATCCAGGCAGGCTTTTGTTTGACGAAAAGGAGCTTGGGAGTGTTAGTGTTCCAAGGAATCCTTTGATTATGGATTTGGCGTATCGCATTGAGCTTGTTGAAAGGGTGGGCTCAGGCATTAAGAGGATAAGGGAGCTTTGCGCTGAATATCTGCTTCCTGTTGATTTTCGGACCGAGACAGGATGGTTCAGGGTTGTGTTTCACAGGATGGAGAAAAACACTGAAAAAGACGCCATAAAGGGGGTAGAAAATGTCCCTGAAAATGTCCCTGAAAATGTCCCTGAAAAACGCAAGCAGGCAATCCTAAACTATATGGAAAAAGACAGTCATATTTCAATACCTGCTTTGGCTGATTTATTAAAAGTTACAGGCAAAACAATTAAAAGAGATATAGAAAAGCTCAAGCTGCAAAACAAACTCAAAAGAATAGGTCCTGACAAGGGAGGGCATTGGGAGGTTGTTGAAAAATGATGGAAGAAGTAAGGGCGGATATGATGAAAGCAATGCACGAGGCATTAAAGGCATTTGAAAAGGAATTTGAGAGCGCAGGATGGGATGTTTCTTTTGCCATAAGATTCGAAGTAAGGGAGATATTGATTGGTGAAGAAGGGGATGTGCTTGGCACAGGAATAATCCTGGATGAAATTGAGCCTTATAAGGGCGGGCGCTGAACCAGGGCTTTGGGCAGCGCGGCAAAACCAGAGGGCATTCTTATAATCCCAACCTCTTTTCCTTAGTTTACCATTTATAGCACTATAAAGTAGTGTTTTAAGCTATACTAATCAAGGGGTAACTATGGCTGACAATATAAAACAGATAGGCGAAAAGATATGCTGCCTGCAAGAGAAAGTGGCAGAAATAGAAAGGGAAAGTGCTGCGCTGTCGGATGAATTAAAGGCGCTACAAAAAAAGCTTGAGGAGCAGGAACTGAGCATGGCGCAGGAGGGCAGAATCTTGAGAAATTTCACAGAGAGGGATGTGATTGGAAGAAGAAAGGACGGAAGCCGGATATTCGGGAAGCCGCGCAGGCTTAAAGAGGCAAGAAGGAGAAAAAAGTGAAACAGGCAATGCTCGGAGAATTGCCAATAATGGAAAGGACAATTCTTGTAAATGATGCAGGCTACTTTTTTGATTTTCTGCTTGGAGAAGCTGACAGGAAACTGTTTGTAAAAGCAGGCAATATAAATCCTGAGAACGAACATATGCAGGTAATAGAATACCCTTCTTATGATGAGATATTAAGGAATTTTAAGAGCATAACAGAATCGCATTGCATTGTAATCCTCCATAAGCCCCAGGAAAAGGAGATTGGGCTCTTAAGCGCTTATTTCAAGATAAAGAAGCTTGATTTCAGAAGATGGGATTTCCTGCGCTTTATAGGGGCGCCTGCAGTGGACAGCCATAAATTAAAATAATATTTTTGGGCTCAGGGGCGCTCCCTTACCGCCTTCCTCCACGCCCTCATCTGTTCCTGCGCTTCAAGTCGATCTTCCCGTTCTATCTCTTTTACAGCCTTGCCAAGCCTTTCTCCCTCTTTCCGCTCTTCCTCGAGCTCCTGAATAAACGCCTTGGGGCGAATCTCCATGTTAACGGCTTTCCATTCAGCAGGGAACCTGCTCTTAAGAGCCTCTCTTTCATAACCGCTATACAATCCGTATACCCTGCCTTCAGCAAATTCCTCTATCCGTATCAGCGCATCTATGTAATCCTTGTCCTTCGGACCCGCCTGCTTCAGCTTGTTCCTTGCATATTTTGTCCGTATTTTATTGTATTTTGACATTTTAACCACAGTAAAGCTAACATAAGGGCATATAAATAATTTATTGACAAAAATATTCCTATAGGAATATAACGGAGGTTCAGGGGCGCTCTCCCGCCGCCTTTCAAAAGAACTCTTTCAAGGCATACTTCAAATTAATCCTGTAATTCTCCTCTCTCCCCACATCCACGACCTGCAAAGCCCTCTTTTCAACATCCTTCTTCGCAAGCCTGAACTTATTAACACACGATTTAATGTCTTCCACATCCCTTTCATTCAGCCTGCCAATCTTGGTAACTACAATATCTATAGGATGCAGCGCAAGCAGCCTTATATGGGCAAACTTCACTTTTACAGGAATGCATTTCTCAAGATAATCGTCAGGCAGCTGCTGGGAAAATATCATGCCTTCGTGAATATGTCAACTCTTGGCCCAGGAGGCAGGCTTTTTACCACTTTCCTGAATACATCAACGTCTTCTGCGCTCAGGTCAAAATCAATGTCTAATGTTGAAGCTTTCAGGTCCAGCAGCGTCATTGCAGTGCCTCCTACAGCAATTAAGGTAACAGCCTTCCCAATAATCTTATCAATCTCTTCCAAAAATTCAAGAAGCTCTATTTTTGTTATTGCCATGCGCTGTACAGCCTCATTTTCTGCCTTATGCTTTTCTCATCAGCTTTTATTTCTTTCTCGCCGTATATGCCGTATATTATCCTTATTGCAATTTCCAGCTCTTTGCTGCTTTTAATCTTTTTCATTGCAGAAAGAATGCCGAGAAGCTTTCCCGCAAGGCGGGTTCTCCTGCAAAGGAATATAAGGAGTGAATAATCCAAAGGATTTTTTGCCAGAAGGATTGGTACGGCCTCATTCATTCTCGCGCTGCCCTTGGCGAGTATTTCCGCTATCAGCGGCTCAATGGAATAATCCATTGCTTTTTCGGGCTTCCACCCTATCTCCCTGTATCCCAGCCTTGCCATGTTATGCATCAAATCATCTTCCTTTGGCTTGATGTATTCCTGCAGCAGTATTCTCCTCCCTTCTTTCATCGCCTGCATCAGCACAGCCCAGAATGCCTGGGGGGAGCTTATTGCAATCTTGTCCATAAGCATCGCCTTCAAGGGGTTTGCTTCGCCATTGCTGAGCATCTCAATGAGCTTCTGCTCATTAAGCAGAATGCAGTCTATTATTGTTCCGTGCTTCTTTTCAAGCCCCCTTGCCTTCAGCAGGATGCCTTCTCTTTCATCGGAATCGCATGTTTCTTGCAGGATAAAAAGCAGCTCAGCCCTGTTAAGCCTGAAATTTTGCTCGGGGTTTATCATGGCAATTGCGCTTATGGCGTGCCCTGCCCTGAATTCAGCCTCAATGTCAGCAGCCAGCAGCATCCTGTTTTCACGGCCGGCAAGCAGCTCTCTTTTTCTTATAATCTCTGCTTCCGCCATCACGTCTGCTATTCCGCTGCAGGAGGGGTTTAGGCTGAGCAGGCATGAATTGCCTGATTCATTGATGGTGATAATCCCCTGCTTTCGCAGGGATTTTGTTTCATCGTAAATGTTCTTGTAATATGCGGAGCCGCGGAGTTTTCTTATTGCCCTGGCTAATTCGCTTATTGAAATCTGCCTGCCGAGGGTTCTGCCAAGGGCATCCAACATCCGGTAAGTTATCTGTTTCATAGTAATATTACTATAATCTTATAGTATAATTACTATATAAGCCTTTCGGTAGAAATGGCTGGGCAGGGTTTTGGGCTGCGAGTTAATCTAAGAACTAAGCATTTATCCCCCAAACCTCCTTCTCTGCGTATCTTTTCCTTGGCTCATTCTCAATAGTTCTTATAGCTCTTATTCTCTCTTTCTTACAATTATGACTGAACGCAGATTAATCACATCCGCCCCTCACTACACTAACAACGTCTCTCCTCACCCTTTAAACAGCATATCCATAACTTCTACATTAAGAATAACCCCTATCACGGCATATGCTTCTTACTCATGCCTACCGCAACGTTTTCTCACTTGCGTTCCAAACCTTTCTCCTTCGGGCTCACCGCAACGTTTATAAATAACGTGCTTCTCCTCATACTGATAAAATGGGAAGCAAATCAAAAGGAATGTACGCAGGCAACAAGCTTAAGAAGAGAAGGAAAGCCAGCAGGCAGTGCGACAGCAAGTTCATAAGAAGAGTTTTCCAATTAAGAAAAAAGGCAGACCCGTTAAGGGGAAGCTCACAGGCAAAGGCAATAGTTCTAGAGAAAGTCCAATTAGAGGCAAAGCAGCCAAACTCGGCAATGAGAAAGTGCGTGAGATGCCAGTTAATAAAAAACGGCAAGAAAGTTACTGCATTTGTTCCCGGCTATAACGCAATCAAGTTCATCGACGAGCACGACGAGGTTGTGATTGAGTGCATCGGCGGAAAAATGGGAAGGGCAAAGGGCGATGTTCCCTGCGTCAGATGGCAGGTAATAAAAGTCAATGACCAGAGCCTTTACGCATTGTGGAAAGGAAAGATAGAGAAGGGAAGAAGATGAGCAAGATAATGCTGTTCAACAAGTGGGACACTTCAGCAATAAAGGCGGATGACCCCGGATTGAAGGATTACATAAACCTCCATCCTCTTATCATACCAAGGACAGGCGGGAGAAACATAGGCATTATGTTCTGGAAGACAAAAAGCAATGTTGTTGAAAGAATGATGAACAAGATAATGGTGCCAGGGCACAAGGGCAAGAAGCACAAGACAAGCTCAGGCCACTGCTGCGGCAAGGCATTGGGCAAGTACAAGATTATGGAGAAGTGCCTTGCAATAATCGAATCAAGGGTAAAAAAGAACCCTGTAGGGGTTCTTGTAAAGGCGATTGAGAACGCCGCTCCGAGGGAGGAAATAACAACCATAGAGTACGGCGGGGCGAAATACCCCAAAGCAGTCGAGTGCGCGCCCCAGAGAAGGGTTGACCTTGCAATGAAGATGATGGTTCAGGGCTCATACGCAAAATCATTCAACACAAAGAAGCACATCGAAGAAGCCCTGGCTGACGAGATTATAAAAGCTTTTAACCTTGACCAAAGCTCAAACGCAATCGCAAAGAAGCTTGAATTAGAAAGGCAGTGCGACGCCTCGAGATAAATTTCTGTTTAGTTTAGATAGGTTTATATAGTACCCGCATATCTCTTTTTTCAGGGGTATTTACGATAAAATGACAACAAAACTCGCTTTAATTTTAGCCGCGGCAGGAATCGCTTCTTCACTGGGATGCATACAGGAGGACTGCCTTGACACGTATTTTCTTGATGATTCAACAAGGGCTGTGAGCATCGAACCCAAATTCACAGAAAGGGTAAGGGATATCAGCTTTACGATGAAAGCAAGGAACTATCCTTATGATTACAGGGGCGAGCATGCTTACGCTGAAAACCTGAGATTAAAATGCAGGCCTTCCGCAGACAACAATTGCGCATTGTCTTGGATTCAGTACGAGTTTTTTGTCAATTATATAGCGCGTGACGGGCAGATTTCCCATGTTGGAGGGAGTAATGCCTTAGACATGCGCTCTCTTGATATAATGGAATTTGAGCTTCCTGAAGGGGCAGAAGGCGGCAGGATTGAATGCATTGTTTGGTCTCCGGAATGCCCGACAGATGGGTATTATTACCGCGACGAGCAAGGCAGGACTCAGTTCCAGGCTACAGCATGGAGGCCGAGGACAAAGGTTGGCACAGTGACGGCAGAGATTGGTTTGTCATTGGTTTGCCCTGCTCCGATACCGCCTTTCAAGCCGGTGGTTGATGAAGAGCTGCAGAACGCAAGAAGCCAGCAAGCTTCTTCAAAATAAGAACTTGTTCACGACATAATAAACAAGTATTAGTATCAAAAGAGCTATTATAATTCCCCACGGGAATCTCATTCTTGGCTTTTCAGGCGGCGCGTGAGCGTACCTTTCAACAGCGCCCCTGTATAGCGCGTTTCTTTGGCTTGGCTCCATGTGAATTAAGTGTTATTTATTCTATATAAGGCTTTTCAAATGGCCTGAATTGCTCAGGATACCTTTCCATTAAGGTGTTCAATGTAAGCGGCTTTCTTCCTCTCTGCATTTCAATCGCATTCAGCCTGTAAGAAACAGCATACCTTGCAGCGCTTCTTTTTTCCCTTGCATCCGTGCACTTTTCAGAAAGCTCTTTTGCTTTGCAGGCATGGTTTAAATGAAAATCAATTGCCTCTTTGGAAGGAGGCGCAGAAACCGCCTTATGTTTTGCATTCTGAAAAGATGCATTATTCCCATAAATCAATTCCCCCGAGCACAATGCGTCTGTTATTGATATGTCCTGCTTTGAAAGCAGTTCGCTGAATTTCTCTCTTGGCACTGAATACACGTCAAGCCAGCCTGTGAAAAAGCAGGGAATCTTGTCAGACACGATAAACAGGTCAATGTCTGAATAAGGCTTGCGAGAGCCGTAAACCAATGCAAAAGCAATTGAATTCAAGTCATTTCTGAACACATTCCTTGCAATTTCATTCAAAACAGCCATATTGCAATGCTTTGGAAAGCCGTTGGCATACAGCAATGCATAGTCAGTGTTTTGCCTTGAGAATTCAATGAATTCATTTGTCAGGCGCCTTGCCCCTTCGCTCCTGCAAGCCTCCTTTTTTTCGTAAAGCGGCATTTTTCCTGTAAGCATCGACAAGTGCCATTCCATCCACATTGCAAAGCCCTCGTAAGGTGCGATTGTCTTTTCCTGGAATTCCCTTATTTCCCTGCAGGTATCGCTATTCTCCCTGAATCTCCCCAGCTCTTCCCTTGAAGATACGCCTGCCTCCTTCTCCTCATTCATCAGCTTCTGCTCAAGCGAATAAAGCTTTTTGCCAATAACAGAATGCTCTGTGTAAAGCCCGTGCCCGAAATACTCGTGAAATGTGTCTATCGCCGCAAACCTTGAATCGGCATTCACGTGCGCCTCCCTGCCTCTTACAAGATAAGCCCCGTCTGCATTGAATCCATTGCTTTCAGAGAACTGCTTCCATTCTGATTCTGAATGGGAATGCAGCTTTGTTTCTGCAACAGAAACCCCAAAGCGCTCCTTAAAATAGCTGTTTATTTCCTCAATCATTCTGCTCCATCATTACAAGCGCAGGGTCTGCAAGAAACTCCTCCATCTTCAGCTCATCAATGACATAAAACACTTCCTTGTTCAAAACCCTGAACTTCTTCTCTATTCCCTCGACAAAGTCCTCCATTTCCTTTATGTGCGGAAAAACCATGTCTGCAAGGAAATCAAACCCGTTGTTCACTTTCAGCAGGGTGTTGACGTTTTTGCAGTCTTCAAGAAAATCCTGCAGCTTCTTTCTCTGCTCTTTCTCAACCTTGATAAGCACTTTCGCCCTTGTGTTGAATCCAAGCTTTGCAAAGTCAATCAGTGCAGTGTGCTTTTTTATCAGCGTCTTGTCATAGCAGTTAATCCTCTCGTGTATTGTCGAGATTGGTATCCTTGTCTCCTTGCTCATGTCAGTCAGGCTCTGCCTGCAGTTCTGCCTCAGGGCAGATATTATGAGCATTTCCCTCTTGTCCATTTCCATTTGTTAGTTCTCCTGCAGGGGATTTTTCCGGGATACTGGCTTGCGCTTTCGGCAAAGCCGGAATTCCAAAACCCCTGCAAACCTTACAGGAAAACCAGAAGAAAAACGCTATTTAAGCCTAATCCCAAGATATTCTAGATATTCTAGATATGGATAATTCGGTTCAAGATGTCATATATTCCACCGAATTATCCATCAGATAATTCTGCCAATTTGTCATCTAAGTCGCAGAATTATCTATATTGGTAGAAATATGGAAAATTATGGAAAAATCTTACTTTACCCATACTGCATTGTAATCCCTTTCATCAAGCGGCCTGAATCCTGCTTCCCTAAAGAAGCGCTTTGCATCAAGCGAGGACACGCCCATAGAATGTATCGTGATTCCGCCTTTGGGCGTAACCCTGTAAATCTCCCTTGCCAGAAACCTTGCATAATTCGAAGAAGGCATGACTTCCTGGTTAAGGACACCCCTGCTTGCAACTATTGCTGACTCGCCAGGCTGAGAAACAAGAAATGACAATGCATCATTGGCAGCAATTCTCGCATTTTCCCCTTCAACCATTTTTTCCGATATCCGCGGATAAAACAACTCAACGCCTGTGTATTCCGAAGCGCCCTTCTCAAGAAGCCACTTGTGCATCGGATTGCATCCGGGCCCAAGCTCGATTGCTTTCCTGCCATTTATTGAATCCCTTATGATAGTTTCAGCATTTTCAAAATATTTCCTTAGCATCTGCATCTGCACATCAAATGACATTGCATAAGACGTTGTGCTTGTAAGCGAATGGCTCGCAGCCTGCTTAATGCACCTTTCCCTGCACGCAAGAACCGCCTTTAATTCATCTTCGGATAATTCCCTGCCTGCAAAGTAGTCGTTGAGCATGTCTGATAGCGGCTTCATTTTTCACCTTTAGTAATAGCCCTCTGCTAATATATCTTCCTCGTTCCTGCGCTTTTCTTCTGCGCTGTTTTCCAATGGCTTTTTTTGAATAGGTTTTATCATTTTACCCCCAGTATTAACTTGTTTTACGCCTATATAAGCCTTTCTATTTGTTACTACTCATTAGTTACTTTATAAAGGCGTTAAGCGCTTTTTAGGAGACCTAAGCCTGCTTTGAAAGCTCAGAAAGCTTAAATACCAAAAACCCCTGATAATCTGCATGGACTTATGGACAATCCTGCTGATACTGCTTGCAATAATAGTGGGGCTAATTGCATTCTGGGCAATCTATTATATATACATTATCTATAACTTCATAAGCAGTTTTGTAAGGGATATCGTAAAAAAGCTCCGCTAACATAAGGTTTATATATTCTGTTTTCAAGCAATACAATAATGTTCAAGTTCCTTAAGGAAAAGCTAAAGGCGGCAGTAAGCAGGATAAGCTCTGCCATTGAGAAGGAAGAGCCCATAGAGGTTCCGCTTCCGCCGCATATAGAGCCTGAAGAGATATTTACAGAGCAGGAGATTGAGGATATAGAAGTGCCGCCTCCGCCTGTTGAGATAATTCCTGAAAAGCCGAAAGAAACCCGCATAGAAAAGCCAAAGGAAACACTGAGAAAAGAGGAGAAAAAAGCAGAATTAAGGCAGCCTTTTGTTGAGGAAAAAAAGCATTTTGAAAAGCCGAAAGAAGCTGTAAAAGAAATCAAGAAAAAGGTTGCCCGCGAGGAGCCTATTCGCGAAATCCCAAAAAAAGAGGAGCCTAAGAAGGAAATTATTCACGAAACTCCTAAGAAAGAGGTTATTCACGAAGCTCCAAAGAAAGAAGTAATACAAGAGGAGAAAAAGGGATTCTTCTCGCGCCTAAAGCAGGCAATTACAACAACCAAAATCTCTCCTGAAAGATTCGATGAATTGTTCTGGGAGCTGGAGCTTGCAATGCTGGAAAACAATGTTGCATTTGAAGTCATTGGAAAGATAAAGGCAGACCTCAAGAATGACTTGGTTGAAAAGCCAATAACAAGGGGTAAGGTGGAGGATGCTGTTGTGGAAAGCCTGAGGGAGAGCATCAGCGGGCTTTTTGACGATTACAAGGCAGTTGACTTTGTGAAAGAGGCAAAAGGGAAAAAGCCTTACATTGTATCTTTCCTTGGCGCCAATGGAAGCGGGAAAACAACAACAATTGCAAAGATGGCTTACATGCTGCAGAAGACTGGCTTGAAATGCGTGTTAGCAGCAGGAGACACATGGAGGAGCGCTGCAATCCAGCAATTGGAAGAGCATGCAAAGAGATTGAATGTTCCGATTGTAAAGCATGATTACGGCGCAGACCCGGCTGCAGTAGCGTTTGACGCGGTTGAAATGGCAAAGGCAAGAAATATTGACGTAGTTCTTATAGACACTGCAGGAAGGCAGCACAGCAATGCAAACCTGATGGATGAGATGAAAAAGATAGTAAGAGTGGCAAAGCCTGACTTAAAAATATACATTGGCGAGATGATAGCAGGCAATGACTGCATTGAGCAGATAAGGAGCTTTGACCAGGCAGTGGGCATAGACGCTGTTGTTTTGGCAAAGGCAGACATTGATGAGAAAGGCGGGACAGCAATTTCAGTCACTTATGTCACAAAGAAGCCAATATTATTTCTCGGTATGGGGCAGGAGTACAAGGACTTGGAAGCGTTTGACAAAGAGAAGATTTTAAATAGTCTGGGGTTATAGGAAGAAATAGGGGGAATAAAAATGAATGATGTAAATATATTCAAAACAAATGAAGAAGCAACCCTGCATTTGGAACATTATGTTCAGGCAAATAAACTCTGAAAGGTTTACAAAAATTCCGAAAAGCAATTTTGCCTTCCCTCGTCAAATCTGCCTCCTGCAAAACCTTTTTTAACCTGCTTGCACCATTATTATCGCAATGGACACGCTGGACACAATTACCGGAGAGAGGTTATACCTCGCGAGAATTCCTGACGAGGAGAAGTATTACAAGAGATACATGGAGCTTCTGAATGCAAAGCACGTCCTGACAGGAACAGGCAACGAACCCCACACACTGGAAGAAGTCAGGGAAGTCATAGCAGAATGGAGAAAAGACGAAGGCAACATGACATGGGGCATATTCAGGAAAAGCGATGATACAATGATTGGAGACGTGTGCTTAAGATATGGCTATGAGGATTATGACAATGGCGGCCCTGAAGTTGCTATTATGATAGGCGAGGCAAAAAGCGGGTACGGCTCAGAGGCAATGAAGATGCTTCTTGATTACGTATTTGAGGAAAAGCAAAAGCTGTTTGGAAAGCAAATAAGCATAATCAATCTGGGGCTTTACAAGGAAAATGCAGGCGCATTAAGGCTGTACGGCAAATTAGGCTTTGAGGAAGTCATGGAAAGGCCTAACATTGACAACGGCAAGGTGGAGATTGTAATGCAGATGACAAGGCAGATGTGGAATTCTTTGAAAAACAAATAAAAAGATATTTAAGCAAGCCATACATCCCTTCTTTATGGCAGACAAGCTTTTCATAACAGCAGATGAGCTTCAGCTTGATTCTTACAGGCTTGCAAAGCAGGTTTATGACTCAGGCTTCAAGCCAAGCTTTATGGTTGCATTATGGAGAGGAGGCACTCCGGTAGGCTGCTATGTGCAGGAATTTTTGAAAACAAAAGGCATTAAGGCAGACCACATTGCGACAAGAACCTCAAGATATACGGGAATAGAGGAAGCTGATGAGATTGTAAGGATTCACGGCCTGGATTACATTGTAAATAGGGCGAACAATTCAGACAGGCTTTTAATAATAGATGATGTTTTTGACAGCGGAAAAACAATCGAGGCTTTGATAAAAAAGCTGAGAGAGGAGTCAAGGGCAAACATGCCTTCCGACATAAGGATTGCAAGCGTTTATTTCAAGCCGCAAAACAACAAGACAAGCATAAAGCCTGATTTCTACATTCACGAGACAGACAAATGGCTTGTCTTTCCGCACGAATTAGAGGGGCTTTCATTGGATGAGATAGAAAAAGGCAAGGGGAATGAAATAGCAGAGCTGTTAAAGTAGATGGATTAATATTAAACTAATAAACTCAAGAAAGCAAAAAGAACTAATCCTCGTCTTCTTTCGGCTCGTCGTTAATCTCGCCTTCACGCCTGATAACCTTAACTGAGTCCATCTTCAAAGTAATAGGGATTGGGACAGCTGCCTCCAAAAGCTCAACAATGATTTCCTCTTTCTGCTGGTCAATTCTCGTGACCTTTGCCTTCTCTCTCTTGAACGGGCCGGAAATAATTTCAACAATGTCATTAATCTGGACATTCATCTGCACCTTAACCTGCTCAAGCATGGGCTCAACTTCCTCATATCTTACTTCCTTGTCAAGAAGCCCTTTTGCATAAGGCACGCCGTTTGAAGCTTCCATCGCGGCAGACCTGTCCTTTGCCTCGATAAATATGTATCCCCTCATCTTGTGCGGCTTTATGATAGAATAAACATCAAGACATCTCTTTTTTACATGAGCCTGTATAAAGTCAACTACCTGGTCTTCCCTGTTTGCAGTTGTCTTCAATGCAAATAAGTGCGGTTGTTCTTCTTCCATTTCAAATCAGCCCTGCAAGTGTGACAATGAGTGCAAGCAAAAAGCCCACAGCCCCTATGATTGCCATGCCCATGGCAGACACCTTGACTGTTGTCAGGTATGTCTGCTTGTCCGGCTTTTTAGTCACGCGGACAACCCTCACGCATTCAACAAAGAAGCTTTTCAGCTTGATGATAGCCTCCTGAATAACTGCCATGAGCAAATAGAAAATCGAGGGGTTTATAAGCGTTTTGGTTTGATATTTTTTGGATGAAGCAGGTTTGATAAAAAAAATAAAAAAGAGCTACATCTTTGAAATCATGTTCTTTAGCTCTTCAAGCTCTGTCTCAAGCTTGTCTTTTGGCTTTGAAGCAGGCTTTGGCAGCTGCGGCTTTGCAGGTTTGGGCGCTTCTTTTTTCTTCTCCTCTTTGGGCTCCAAAGGAGGCAGTTCTCCCTTCTGCGCAATGGCTTCTGTTTTCTGCTCTGCAGACAAAATCTTGTTCATGGAAACAGGCATCTCCTCGACGACAAGCTCCTTTGTAAGCCTCTTGATTTCGGCAATGTCAGCCCTCAGGAGCCTCATAAGCCCGTCTTTCTGCTTCTTTATCTCAAGATATTCATAATAGCGCTTCAGAAGCCCGATTATGTCAATCGCAAGCGACAAGTTCTCTTTCCTTATCAGCGTTGGATTGTCAAGCCTTACGTGGATGCTCTCATCCGGCTTTTCACGGGGCTTCTTTTTTATCGCCATTTATTTGCACCTTAAAGCTCAAACAGCGTCCTGTCAATGTTAATCAGTTTTTCCTTGATGGCATTCAGGTCATCCTGCCATGCAGACAATTCTCTCTCTTCCTGCTCCTTGATCTTGTTGAGCTCAACAAGCAGGTCGCCTGCATCCTTGAGCTTGTTCTTAAGCTCATTAAGAGTAACCATTACTTCCCTGTATTTCTCAACCTTAACGAACAAAGGCTTTTCCTCGCTTTGCTCAGACCTGGATGCCTCTCTTGGCATTGACACAGGCGGCATTGAAACCGGCGAAACTGCCTGCTTTAGCGCTTCTGTTTCTGCTGAAGTGGGCTCATGCTCTTCCGGCGGAAGCTCTGGAAACTTTAATGGCGGTAGTTCGGTCTTGACTTCAGGTTCTTTCTTTTTTGAAAAAAGTCCCATAAATGCACCTCCAATTGATACTATAATTATGTTAAGGTGGTTTAAAAATGTTTCGCAGTAGCCATTATTGAATAAGTGCTGAGGAAAAGCAAATTTATTTAAATGATTCATCATTGTATTAGTGCTATGGACAGCTTGAGAAAGAGGCAGTTAATAGGGGGGATTGCATTATTTGCCGTTATATTGCTCATTTCAATGTACTATTTTCCGCGCGGGACGCTTAAGGTGACTGTGACAGGAAGCGATTACAATCCGCTTTCAGGCGCAGAAGTCTGGATTTGGGACAAGAGCGATTTTGAGGGAAAGCCTGAAAAAGTTGTAAAAGCAGATGCAAACGGCATTGCGGAAATCAAGCTTTTCAGGGGAGAGTATGCAGTAAGCCTTGCTTCTGAATTAAATACAAACAAGGAAGAAGCGCCTGTGAAGTTTGTGACATTCCTGGAAATAAAGAGGAATACTTTGTTTGAGCTTCCGTTGATGAAGCAGAGATGATTCTTTTTTATAGCACGACGTCGAAACCTTTATAAGCATAAGACTTAATCATAAACCTCAGCGGGATGGGGCAGTCAGGAGTGCCCGATGGGCCCATATCAAGGCTTATGCTTTGTAGGTAACCCATAGGTCGGTGGAAGCGGTGTGGAAAGAGCCGCTGCCGAATTCAAATCCACCTCCCGCTATAATTGGAAGCGCGCTCCAAATGACCGCGCTATTCTTTCCAATTTTATTCTTTGAAAAATAGAACAATCCTGTTTGTATTTGTGCCGCAGGAATTATTGCTTACGCCCCAAATATTGGCTGTTTTCGTGAACTCTTGCTGATTTATTACAATTCCTATACATTTAAATCCTGCATTCAAACCCAATGGAACAACTGCTTCATCTAATTTTATCGTGCCCTTTCTTACTTCTCCGACTTCAAAAGCCACCCAGCCCCGGGGGTTTGTAATACGATATAACTCTTTGAAAACATTGCCCATTACATTCGCCCATTGTTCTAACGTTTTTGACATTGTAATCTTGGATTCTGCATTTTTAGAGTCTATATTATTAAACCAACAGCGCAACCAGTTATCTTTTGAGTATTGGACGATATCTAAAAAAGGAGGTGATGTTACCGTTAATTGCACACTTTCTGTTTCTATTTCAGGAACTTGCCTTGCATCATTTTGCAGGAAAATAGCGGTTTGTCCTGCTTCCTGTAATTGGATTTTTTCTTCATCACTCAAATCTTTGATTAAATCTCTTGTCTTTTTAAGAATTAATTTATGTGTATCACGATAAGGAGGCGCCTGATTCCTTTTTTTATTTATTTTTATTTGATTCTCTGGTGTTACGGCTTGGTTAGGCGGCAGCGTATATACTGAAAAAAAACCAGGAGAATGCCCCGTCAACCTATTTGTAGCAACCATCCTAATCCACATATCAATATAATTTTCAGCAGTCAAATCTGATTTAAGAGAATTTTTAAGCGCAAGTATTTCCGATTCAGTTTGTTGATTATAAAACATAGATAAATCCTTCTCTGCTTTTAGATTGCCATCTCTTTGAATCTCATCTAGCCTTTTTTTGACTAATCCTAACTGCGGTATAAAGAAACGAGGTTTTGAAAGTATCTGGCTTAAAGGATTAATATCATTCGCAATAACCTTGCGGCCCAAGATTCCTGCCTCAATCACAGTTGTGCCTCTTCCGCTAAAGGGATCATAGACCTTATCGCCTTTTTCCGTAAGTAATTCAATAAAGAATCGAGGCAATTGCGGTTTGAAGCAAGCCCTATAAGATACTTCGTGTATACTAGAAGCCTGCCTTTGCTTTGATGTCCAAAATTCATTGATAAATCTTGTAATCTCCCCATTGCCAACTTTAACACTATCAATTATCGTTTTGGAATCTGTATTATCCAGAGTAAACTCTTTAAGAAATTCTTTTACTTTGTCTACTTCCAGATATGCCATTTCGCCTCTTTCTCCTTAATGAGATGATTATAGCTTATCTTTTAAACTTATCGTTTGATTTTGAAAAGTTTTCAAAAACCTTAGAAAAATTATCGGTTAATCCGAAATTTTATCTGATTTTCTATAATTTTGCTTCTTCAATTAGCTGTAAAGCTTTATCCCTGCTTACCTTGGAATTTTTACCTAATTTTCCTTGATTCCACCATTTCATCACTATATCTTTAGGAATTATCCAAAATGGAACATTTGGAAAAGCAGTTATATCAGCTAATATATACCCCTTAATTTCTTTTATTTTGTTCAAGAAACCAACTTCCTCAAACTCTCTGCCTGAACCGACCATATAACTTGGGCAAAAGTATATGCCCCCTTTGCTTATGCTTCTAACTTCCCATTTGTCTCCCTCTTTGTCTATGAGATCATAACCCGCGCCTTCACTTCCAGCAAGAGTGCCTCCAATAATTTCATAAGCTATCCTCCGCTCTATTAAGAAAGAAACCCTTCTTCCGTCTGTAAAATACAGCTTAACATCTTCCTCTTTTATCTTCAGGGCTTTTGCAAGTTCTTTTACATCCCATATCAAAGTTTTTACAGCCATGCGTGAAAGAGAATAAAATTATCATTTATTAACTTTTGCATGTTTTACGCGTCCTTGCCCCAAGGGAAATAGACTGCAAGCCCTCGCTTTGCATAATAGTCCGCAAGATGCCCCTTCTTTGAAAAAAGGCACACTGTCCTCACTTCGCTTGCGCCCTGTTTCAAAAGATAATCTTTTCCCGCAATCAGGCTTGAGCCTGTTGCTGCCTGGTCGTCAACAAGGAGTATAGCTCTGCCTTCAACAGGCAGTGTGTTTTTCTCGCTTACAACAGCATTCTTATTAACCCGGGTAATGGAGCGCGCAACGCTTCTTGTCTTGTCAGAATAATGCGAAACGCGCATGTAGTCAACATCATTAACCTCAAGGCACATTGCAAAATATCTTGCAAAGAAAGCGCCTCCGCTTTTTATGCCGACAACAAGCGATGGTTTGTAGCTGTCTTCCTGAATGCCGACGCAAACTTCCTTTATCATCTGCTCTATGTCAAGCCATGAATGATAGTGCGTATTCACATGGGAAATCTCCCTTGGCACGCATTTCATAATCCCCCTGAGTATTCCGTCCAAAGTCCTGTCCCTTTTTCTTATCCTTGACCTATCCCTTTTTTTATTATAAATATCAAGCAGGGATATGTCAAACCATGGGGGCATTGTGTTGTCAAGCTTGTGCATAAGAAAATGAATATCGCGCTGGTTTTTAAGCGTTTCTGCGCAAGCCTGTTTTCTTCCAAAGGCTTTATATATCCCTTCGGTTTCTGGAAACAGGAAATGTCAACAGTAATTATCAGCAATATGAACTCGTGGAAAAACATAAGGAACCGCTTCAGAATAAGGGGATTCAAGAGAATTGTCGGAGACGATGGAGAAGTGCTTGCAACGAAATCAGTAGAGCACCTTGAAGCAGTTGTGGGGGATTTATACAAGCGTTATCATCCAAAAAACGTCATACTTGACACAGGGGACGGAGGCGTGTGCAGGTTTGTCGGTTTTCTCAAGAAATATTGGCCTGAAGCAGAGGGGTACCCGGATATAGGTCTTCTGCGCGGCGGAAGGTTTAATGTTCTCGCAAGGCAGTGCCGTGTCAGGAAGAAAAAGGTAAGAGATTACATCATGCGGATAATAAGCCGGGAAGGCATTGATAAACAACCCATTGATTTCTTGAAGGTAGAAGACAACAACGGCATTGAAAGCTACTGCTTCAGCTTTGGTACAGGAGCCGTTGTTACATTGCTTGAGGAAGTATACAAGCGCAAGAGGCTGGGCTGGGCAGGAGTTGCCTTTGTGATGGGCAGACTGTATTCCTCAATGATACACGACGGGGGGTATTACCGCATGTTCAACCAGAAAACCGAAATGAAGGTTGCTGCGGATGTAAGCGGGGCGGAGCAGCATTACGAAGGCAATTACCTTGCGCTGATGGCGCAGACTATAAGATCCATAGGGATTCCGTGGTCAGAAACTTTTTACAGGGTGCAGGATGGCAATAAAAGCGCGGGCCAATTTCATGCAAGGGGCGTTACATCTGAACTTGAAGAGCTTATGAAAATTCCAACACTCGCAAGAATCTATTTTGGCTGGCCTCTTGAAGGAGAGAATCTTGACACGCTGGCAAGCTCGCTGCACATCAGCTCTGAAAAACCAGTCAGGTACCAGGTTAACGGCGAGCTTAGCTACAGGACTAAAAGGCGCACGCTGCTGTATGAGGCAAATACATTTGATATAGAACACGGAGTAACTTTACAATTCCTGAAGGAGGCAATATGAAATACAACTGCAAAATCCTGAACACAAGGGAAGTAAAGGGGATTCTTGCTGAATTAAAAGAGCAGTTTGGAATGAAGGCTGATATAAAAGAGGCGATGATTGAGGGCGGCGGCGGGAAGATATATTTGATTTCCCGAAAGTTCGGCGAGATAGACCAGAGCAAGCTAAGGATAAACAATTTAGGGCTTTATTTCTGCAAAAAAGAGAATGGCGGCTTAAGGCCGACTATTGAAGGCTCGCAATTAATCAAGCCAAGCAAGAATGTTTTTGAGATGGATGAGAAGCAGAGGGACGAGTGGATGGAAGGCAGGAACATTGAAACAGGGGAAAGAAACTTGCACGGCTTTGTGATTGTAAAACACAAAAATGACTTCTACGGCTCAGGCGCTTACAAGGAAGAAAGGATTCTGAACTTCACGCCAAAGGAAAGAAGGCTGAATGCCGGCGCGAAGGCTGTTTTGGAAGATAGTCAATAAGTGCACTTTTTTCTTAGAATACACTTTTCACAAACAGGCTTCTTCCTGCAGTGCCTTTTCGCGTGCTCAACAATCAATGCGTGGTATTCCTTGAACAAATCAACATCAGAAGGCAGCCGCTTTTCAAACTTTTGCTGTATTTCTTCGTATTTATCATTCTCTTTGCAAATTCCCAAACGCGAGAATATTCTTCTTGTATAGGCGTCTATCACAAATGACGGCTTTTCAAAAGCATACAGGACAATGCTATCAGCCGTTTCAGGCCCAATGCCAATCACGTTCAGCAATTCTTCCCTTAAAGCTTTAGCATCTTTAAGGAAAACTTCCTTATTCTTCAGGAAATAATCAGCAATTATCTTCAATCTTTCGGCTTTCTGATTGTAGTACCCTGCAGGCTTAATCAAAGCTGAAATTTTCTTCAAAGGCGCCTTTCTTAATTTATCTGCAGAAAGCATATTCGCCTTATTCAGATTAAAAACAGCTTTTTCAACATTAGTCCATGAAGTGTTTTGGGTCAGAATAGCACCGGCAATTATTTCAAACTTATCCTTGTCAGAAGAAGGATTCCCATTGTGATGCTTAGTATTCAAACCCCCTTTGGATAAAGGCCACCAGCCTTGTTTCCCGTAATTCTTAAACAATTTATTGTAAATAGCTTGCATATGGAATAGCTAATAGATAAAACTATATAAAGATTGCATTCAGAAAGCGGATGAGCGCAATGCGCCCATATGAGAATGGCTTCGCCAGTCCCTCAAAGCATTCGCTTTTCGGGCAAGCAAAAAGTTTTAATGATTATTCGCCAAGTCTTTGCATAAAAGCTTTGCTTGTTCAATAACTGTAAGTGTTGCTTTCTCTTGTTTGTCAGGCGGGTAGCCGTATTTTCTGAGAATCTTCTTTATTTTCACTCTCATCTCTGCCTGGACATTTTCTTTCATTGCCCAGTCAATTGTTACGCTCTTGTGTATGCTTTCCACAAGCTCTCTGGCAATCTTCATTAATATTTCATCTTCCATTACTTTCTGGTTCCCATCATGGTCAACAAGAGCATCATAGAACGCAATTTCTTCCTCGCTTAAGCCTGTTTTCTTGCCCCTCTCCTGCTCTTACTTCATTTTCTTGGCAAGGCTGATTAATTGCTCAACGCTTCCTTCTTCAACAGCTTCCCCGCTATTGCCTTATACTTTTCAATCCTTCTTTTCATCATGCCTGCAATCATTGCATCCATTCTATGGATAATTCTGTGGGATATATGACATTTTGAACCGAATTATCCATCAGATAA
>JASEIA010000019.1 GCA_030018575.1 Nanobdellota archaeon | reverse complement strand
TTGTCCATTGCCAGCCTCATAAGAAGATTCAGCCTAAGCTCCTTCCGCACAGAAGCGCAATTATCCTCATACTTCTCAACACCCTTAGACAAGGCATCAGCAGCCAATAATCCTGGAATAATGCCTCCAAACGAAACAGCCTTTACCTGCGTTGCAGCATCGCCAACAAGCGCAACATTCCCTTTCACAAGCTTCTGCGAAGGGTTGTAAATCGGAATAAGCCCGCCCTGCTTATCAAGAACCTTTCCTCCTTTAGCCACTTTAGACAATAGCTTACCAAGCAATGCATTAGGATTCTTATTATCCACAACGCCAACGCGGCAAACACCATCGCCTTCAGGCACAACCCAGCTGAAAATCCCGTGCCCAAAGTAAGTGTTAAAGCAGCCTGAATCGCACTTCATCTTCACGCGCGCCTGCGCCCCAATAACAAGCTGCCTTTTCCTATAAATGCCAACAGCTTTTGCAACATTAGACATGGGTCCGTCAGCTCCGATTACATACTCAGCGTCAATAGGCTTGCCATTAATCACAGCTTTCTTCTCCAAAAGCCCTGAAATGCCTGTAAACTTTGAATTCAAATTAATCTTAGCGCCGGCAGACTGAGCCATAGCTGCAATCTGCCTGTCAAACAGCTCCCTGTCAACAACAATGTTCGGCTTCCCCAATTTCAATTCAAGAAACTTGCCTTCAGGAGAATACAGGCGTGCTTTTGAAATCTTATTCAAAACGCAATGAGAATCAACTTTGAAGATGTTGTAAATCTCTGAAGTCAATAATCCGGTGCACTGCACAGGCTTCCCGACAGAAGAATGCTCTTCATAAACATTAACTTTTTCTCCTTCGGAAGCCAGTTTATAGGCAGAAAAACAGCCGACAGGCCCTCCGCCGATTACTGCAATCATACAAGGAAAAATAAGCAATAATCTTTATAAGCTTAATGAAGAATCGCTTTTTCTTCAGCTTTGAAGCAAGCAGTGCCCAAAAACATGGATATTTGAATAACCAAAGCTTTATAAATACTGGATATTATAATATCCATATGGACATAGCAATCCAGAACCCATGGTGGACAAGCAGAAAGGCGATAGAGGAGGATGAAAAAGTAAGGGAGGCGCTAAGCAAGAAGAATAAAGTGGTGTACTCGCTCAATAAAAATGATAATTTGATTATACTCGGGCCGAGGCAGGTGGGCAAGAGCACCATGTTCAAGCTTTACATCCATGACCTTATTACAAGCAAAAATACCAGCCCAAAAAATGTCTTCTATTTCTCATGCGAGCCGTTGAAAGACAAAAAAGAGCTTATAGGCGTTATGGAATCTTTTCTTGAGTTTTCAAGGGAAACAGCAGGAAAAAAGTATATCTTTCTTGACGAGGTAACCATAGTAAAAGAATGGGAATATTCAGTAAAGTATTTCCTGGAAACCATGAGAAAGAATGAGCAGATTCTTGTTTCCGGCTCCAGTGCAATGCTGCTGAAAAAAGGGATTGAAAGGATGCCCGGAAGAAAGATAGAGACAGAGCTTTTCCTTCCTCTTTCTTTCAGGGAATTCCTGCTGCATTTTGCAAGCAATGAATTAAAGCAGGAATTGGGCAGGGCTTCCTTTGGGTATGATTCATTCGACTTAAAGAAGATGCATTCTCTTTCCCTGAAGCTGCAGCCATTCCTTGGCGAATTAAACTCAAAGCTGCGCATTTACCTTCAGACAGGGGGTTTTTTGAAAGCCATATATGAATTTCTTGAAAGGGGCGCAATCAGCGAAAGCACTTACGAGGCATACACGAAATGGATTTTAAGCGATTTAAGCAAGCTTGGCAAGAGGGAAATTATCTTCAAAAGCATTATTCAGGGCATAGTGAAGAACTACTGCAGCCGCTTCTCCCTCCATTCCATGGCAAAAGAGATGGAGATACCTTCCCATGTCACAGTTTCCGAATACTTGGAGCTTCTCCAGTCAATCCTGCTTACAAATAACCTTTATCAGGTTGCGCTTCATAAAAAGCTGCCGGCGCTTAGAAAAGAGCGGAAATGCTACTTTCTTGACCCTTTTCTCTATTCGGTTTTCAGAGGGTATTCTGTCGGCAAGTACGCTGATTACAGCGCTGGCAATGAGGATAAGCTTATAGAGGGCGTAGTCTGCGAAACCCTCTCAAGATTCAACAGGATAAACCTTGATGCAACCCACTTTTTATGGTACTTTTTCAGCGGCAATGAAACAGATTTTGCCATTAAAGTGCAGAATGAAGTTGTCGGTATAGAACTGAAATGGCAGGAAAAAACAGACAGGAGGGATTTCAGGAACTTTCGCTCATTTACGCATAAATTATTGCTTAGCAAGAAGGATTCTGGCTTTGAGCAGGGGTTGCTCTTGATTCCAGTTTCCATCTTCCTTGCCCTTGCAAAGCACAAGCAGGGATGGTGAGTTTGGAAAACTAAACCGGGGGGTCAGGGGTGTCCCCTGCTTACCGAGCAGACGCGAAGGGAAGCTTCGAACGCCAGTGAGAATGCCGCCTTTTTTATCACAACAACCTTTATAAACAAGGGCAGTCCCCATTAAAATAATGAGGAAGAAAGAGCAATGGCTTTTTCTTTAACAACAAATATGCAAGCATTTGAACATTTGGGCATAAGCCCGCAGATATTAAAGGTAATAGAAGAGCAAAGGTTTGAAATGCCTACCGAAGTTCAGGAAAAGGCAATACCTTATGCTTTGAAAGGCATCGACGTAATAGCCAGCTCTGCGACAGGCTCAGGGAAAACATTGGCTTTCGGCGCAGGGATAATAGCAAAGGCAGAACAAGGAAGGGGAATACAGGCATTAATCTTAACCCCAACAAGGGAGCTTGCAGAGCAGAACGCAATGAACCTGAAGCTTTTCTCAAAATACAAGCGCATAAGCATAATCACAGTCTACGGCGGCGTTGCAATGGGCCCGCAGTTTAACGGCTTGAAATCAGCAAGCATCGTGGTGGGAACTCCCGGAAGAATCCTTGACCACATTGGAAGGAACTCGATTAACTTAAGGAATGTAAAAACCCTTGTTTTAGACGAAGCAGACAGGATGTTTGACATGGGGTTCATAAGGGATGTTGAAAGAATAATCAGCCAGTGCCCGAAGGAAAGGCAGACAATGCTTTTCTCGGCAACAATCTCCCCAGAGGTTGTGCATATTGCAAAAAACTACATGAAGAATCCCGTAAGGGTTTCTGTTGACACTTATGTCGACCCTGCAAAGCTGAAGCAGGTTTATTACCCTGTCCCTGACAACATGAAGTTTTCATTGCTTGTTCATCTGCTCAAGAACGAAAGAAGCGGGCTTGCAATGATTTTCTGCAACACCCAGAAGACAACTGACTTTGTCGCAAACAACCTTAGGAAGCAAGGGTTGGAGGCTCTTGCTATTCACGGAGCATTTACGCAGGCAAGAAGGACAAGCACAATGGAGAAGTTTCACTTGCACAGGTTTGACGTCCTTGTTTGCACTGATGTTGCGTCAAGAGGGCTGGACATAAAGGGTGTAACGCATGTTTACAACTATGACATTCCCAAGGAAAGCAACCAGTACATTCACAGGATTGGGAGGACTGCGAGGGCAGGCAAGGAAGGAAAGGCGATTAATTTGCTTTCTGAAAGGGACCATGATAATTTCTCAAGGGTGCTTCGTGATAATGACGTGAAAGTTGAGAAAAAGGAGCTGCCGCACATTGAGAGAGTCATGATTAAGTGGAGAGAGGAAGAAAGGGGCGGAAGGTTCGGGCCGAGAAGGTTCGGGCAGAGAAGCGAAGGGTCAAGAAGGTTTGGCTCTGGAAGTGGGCAGAGAAGCGGAGGAGGCTATGGGCAGAGAAGAACTTCAGGAAGCGGACCAAGGCATTCAGGCAGCGGGCCGAGGAAATTCGGGCAGGGCAAGGGGCATTCAAGGGCAAACCCTGCTTTTGAGAAGTCGCAAGACGCGTATTACTAAGTGTTTTCAGAATGTATTTTTAGATGATTATCTCATTACTTTCTTAACCTTTTCAATAAAAGTGTGCACTGCATCTAGCCTTTTAATTCCATCAAATATATCTTCCTGCTCAATGCGGTGGTACTCATGCGAAAGCCGATTTCTCAATCCTGTAAGCTTTTCCAAATCTTTTAATAGCTCTTCGCCTATTATTCCTTCCTTATTGAGCATCCTGAAATTATCTTTGTACCCTGCAGGCATTCCCATCTTTTTCTGTATGACTATCTCCTGCGCAAGGTCTATTACCCTGTTAAGCAGAGAAAACAGCACCATGGATACGCCATAATAGTTAGGCGGAGTTCCCAAATCCTTTTTGGTTTTGATTCCGAAACTTTCCAAATCCCTGAAGTATCTGTCTATATCCATCATTATGGTGACAATCCTGTCATTCATAGCTGACACCAACCGCTTTTGCAAATCTTCTTAGCGCGGGCTGAAAATCAAAGTATTCCCATAGCGTAGACATAATCCTGTCGTGCAGAAAATTTTTATCCCGATCCATGAGCTTTATTCCTTCCTTGAACACTTTATACTTTATTGTTATTGGCAGGTCGCTGAAAATGGAAATGTCTATCTTTTCGCTCCCATTGCTCAGAATATCTTCTTTTACCGCCTTTTTAAGGTTATAGCCAGTGATTACGCAAATGTCTATGTCAGAAAGAGAGGTATGCTCGCCTCTTGCGTAAGAGCCAAACAGGTATACTGCCTTAACTTCCTTATGTTTTGAAATCTCTTTCACAACCATTTCTACGCCCGCTTGCGCAATGTTTGTTTTCATATGATTATAATGGCGCTTGGAGCTATAAAAATCTTTGGGAATGCCTGATTTTATAGTTTTACTTCAAAGTGGCTAAATATCGTAAGGTTTATAAACAAGGAATTTATCCAAAAAGCATTAGTTTCAGGGGCATTATGGTTAATACAGGCATAAATGAAATTGAAGCAAAACTAGGAGGAAAATAAAATGGCAGACAATCTGGAATCAAGGACAGAGAAGGCAAGTAAGGTAGTGAAGGCGGGCACGGGGCTTACGGCATTTGTCGCGGGCTGGTGCTTTGACCTGTGGGTTGTGGACGAGGCAATGATTGGCACAGGCATATACCTGATGTACAAGGGCAGGGACACGATACAATATATAAAAGAGGCATACGGAGGAAAATAAAAAATGAAAAAACTATTAGCAGCGTTAGGGCTTGCGGTAATGGTTGCGGGCTGCGACAAGACAAATGTTTCAACAGTCGGAGAGAACGAGGTTTTGACAAAGCCTGTCGGCTGTGAAACAGTAAAGGACATAAGGTTTTATACTGGGTCACGTGGCTTTCATGGATACCAGCTGCTTTGCGAGCAGGACGGCGGCCTTGTATTGTACACAAGAGGTAAAGATAGCGGTGCATGGACAGGCATCAGCGTGAGGCAGTAAGGAGGAAAATAAAAAATGAACCTTAAAAGAATCGGAAAAGGCGTTTTGATAGGCGGATTGGTTGCCGTTGTTGCGGCAGGCGCGTGCGGCGCGGTGACATGCAAGCACTGGGACAGGGAAACCTACAGGGTTAAGGTAACCGGCGCTGAAAGGGTAAACAAGGGAGATGACAGCAAATACATAGTGTTTGCAGAAGACGTGAACACAGGCGAGGCAATGGCTTTTGAGAACACTGATTCCTCAATGGAATGCTTTTTTGGCAGGTGCAAGTGGGATTCCTCAAATATCCAGTCAAAGGCAAATGCGGCAAAAAATGAAAATGCAGTTGTTGACATAAAAACATACGGCTGGAGAGTCCCGTTCCTCTCATGGTATGAGAACATTGTGTCAATAGAGAAAGTGGAGTAAGAAAATGAACAACAAGCTAAAAAACAGCCTTGGGCTTGGCGCGTTCGCGCTGGCTGTTGTAGGCGGCGGAATACTCTCAGTGTCAAACCTGTGCAAGCCGTCAACAACATACGAGATAGACATGCTTGAAGGGGCTTCTGCCTATGTTGCGCAGTGCGACGGCAATAACCCGCAAAAGGCAAGCGAAGCATTGAACTATGCATTGGAAGCAATGGACAGGGCTTCTGAAAAAAGAACCCTTGAAGGGCTTGCAGAGGCAAGAAAGGACATTGCAGGGCTTGCAGAGGATGTAAAAAATTCGCCTAAGCTTTATCCCCTGGTGCTTGAGAAGGCTGCTGAAAGGATTGGGAATGTGGCTGATGCAAATGACAGGAGCAATGCACTGCTTTATCTTGGCGGATTTTTTGCGCTGGCAGGCATAGCAGGTGGAGTAACAGTTTTAAAGCGCTGGTAATTTTTTCTTTTTTTCTGTCTTGACTGAAGCGTGATTTCCCCTCGGAAAATTTACGGAATTTCTGAAAAAAAACGCAGTAAAAATCTTTATAAATCAGCATAAGATGTAAAGCTGGATGGCAAAAAGAGAAAGAGGCAACTTCAGCATTGACACCTCGATGCGCCCTTATCTTATTGAAACGCATTATGTGGGTATAAGTGATGGTGAAACAAAATACAGCGTAGAAGTGCCTGCAAGGCTTAAGAAGAAATATTTCCAGATATACGGGAAAGCAAGCGTTCCGGGATTTACAGAAAAAGTCCATTGCGTTGCAATTGCCCTCTGTATTAATGCAATAAGCCCCAAAGCAATAGTTTCGATAAGAATATGCACAGATATCTCAAAGAGGGCTATGCACAACAATCTTATCTTATTCCTAAGAGCAGAACTTTACAGCAAGGTATCAGGAGAAAAAGCAGACAGAAATAGCCCTGCGCACCATTATGTAACAAGAATACGAAAAGGGAAAGAGTATCCATTACAATGAATGAGAATCATCTTAATAGGTTTATTTATTTGAAGAAAAAAATAAGTTAGGGGTGGGAGCCGAAGCTCAGTACCAGATTTCCGCCCAGCCGTAGGCTGAGGTCCACTGGGCAACCCCTTATTGTTAAGGGTACAATCTCCTATATAAATCTATCTTTTTACCCGTATGTATTAAGCTCCCCTCGTCAAGCAAAAATATCCCGAGGATAAAAATATAGCCCCAATTTCCCCGCAAAGCTTTAAATCTAATTTCTTCCCTCGGAGAGCAATTTTATAACCCTGCTTTTTTTCAGGTTTTTTGTGGCTTTATCCTCGGAGCTTAATACATACTTTTTACCTCTTTTTCTCATCATAATCTTTATAATCCCAAAACTCCATTAAGAGGATATGGATTTGGCAGGAGGCGCGTCGCAGGTTCTTTTTGAGATTGCAGTGATGATAATTCTTGCAACTGTTTTTGCGTATATTGCAAGATTAATCAGGCAGCCGCTAATCCCTGCTTACATCATTGCAGGCATTGTGATTGGCCCTTTGGCGCTGGGGCTTGTAAGGGACACTGACTTCATAGAAGTAATGTCCCACATTGGCATAATGTTCTTATTGTTTATAGTTGGGCTTGAAATGAACCTGCACAAGCTCAAAAAAGTCGGCGGCTTTGCAGTGCTTGCAGGAGTCCTGCAGGTTGCGCTGACTTTTGCAGTGGGCTATGGCATTGCGTCTGCTTTCGGCATAAGCCAGATTAATGCAATATTCCTTGGCACGCTTGCCGCTTTCAGCAGCACGATGATTGTAATCAAAATCCTTTCTGAGAGGGACGAGCTTGACACCCTGCACGGAAGGCTTCTTGTGGGAATCCTCATAGTGCAGGACATAATAGTGATACTGGCGATGCCTTTCCTGTCAAGCGCAGCGTCATTCTCGTGGTTGATTGTTGCAAAAATGCTTTCAGGCACATTCATACTTTCAGCAATTGCAGTGCTGTTTGACAAGTTCCTGCTTGAAAAGCTCTTTTCGTTTGCAGCAAGAAGCGACGAGCTTTTGTTCCTCCTTTCATTGAGCGTCGGCTTTGTCTTTGCATTGGGCGCGCAGCTGTTCGGTTTTTCAATTGCAATAGGCGCGTTCATTGCAGGACTCATGCTGGCAAACCTCCCTTATCATTACAATATAATCGGAAAGATAAGCCCCTTGAAAGATTTCTTCATCACGATATTCTTTGTTTCACTGGGGCTGCAGGTTGCGAGTTTCAGCCTTGGCAGCATTGCTTGGCCCCTAATTGCGCTGCTTGTTGTGATACTTCTTGCAAAGCCCCTTATAATCATGCTGATATTAAGCGTTTTTGGCTATGGGAGAAGGACTTCATTTCTCACGGGCACTTTGCTGGGGCAGGTTAGCGAGTTCTCGCTCATACTCATTCCTGCAGTTGCAATGCTCAGCAATTCAGTAATATCGCTTTCAATGGCGCTGGCAATAATCACAATCACGCTTACATCATACGTGTTCAATTATGAGGACAAAATCTATTCCATTCTTTCGCCGTTCCTCGCAATTTTTGAAAAGCTATCGCTGAAAAAACAGCCGGTTGAAACAAAAGAGATGCATGTCAGGAGCCCCATTATTCTGGTCGGCTGCGACAGGATGGGAAGCATAATCCTGAAGGCGCTTGAGAAAGACCATAATAAGCAGATATGCGTGATTGACTCAAACCCGGAGATTATTGCAAGGCTTAACAGGCAGAAGATAAACTGCATGTACGGCGACATAGTCAACACAGAGCTTCTTGACAGGATTGCCTTTGAAGGCTCCCCTGTTGTCATATCCACAGTGCCCCAGTTTGAGGACAACATATCCCTGCTGCGCTATGCAAACAAGAAAAATCCGCGCACCACCCTGATTGTTGTTGCCAACAACCCCAATGACGCAAATGATTTGTATTCTGCCGGGGCTGATTACGTTATCGTGCCGAAGATTATAAGCGGTGAAAGCCTCTCGCATATGCTTAGGAAGCATTTAAGCAACAGGAATTACTTTAAGGAGCTCAAGGCAAAGCAGACAGGGTTCATGAGCAAGTTCCAGAAAGGAGGGCATGCCTAGGCGTTTTGGGATAAACTGAATAATAACAGAAGCAAGATAAAACAAAAGCAGGTATATGCCTTCTTTTTTTGTAAGCATTTTTCCCGCTGCGCATCAGCAAGAACCTGCGGCCACTGTGACAGCAGTTGTGATTGTAACTGCGGACAATGCGCACGACGCAGCTGATCTGTATGAAGGGAAAGCTGATTACGTGATTGTGCCGAAGATAATGAGCGGTGAATTAATCTCCGGCTTTCTGGAAAGGCATTTGTCAGACAGGGAGTACATTGTGAAGATGAGGGAGAAGCACATGGCGCATATCAGGCATTTGAATGAGAGGGGGGAAATCTAAAAGGCTGTCAGCATAATCTTGTTTGTTTAAACTTCTTAAACCTTCTCTTTGCTATTATTGCATCTTTTTTGGATAATGTGGAAAAATCCAATGCCACTTCAAGCAGCTCAGGCGGCATGCTGCCTGCCTCTTTCCTTGATTTTTCAATATCCTCTTTTGTAAGATAAGGCGTAAGGGGGCAGTTTATGAGATTATATGATACTTTGCCGCCTTTATACCCAGGGAAGACAGGCCAGCACCTGCACAGGGCAGGCTTTGCTTCCTGTATTTCACAGGAATAGTCACTCTTAAGGTAAGAGCATACGCCATTTTTGCTTTTTGCCTCATAGAAACTGCCTTTTGTCAGGAAGAATTTATCTTCGTGCCGTTAGCTAGCACTTTATTCCTTTCCTCTTTTGTGAAAGTGGGACCGCCCATCCTGCAGCACTTTGCCCTGCACTTACTGCATATCGCAAGGAAATCAGCGGACATAACCATATATGGCGCTGGAGGGAATTGAACCCCCGATATCGAGCTCATGAGACTCGCGTTCTACCACTGAACTACAGCGCCTAACTTCTAAATGGGAATCACATATGGTTTAAAAAGCTTATTATTGCGGGTGCCTACATTCCTCTTAGGTTCAATAGAAGAAGCTAACCATTACAAGCCATATAATCAGGATTAATTGGAACGCAAGCATGGCAGCCATTTCTCCAACATGAATCTTCTTGCGCCTGTACTGCCATACTTGATAGCCAAGTATCGGAATGGAGATTATGAGCAGTATAATAACAAAATCCCTGTATGCCCGCAGGCGGTGCCACACTGCTTTTGACTTTAGCATAGCATTGATTTCTTCCAGGCTTTCTTCAGGCTCTTTTGAAAGAAACACAGAGGTTTCTGATTTCAGATTATTCACATAATCGCTGTTTATATCTATGGTTTCGCCTTTAAACCTGATTGGGATGTTCCATGGCTTTTCCCATGAGGACAGGTGCCGGCCTGTTTCTCCCTCGATACTAAGGGCGGCTTTTGGGGCGGATATGTAAATCTCGCGCCCAAACATTTCAAATCCAGGGTACCAGTGAAGAGGGCATGCAGAATCCTGGAACAGGTGGGCGGCAGCCGCAAGCAATTGCTTATCTTCATCTCCGCCTCCATAATATTTCTTTAGAAAATATTTTGCAGCAAGCCTGGACATGCAGTTTTCCTTGTTGTCATAGCAAACATGATATAAGGTGCTTGCATAAGGATTACTCCTTTGGAAATCATGCGAATCAGCAGCATTGCAATCAATTTCATGGTCTTCAGGGCAAAGATAAGCGTGCGTCACGCCGTTCCATGCTGACACAAATATGGCTGCTATAGGCAGAAATATAAATGCAAAGATTATAACTTTCATTCTTTTAATTATATGCAGCGGGGCAACTATTTAAATATGAGCGTCAGGGGGTTCTCTTCAAACTTCGGCATATCCTACTTTTGGCGGTTCTTGCGCTTGGTGCTATTCCACGGGGCATTTACGCCCAAACCGCAAAAATCGTTTAAGAAAGGCACCATCTGCCGATGTTTGAACAATATCGCGTCAGGGGATACTTTTAAGTTATCGTCATCCCACTTTTTAAGCAATTGTTTTGGGGATTTAGCATCATGCCATTTCTGAGGGAAAAGAAACCTTCTCCATTTCTCCAGAGCATCCAAAATATTCTAAAATGACGATAAATTACAAATATTTCATCAGGGAATTCACGTTGGCAGGCTGGCTTTCCAAGCCCATGCAAAAGCTTTTTAATCAACAATCACATACTAAATACCATGATTATAAAAGAAGTGAAGGCAAGAAAGATTCTCAATTCAAGAAAGGAGCCGGCAATTGAAGTAACTATAAACAGCAAATACTCGGCATCCGCTCCGTCAGGGGCTTCTACAGGAACGCACGAGGTAAAGGCATTTGCAAAAGACGTGAATGACTCGTGCTTCTACATCAATCACAAGGCAACACTGAAGGGATTGAAATTCAACACATTTGAGGATTTGGAGCAGATAGACAGCCTTATGCCGAAATTAGGCGGCAATGCAGTTTTGGCTATCCAATACGCTATCATGAGGGAGATGTCAGACAACGAGGTATGGAAATTCCTCAACCCGCATTCAAGAAGCATCCCTATGCCTTTGGGAAACGTAATAGGCGGAGGAAAGCACACAAAGAGGCACTCGACAAGCATACAGGAATTCCTGTTAATGCCAAGGGCTTTGTCAATAAGGGATAATATAGAGGCAATGAGAATAATCCATGAAAAAATAGGAAAAGAGCTAAAACTGAGGGAAATGACTGATGAAGGCGCGTGGATACCGAACGGCTCTGACAAGGCTGTATTGGAATACCTTCACAAATTGCTTTCAAATATTGAGAACACCAATGGAATAAAAGTGAATTTCGGCGTTGATATGGCTGCTTCAAGCTTCTGGGATGGAAAGCATTACAATTACAGGAACCTCTTGAATGGAAAGGCTGCTAAATTAACCAGCAAGCAGCAGATAGAGTTCGTTAATCTCATCATAAAGGAGCATTTCCTGTGCTATGTTGAAGACCCATTAAATGAAGAGGATTTTGACGGCTTTTCAAAAATCAGGCAAACCACCTTGGTGTGCGGAGATGACCTGGTAACGACAAATTTAGAAAGATTAAAGGAAGCATTAAAGCGCAAGGCAATCAACTGCATGATAATAAAGCCGAACCAGATTGGCTCAATAATACAGGCAAAGAAAGTTGTTGACTTTGCAAAGGCAAACGACATCATAACAGTAATATCCCACCGCTCTGGCGAGACAATGGACACGATGATAGCTGATTTGGCAGTCGCCTGGGAAATCCCCTACATAAAGACAGGCATTCACGGCAAGGAAAGGGAATGCAAGCTGCAGAGGCTTGCTGATATAGAGGCTGTCCTGTAGAAACATTTAAAAGGCAAGAGGGTTTTCTTTCTTTATTAATTACAGGCAAATGCATTGTCGGGTCGGTAGCTCAGCCTGGGAGAGCACACGGCTGAAGACCGTGTGGTCCGGGGTTCAAATCCCCGCCGGCCCATCAGGGGCGGAGGGTCCGGAACAAGAGTTCCACTACCCGCCGGCCCATATTATACTTAATGGAGGGAAAAAGAGGTATGGCTTATGAATCGGTTGATAAATTGCAGAATATGCTTTCAAAAAATGTGTTTCATTATGCTAAAGATTCTAAAAAAGCCGCTGGCAGGGCATTGGGAACTTTAGTCGAAATAATCACATTTTATCTGTTAAAAGCGTGGGGGTATAGCAATTCTGTAGCGATTGAAAAAGGATTATCAGAATATGGCAACCCACAAATTACCCATAATGTTGAGTACTCTTTGCATCCAATAATTGGCAAATGGAATATATTGCTAAACAATATAGAGTTACCTCTCACTGCAAATAAGAAAAAGAATCAATTTACCAAATTACAGATGCAAATAGATGCAGACTATGCGCTTCAAACTTATTTTAGAAAAAATCTAAAGCGAATTGAATCTTGGTTTAATACAATTACTCCCACTAATAAAGATATTGACATCTTGAAAAGGCAGATAGACACATTAAGGGATAAGAATTGGGGAGCTATTTATAAAAAATGACCGCGGGAAGAAAGATTAATACAATTAGCCAAGAATGGGGTACGCCCGAGAAGTATGTATCTGCCGTTAAAGACTTTTTCGGCGGTAAGATAGATTTAGATCCATGCTCTAATAATTATTCTATTGTTAATGCTGTGACTGAGTATAAATTACCTAAACAAAATGGCTTAATTGAAAGCTGGAAATATTCGACGATATACATAAATCCCCCTTATGGCATCGACAAAACAAACAAGACTAGCATAAGAAACTGGCTGTTTAAATGCGCTGATGCACACCAAAGATTTAATGCGGAAATTCTTGCATTGATTCCAGTTGCGACTAATACAGGGCATTGGAAAAATTTTGTTTTTGGAAAAGCATCTTCTATATGCTTCTTATATGATACGCGATTGAAATTTTTGGTTAATGGGCGACCCGGGGGAAAAGGCGCCCCTATGGCTTGTGCTATGGCATATTGGGGTAATAATCATAATAAGTTTTATGATATATTCAGTAAATTTGAGGCAGTAATCGATATTAGAAATATTAAAGGCAAAGAATTTGGCAAGTTATCTAACGAAATACAAAAAGAAATATACTAGAGGTGGAAAATGGGGCTAGACTCAATAACAGGAATGGCAGTGTCAATAGCAGACAATAACCTTCAGCTGCCTGCTGCAATTGCTGTTTTTCTTATCGTGGCAATGGGGGCGCAGCTTTTGCTGAAAAGGACAGCATTGTCAGTAATGCTCGGCATTGCGGCTGCAGCAGCGCTGATGGGAATGCTTTACCTGTAATAGAAACAAAATAAATAATGAATTGCAGCGGAGCTCTTCCTTTCTTTATGCGCTATTCGTTCCTATGTTCCCGCCGTTGTAAGGGCTTTCATATGCATTTGTCTTGCCCTCCACCTTGAAGAAAATCACATTTGCAATCCTCGCGCCAAGCTCGATTGTAAACGGCTTTGAATTGATGTTCATCATTCCAAACGTCATTTCGCCATGCCAGCCGGGGTCTGTAAGCCCGCTGAGCAACAGCACGCCGCTCCTGAAAAGGGTGCTTCTTGAGATTATTGTGGATGCAAGATGCAACGGGCAGTTTATCTTCTCAAGCGTCTTTACAATATAATACTTGTTCGGCTCCATCGCAATTTTTGCAGTTTTGCCCTCCTCGTACTTTGCAAGCAATCTGGTTTCAGGCGTTTTTCTCTCATTCACTCCAAGAAACCCTTCTCCTGAAAACTCATAAATCTCCCCCGCCCTCAGGTCAAAGGAAATTCCGCCTGCCTTTGTAAGCTCAGACTCGGGAATATTCTCAAGAAGCTTATTCTCCCTTACCAATTGCACCAGCTTTTCGTGCGACAACAGCATTCAATTTCACCTCTACAACTATGTCAGTGTTGCAGTATACTTTACCTGCAAAATATCTTATCACAGCAACATTTAAAAGCCATTCTGCACATTAATTCCTTATATGAACAAGTGGCTTGAATTAATAAGAGTGCGCCAATGGTATAAAAATTTGGTAATTTTTCTCCCCATTATATTTGCAGCGCATTTCATGAATTTGAATGAAATATTGCTTACAGCTTTAGGATTTATCGCACTGTGCCTTGTTTCATCGTCAACTTACATAATCAATGATATTATTGACAGGGAAACTGACAAAAAGAACCCTGAAAAAAAAACGAGGCCTATTGCGGCAGGCGTTATTGGATTAAGGCGGGCATATATTGCAGCAGCTTTCATGCTGGCTTTAGGGCTGCTGCTGGCTTTTATGCTGTCAGCAGCATTCACTGCAATGGCATTTGCGATATTCATTATAACATTCTGTTACAGCATAAAGCTAAAGCATATTGCAATACTTGACATAATGGCAATAGCAGTAAACTTTGTGTTAAGGGCAGTGTCAGGTGCCTATATTATTTCAGTAGTAGTCAGCCCGTGGCTCATAATCTGCACATTCTTCCTTAGTCTATTTCTCTCGGCAGGAAAAAGATTTTCAGAATCAGAGTTTCTTGCAAAAAAAGCAGCAAAACATAGAAGTGTTCTTTCAGACTACACTCCGGAGCTTACAAATGCCTTGCTTAACATAAGCACTGTCGCTTTGATAATGGCATACAGCCTTTACAGCTTCTTGAGCATTTACCCCATGCTTATACTCACGCTGCCCATAGCATTGTATATTATATTCCATTATCTTGCCTTGATTTACAATGGCTCTGAGATTGCAAGAAAAACAGAGATGTTCTATAAGGACAAGGGGCTTATGGCGGGACTTTTGGTGTTTTTTGCGGCTGTTTTTGCAATAATCGCCATTTGAAAGCCAACCAAAGTTTTTTATACTATTAAGACATAGTAATACTATCAATATTATAGAATTATAAATAAAAAGGAGGTAAACGAAACTGAAGTTTCGGGCATCCTTTTTGCAAAGAAGAATCGTTATAAAACAAAAAAGGAGGTGAAAAAATGGCTGTATTTGAAGAAGCTGGCATTGCAATACTCACGCCAATCGGAAGCCTGTGGCAGGGATTTCTGGCAGTGTTTCCCGGCTTGGTGGCTGCTCTGATTATCATTGTTTTGGGCTACTTTGTCTCGCTGCTTTTTGGGCACGTTGTAAAGTTCTTGCTTAGGAAGATAGGCTCTGACAAGGTGCTTGCAAAGGTAAAGGCGCCTGACGCACTGCAGAAATTCAGCATATCGGGAATAACAGGAAGGCTGACAAAATGGTATGTCTTCATAATATTCCTGGGAGAAGCCGCCAATGTGCTTAACCTGGGCATAATGAGCGACATGTTTGCAAGGTTTGTTCTCTGGCTGCCTCAGCTGATAATTGCATTGCTTGCGGTGTTTACCGGCTTTGTGGTCGCCTATTATGTCGGGCACGTCATTGAAAAGGATGTTGCGCTGAAAGGCTCAAAGACAATGGCAAAGGTGTTTGAATACGTGATATTGTTCATCGCATTTGTCATAGCGCTGGAGCAGATAGGCATACAGGTTGACCTGCTGAAGAATACCTTCCTCATATTAGTGGGGGCGATTGGGCTTGGCATTGCATTGGCGATAGGCTTGAGCTTCGGGCTTGGGCTGAAGGGAAATGCTGCTAAGATGTTTGCAGACCTGAAAAGAAAGTTTTAATTGCATATAAATTACGGACTAATTTATGTGCTTTTTTTTATTTTTTCTTTTTATTTTTTATCAACCGCTCAATCTTCTTTGACTCCACATTAAACCCGAATTCCTCGCCCATCTTCATCATCTTGTAGGCAGCGCCCACAAACGCGATGTACGCAAGGGAAAGGAGCATGTACTGCGGGAAAGAAATTATATCCCCATAGATGTCTTTCAGCGAAAGCATGTTCACTGCAATGCCCCAGAACGAGAAGCAAAGAATGAATATCAATGTGGACATGAAGTTTGTGGCAAGGCTTCTCAGCGAAGAGCCTTTTGACAGCCTTCCTCTTGCCTTTATAATCCATATCAAAGCCATTATCCCGAATGTAAGTGAAAGCGTGCTTAATATCAGCTCTGCATTGCCGACAAGCTGTATAACAGCAACTATGCCCACTATTATTGCAATCAATGAGCTCAATCCTTCTAATATCATTTTCTACCTCCGAAGTCTATTACAACGTCGCAGAACTGCGACAATTCCTCAATAAGATCCCTGTCCTGCTTTCTTTCAAGCGAAATGATTATCCCCTTCACTTTCCATGCGCGCATCTTTGTTGCAAGAAAGTGTATGAACTGCGCAACAGTCGGGATGCTGCTGTAGACAAGCAGCGTTGACAATGAGTCAAAGAAAAGGAATTTTTCCTTTCCCGGCAGGGCCCTGACTGCCTGGTCCATTGCAATTGACAGGTCGCTCAGGTTCTCGGGGTTTCCCATGTAAAGGCAGTTTTTTGTCTTTGTGATTTTTCCACCTGTTGTCTTTGAAACAGCGTCAATGAATATTATCTTCCTTGTGTCAACGCCGCTTTTCTCAAGAAGGATTTTCATGTTCTCGTACGGCTTGTTTAGCGTGACATAAACGCCGGGAATGTTCTCTTTTGTCGTGAAATGCTTTACAAGCCCTATGTTTGTCTTCTGGTATTCTTTTGCAGAAACAGTTGCAAGGGCAATGAACTCCTTCAGCCCCTTCACCTCTTTGCTGAAGTCCTCTATTTTTCCCATGCTTTAATTTTAGGCAGGATTGTATTTAAGGTTTGTGGTAAGCTAATACCTTTCCCCGCCGGAAGGCCCGCTTTTTCCGGTTGTAGAAAGGTATGTATATACCCAGCAGGAAAGCATGAACAGCTGGAGAAGAAGCCAAAGGTAAAGAAAAATTACAGCCACGATAAACAGCTTTCCCTGCAGCCCGCTCATCTTTCCGCTTTCAATCAAGAAATCAGCAATGTTGAAAAAGACATATCCGATTGCAATCCCCGGCAAAACAACAGGAGTCAGCTTCTTGTGCACAGGGCTGACAAACTCTTTCCAGCCGCTTTTTTTCACAACTATGTCCCTGAATTCCAGCGCCATTCTTTATTTATATTGCCTATTACCATATTTAAAGTTTTCATATGGCTATAAACAGCAATTATGGCTGGCTTGAAACTAGGGCAACATTTTTATACAAGCGATTCCTCTATAAAAGGGCGAGAGGTGGTATATTCATGGAGAAAATAAAGCTAGGAATACCCGGCTTGGACGAGATTCTTAACGGAGGGATAAGGGAAGGGTGCATGGTGCTTTTTTCAGGCTCTCCCGGCACAGGCAAGAGCATTGCCTCAATGCAGTTCATATATTCAGGCGCAAAAAAAGGGATACCAGGCATGTTCATAACTTCTGAAGAAACTGCCTTTTCCCTGCGCGAAGACATGAAAAGCGTGGGCTTTGACATAGCAGGGTTTGAAAATAAAGGCATGATTACGGTTGTTGAGCAGTCTGTCACAGGCGGCGGAATGATTTCAATAGAAGCGCCCTTGAAGCTCATACAAAAAAGAAAAATCAAACGAGTTGTGCTTGACTCGTTGACATTGTTTGAATATGTATATGGAAGCAGCGTTAATGAGTTCAGGAAAGGCATTGTGAGCTTTATCAAGCAGATGAAAGAGGCAGGGGTTACCCTCGTTGTCACGTCTGAAAGGCAGCTGTTTGACGGAATCCAGTACAGGCCCGAGGATTATTTGTTTGACGGGCTGGTTTTAATGTCGCTGGTAAGAAAAGGCGCGTCATTTGACAGGGTAATACAGGTTGCAAAGATGCGCGGGCAGAATCATATGATTAACATATTCCCGTTCCAGATAGGAAAAGGCGGAATCACTGTATTCCCGAACGAAGTGCCATTTTCGCTTATTGAGCAGGATGTAATAAAAAGAAGCAAAAAATGAAAAAGCGAGATTCTTCTGGCGGAAAGCCCTGCTCTGCAAGGGCAAAACCCTGCAAGCCAAAAGGCTCTCCTCCTAAAAGGGTAAGCAGCGGGGTTCCTGGATTTGACAGGCTGGTGCAGGGCGGGTTCAAGGAAAAGAGCATAAACCTTGTTGTTGGAGGTCCCGGCTCAGGAAAGACAATCTTTACAATAATGTTTTTGATTGACGGCTTCAAGAAAGGCGAGCCGGGCTTGTACATAACTTTTGAGGAAAAAAAGGAAAAGCTTTACGAGGACATGCTCAGCTTTGGCTGGAACATGGAGGAATACGAAAAAAAAGGGCTTTTTTCATATCTTGAATACACGCCTGAGCAAGTAAAAAG
>JASEIA010000199.1 GCA_030018575.1 Nanobdellota archaeon | reverse complement strand
AGGGGGGAGGTTTAAATACCTTTCGGAATTTGTGAGGCTGGCGGAAGATGGCTGGCAAAAAGGCGGCTCCTGCGCAGTATGGGGTATAAGTCCGAAACCTTTTTATATGTGCTTTCTTTTATAGTACTATATGGGTATTATCAAGTACCAAAAGAGTACTCTTAAGATATGGGGCTTTCTCCTGAAAGAGCCGCTAAGGCGCCGCAGCATGCAGGAGATAATCTCCCTTACGAGCACAGGAAGGACTGCCGCTTTCAGGGCTGTTTCTGAGCTTAAGGAAAAAGGCATTGTGGAAGCGGCAGACAAGGGAAACCAAAAGGAAGTAAGGATAATCCCCTCGCTGCAGGCTTTCAGCATAAGGCTTTTGGATGACAGCGAGGCATACAAGTCCCTCAATAGGAGCGCAAAGCTTGCGATAGGCGTGTTCCTCGAATGCCTCCGCGCGCAGGATGCGAAGGCTGTGTTTGTTTTCGGCTCTGTGCTTTCAGGCAATCCTTACAATGACATAGACATTGCAATTGTATACAAGGACAAGATTGACCAGGACAGGATTTTATGGGCGCGGACAGCGGCAGAGGTTGTTTCGGAAAAGCCGATAAACGTGCATTTCAATAACAGCGAGCTTAACAGCCAGCTCAACGGCATTTGCGTGAGGGGCTTTGAATATTATGCCTCATTGTTTGCCGAAAGGAGAAGGCTTTTTGAGCAGTACAGCGAGGCGCTCAAATGGCTTGATTCAGCGTCAAATAACATAAAGGAAAAGGGGCTTTTTGCCAATTGCCTTGAATCCGCCTTATTGAACCTTGCTTTTTGCTTCTGTATCATGCAAAACATCACTTATTCAACAAAAAATGAAGTTTTGGAAATTTTCCGGAAAAAGCACAGGACTCTCTTTAGTCTTCGGGATATGCCTTCTTAATCAAAT
>JASEIA010000198.1 GCA_030018575.1 Nanobdellota archaeon | reverse complement strand
TGAATTAACTGCAAGATTTAAAAATTTTGGAGATGACGGTAATTAACCAATGTCCCATAATCTATATACTGGAATATATATATTGCAGTATCGCTTTATTTAAAAAGGAGTTTCGCCCCTTTATTGTAAGAATATTTACATAATGTTGGGAAAAGAGGTGTTGTATTATGAAATTCAATAAAGACGGACGCGTACAAAAGCTAATTCCATTTCTGCTGGTATTGACTTTAATATCAGCATTGTTTGTGTATTATACATTTGCAGGTATTGCGACTACGTCGCTTAATGGGCCCGTTAATAATACATGGGTTTCAAATGGCACATGGCTTTCTACCCGCACCTTGCTTAACCCTGCAGTCGGCTATGCAAATGTCTCTTTCAACTGTACTGCTGTAACAAATGCAGGAGAAGCGCTTGCGAATGTCAGCTTATACATTGCTGCTGCAAGAAGCGCTGGTTTAGTCTTTAATTCAACAAACCAGACCGCGGCAACAAACGACACTGGAACGATAATTAATGTTTCTTATCTCGCACAGGGCGAGTACTGGTGGACGTGCGCGGGTGCGAATCATTCAGATAATAAAACTTGGGCATTGAATAACTATACGTTATGGGTGGACTGGACACCGCCGCACACAATCAATCTGAGCAACGCCCTGCTTATACAAGGGTATAACAGCTCTGTAAATGACCTTGCTTTCAACTGGACAGCTTTTGACAATTTAGCGACAACCTTCCTGTGCAACCTTACGCTTCACGGGATACCCAATGCAACAATAATGGTGTCAAACGGTTCATTGAACAATACAAATGTTGCGGACATACCAGACGGCAACCATGAATGGAACGTTACCTGCTGGGACCCGACCAACATGTCTTCAAATGTAAACCAGTCGTTGGAAACAAGAAGATTGAGGGTGGACACAACAGCGCCAAGCAGCATTGTGCCTGAGATAGCGAACAACACAAACTTCAGCTCAAGCAGCGTTTAC
>JASEIA010000197.1 GCA_030018575.1 Nanobdellota archaeon | reverse complement strand
TATGCTTTAATTGCTATAGTCGTTCTATTGGTGGCAGCAGGGATTGCAAGCTACGCAGCCACTGTGCCGTCTGGAAGCCCGACGCATGGCGTGCTGTATGTGAATACGATATTCGGGAAAGGGACTGGAAATATTGATGTGAATGATACGCTCACTGCAAACAGGGGTGTAGTGGTCCAAGGCGCTACTGGAATGGCAGCTGTCATTGGAAGCACTGGTTTAAGTGACAAGTATGGTGTTATGGGTTTAAACAGCCATTCTGGAGGCATTGGTGTAACTGGAATGGGTGGTAATATTGGAGTTGTTGGAACTAACAGCGCAACGGGTAATGCTGGTTCCCTCGGCACAGCAGACGCAGGCGTTGAAGGGACAGGCACTATTGGTATCAAGGGGGCATGGACTGGGAGTCCCAGTAATGTCTTTGGCATGCTTGGCAGCAGTGATGTAGGGGGGACATATGGCGCATACGGATATGCAAACGCGGCAGGAGCGATTGGCATAAAGGGGCAGTCGGACGGAGGAATAGGAGTTTCAGGACAGTCAAACACAGGCACGGGAGCCATGGGTAACTCTAACAGCGGAAGGGGCGTTTTTGGCTCTTCATTCAGCAACGATGGTGTGCGTGGTGAATCAAGCACCGGGAACGGCGTTTTTGGCAGTGGGTATTATGGAATTCGGGGATTAGCGACAAATACGAATGGTTATGGAGGATACTTCTCAGGCGGCAAGGGCTTGTATGCAAGCAAGATAGAGTTTGGATATCAAGCATTCGACACTGCAGCGCAGGGGCTTTTGGTTTTGGCTACTGCAGGCTCAACGCGATGCACCACTATTTGCTTTAATCATGGGCTAGCATGCAGTGCGCTTACTCCGGCTCCTGGTTGTGATGCAACTACGGGCTCAAGATACTGCTGGTGCGACTAAGCACATTTTTTCTTTCTTTTCTTCTTCTTTTTTTTCCGCAGGATTTTCAGCTTTTCCGCAAAAGAAGCCACAAATGCTGACATCGCA
>JASEIA010000196.1 GCA_030018575.1 Nanobdellota archaeon | reverse complement strand
ATTGTTTTTCACTGCATATGACGGAGAAAAGCATCTTGAGCAGAAAGGGATACTGAACATGAGCCTTGCCCTGCACTGCAATTTTCTCGGCTATCTGCTGGAGAACAGGAATATCCCTGAATTAATGCGTGTTTTGGATAAATACAGGGACAAGGGCAATGGCGATGGAGGCCATAGGGCAAACACAATATTTGATTATGGCGGAGAAAAGGTTATTCACAATCCGTATGACTCTGATTTTCCATTTAACGGCGGAAACAGCAATATCAACCAAGGCAGGAGAAAGGCGCTGGCTTTTTCAAGGAAGGGATTGAAGTCAATGCCTCTTGAGCAGGTGCTGAAAATCAAAGAATCTGTCGCTTCAAGATTTGTAAGGCAGGCAACGTGCATGGAGCATCCTGAATTGCTTGTCCAGATAGGAAAGGATGTTTTTAAGCAGGAAGCCTATTTGCGGGTGCCAAATGGCGATGCTTCAGATTACAAAGAAACAAGTACCGCTTGGGTCGGGTGTAACTTTGGCAGCTTCGTCATTTTTGCCAATCACAATGTTGTCAATGTTGATGCGGTTCGTGGGGTAAGTGCGAGCCCGTGAGGGCGAGCCGTCGTGGCGCGAAAAAAAGGAAAGAAAGATGATATACAAAATTCGTCAGGAACTGGAAGCTGGCGTTAAGCTGCTTGCAGAGGCTGAAGATGTTTTGAAGGAAGGCAGCCTTGACGCTGCAAGGCTTTCAAGGCTTGAGCAGCTTTCGTCTTTATCTGATGCGATGGTTATATTGCGAAGGCAGGCAGCATACAGGGAAAGGTTTGCATCAGCAATTGCAGGCTTGGAGGACTATAAGGTGAAGCATCCTGTGAATGCAAAGTCGTCAATAGCGGATATTACTGCAGATTCTATCCTGCTTGAGAACTTTGGCTTTGCAGACGCTGACGGAAATGTTGTTGAGCATTATGGCAAGCTGCGCGTGAACACTGATGTTGAAAGGGATGGGAATGGGAATATATTGTTTTTCACTGCGTA
>JASEIA010000195.1 GCA_030018575.1 Nanobdellota archaeon | reverse complement strand
CTGAAATAATTGTTGTTGAATCAGTACTTCAGCCAGGAGAGCTCGGCAAAAGCATAGAGCATGTGCTTGGTTATTATTATGTGCAGGAGCTGAGCAGCATGATGCCTGTAATTGCCCTGCAGCCAAAGCCTAATGAGCTTATTTTAGACTTGTGCGCTGCTCCTGGAAGCAAAACTACACAGGCATCTGCACTTATGCAAAATACAGGGACAATAATTGCTAATGACAATAAGATGGACAGGATACAAATACTTGCATCCAACTTAGAAAGATGCGGATGCATGAATGTTATTGTTACGAGAAATGATGGAGTTCAATTATGCGAAAGATTAGCAAGACTGAACATGAAATTTGACAAAATCCTGCTTGATGCTCCATGCTCTGCAGAAGGCAACATAAGAAGCAATCCCAAAACCTTGTTAATGTGGAATATAAAGATGGTTGAAAAGCTGGGCAGGATGCAAAAAAAGCTTGCACTATCTGCATTTCAGTTGCTGAAGGAAGGCGGAGAAATGGTATACAGCACATGCACGCACGCGCCAGAGGAGAATGAGGCAGTTATTGATTTCCTTGTTAAAAATTTCAATGCCAAAGTTGAAAAAATCTCTCTGCCATTAAAATGCAGGCAGGGAATAACAATCTGGCAAAATGGAAAATTTGATGAGCAGATTAGCTCAGCATGCCGCATTTATCCCCAAGACAATGATACGGAGGGGTTTTTTATTGCGAAGATAAAAAAACTATAATAAATAAAAAACATGGAAATCAAAATACTAAATTCAAAAGAAAGGCAGAAGGTAACTGAAAAGCTCAGAGAGAGATTTGGCATATCAAGCATTCCATACATGATTGTGCAGTCTGGAAAAGAAAGATTAAGGATTACATCAACAAACCTCTCAGCAGATGAAATAAGAATGCTCTCCCAAAATGCAAATATAGAATCAATAGGCTTGTACTTTGCAACGCTTATTAATGATGAGATAAGATTAAGCATAGATGCAACGCATCTTTTAAAAAGCCAGATAAACAAAAATATCTTAGAAATAAGTGAGAAAGAAAAGGATGATTGGCTGAAAGGAAGGGATTTGCAGAAGAGTAATGAGGAAAGGGGTTTTGTTATAATAAAATACAAGGATGACCTTCTTGGAACAGGCAA
>JASEIA010000194.1 GCA_030018575.1 Nanobdellota archaeon | reverse complement strand
TGATGCAGTTTTGAAGATTGCGAATGAAACAAGTCAGCTTGGAGTCAGCGGTCAAGAATTCAGGATACAAGATTCAAGATGCAAGATAGAAGACAAAGATTTTTTATCCTGAATCATGTATCGTGCATCGTGTATCTTGTTGTATCATGAATCTTGAATCATGCATCCTGTTTACAGGGACATAGCTTCAAGCCTTGCAATTCTCTCTTCCATCGGCGGATGTGTGCTGAATAATTTTGCAAACCCCCTCCCTGACAGCGGATTTACAATAAACATATGGGCGGTAGCTGGCTGCGCATTAATCGGTATTCTCTGTGAAGCAATATGTAATTTTTTCAATGCACTTGCAAGATATCTTGGATTTCCTGCAATTCTTGCGCCGCCTGAATCAGCAGAATATTCCCTTGAACGGGATATTGCCATCTGAATAAGCATTGCTGCGATAGGCCCTACAATCATCATGGCAAGCGCTGCAATTGGGCTTCCATCTCTTTCATCGTCCCTTCTGCCGCCGCCAAATATCATTGCCAATTGAGCCATCTGTGCAAGATAACTTATTGCCCCAGCGATTGTGGCAGCAATAGTGCTTATAAGGATATCTCTGTGTTTTACATGGGCAAGTTCATGCCCGATGACTCCTTCAAGTTCTTCCCTGCTCAGAGTTTTCATTATCCCTGTTGTTACTGCGACTGCTGCATGATTCGGGTTTCTGCCTGTAGCAAATGCATTGGGCTGGTCAGCATCCATTATATAAACCTTTGGCATCGGTATTTCTGCCTTTTGTGCAAGTCTTCTTACAATTGAGTAAAGCTCAGGGGCTTCATGCTCTCTCACCTCTTGTGCACGGTACATTTTAAGCACAATCTTATCGCTGAACCAATAGGCAAAAAGGTTCATCATCAGGGCAAACATGAGGGCCATTGTCATCCCTGACCTGCCTCCAAAGGCGCCGCCTGCCCATATGAGAATGAGCGTAAGTCCAACCATGAGGACCATTGTTTTAAGAGTGTTCATTTGTTTATTACCTCCTGATAGGTCGTAGACCAAATTTTCTTAGTGGATTTTGATAGTATTGTAATGAAAAAAGAGCATTAAAAGCAATGGGTCGTCTGGCATCTTACGTCAGAATCCTGTATCCTTTCAATACAAACGCAGATGTTAGGCTGTCCTAAAATGTCATTCTGAGGCGTTAGCCGAAGAATC
>JASEIA010000193.1 GCA_030018575.1 Nanobdellota archaeon | reverse complement strand
AATTAAGTAATATAATAAAATGATAAGATATACCTTTTCAAAACATATAAAATTCAGGCAAGAGAAAGATTGCATACTAATATGCAATTGCAAACTATTGCATGATTTTAAAGTTGGGCTGGAATTTGGGAATTTCATTGAAAGGATAAACAGGGGAGTGATCCTGGAAGAGATAAGATACGAAAAAGAGCGGCTTTTATTCAAGGATTTTCAGACAATGAAGATGTTATCAGAACTTTCTATTAAGCAAATCAAACCCGATGATTTTAAGCAGGCAGATATATTTATGGAAAAATACCTTTATTTAGGCAGCAGGCCGCGCACTTATCAGTTCCTGCTTAAGAAATTAAAAGAAAACCCCTCCTTGTTTAGTGGGCTATACCTGGATAATGAAATAATCGGAGTTATACAGGGGTTTCCAAGAAAGGATTATATATTATTAAGTGAAATAGCTATTGATGAAAAATTCAGGAATAGGGGCTTTGGTTCAATGCTTTTAAAAGAATTTGAAAAAAAAGCACTGGAATACAATTATCTTTATATTAAGACCGGTGCAGAAGACACAGCGATTATATTTTATTCTGCAAATGGCTATCTGCCTTCCCTATTTATCCAAGTGAAAGAAAAAGACGAGAAACAAACATTAAAAATACTAGAAAAAGAAAAATGTGAAATAAAGGAGATATCCCACCTCAATAGGATTACAGGAATTGAAATTGCCTCGCAAAATTGCAATCTATCAAAATTAAAGAACCTGCGTAAACTGCTTAGCCCGCTCTCAGCACAATTCCTGTTTACAAAGCAGCTGAAAAATCTTACCAGAAGATAGAGAAACATACTTCCAAGGCGGCAAGGGATTGTACGCTAGTGATATCTCATTCGGAACTAACGCATTCCAGGCCACTGCAAATGAAGGCTCATTAATCCTTGGTATATCCGGAACAGGGTCCTGCACAACAGTTTGCTCAAAGCACGGCTTAGGTTGCTTGGCAGCGTATTTATTAGATGGTGCCAATCCGGCTTATAATTGTGGTGCTCCAGTTGTTGGCACATTAAGATACTGCTGGCGCGACTAAGCCTCTTTTTCTTTTCTTCTTCTTTATTTTCGTAAGGTTTCCTGCGTTTCCGAAGGATTTCCGCTTTTTCCGTAAATTCTTCATTAGGTTAGCACACAAGAGTGGCAAAAACAGAAAGGTTTATATACT
>JASEIA010000192.1 GCA_030018575.1 Nanobdellota archaeon | reverse complement strand
GTAGGGCAGTCGCCTGTTAGTTCTTCTACTATAGTAAATACATCCTGAAAAAAGGATATCTTGAAGCTTATTCTATGATTTTGTAATCGCCTTGCTCTGGCTCGTGCGGGCATTCTTCTCCTCCTGCAAAAAACGACTTGCCATGCTGGATGCTGTATGACGGGCAGTCGCCGACGCAGGCAGCAAGATAGTTGCATGAACTGCATTTTCCTTCAAGTGTTTTTGCATTCCTTTTCCTAATCATTCCGAATATTTCTCTGTCCTCCCAAATTTCCTGAAACGATTTTTCCCGTATATTCCCTGCAATGTAGTTTCTTATTATTTCACAGCCAATCACATCCCCTGTGGAGGTTATTACTGCTTTAACCCTTGACGCCTCGCATCCTGCGTAGACTTTGTCTATGGAATCATAAGCTGTGTTCGGGTCAAACTGTTTTGAAGGGGGCTGTTGATAAAAGTTCGCGCAGTCCAAGCCTATAGTTCCCTTATGTTTCTCTTTTAACCGTCTCATTTCGCAGGTTAGCCAAATCCTCTGCTCTGCTGTAAGCTTTAATCTCTCATATAACAGGTCCCCCCTGCCTGAAGGCATCAAGCACATAAAATGAACATGCGGAACGCCCAGTTCGTGTGCCAAATTTACCATGCCTTCTACAGAATTGTAATTTAGGCTGGTAATAGTTGTTCCTATAGTCGGATTTAACCCTGCTTCCTGCAGGAATTTCAATCCCCTTACTGCTTTTCTGAAAGAGCCTCGCCCCCTCATAGCGTCATTAACTCCTTCATTTGGGCCTTCCAAGCTTATTTGCACTCCAACATAGCTTCCAAGGTCTGCAAAGGATTGCGCCGCCTTTTCATCAATACTCTGCCCGTTGCTGCTAACAACAACATTCATATCTTTAGATAAGATACTTTTGCAGATGTCAAAAAATGAAGGGTGAATAGTTGGCTCGCCTCCACCCACAAATACAGCAAAATTCCCTAATTTGTCTAATTGGCCAATAATATCATAAATTTCTATGTCATTTAATTCATTATTGGGCGGCCTGTAATCAAAAGCTCCATAACAATGAATGCACTTAAGCTGGCATCTTGAGCTTATTTCAATCCCGACTTCCAGCGGCGCTCTTAAAAATCCTTCTTGCATTCTTCTTTCATCCGGCTTTACTAAACTGGATGTCCTATTATGCTTCACTCTCAATTCCAAATCCTCACTGCT
>JASEIA010000191.1 GCA_030018575.1 Nanobdellota archaeon | reverse complement strand
GACGCGGATACACCATAGTCACTACTTCCACCTTCCCCTGTGATTGTATGCCCCTGGCAGTTCAGCGTGATGTTGTTTGCTGCTATTGTAAAGCAGGTGCCTGTCGTGCTGACATTGTTATTGAGAATATAATAAGTGCCTGCCGAGCTTAACGTGCTGCAGTTTACAGGCGTTGGGTCATGCGCATACGAGCTCACGCTCCCGTAGTCATTTGCGAACGTGAAGTTCAATGAAATGTAGCCAGGCACGTTCATCTTATTCACAATTGAAGATGTCTTGCCGTCGCACGTGTAATTCTCAAGCAAAAGCTTCCTTGACGCAATGCTCTCAATGTCTGAAATATCTCCATACCTCCTTTCACTATCGTTCGTTACAACAAGTATATCATCTGTTATTCTTCCCTCGCCGCAATACAATTCCAAAAACTTCATTTCATTTGAAGTTGCTTCATTATCCGCTTTCATCTCTTCCCAAGGACCATCCAATCTGTCATTAAACGGCTCTATAGTTAAGTTTCCTGTCCCTGTCGTGTTGAAGAATACGGTCCAGTTCTCTCCCTGCGCAGGATAAGAATAAACATTAATCACATTAATCTCCAGCTCAAATGTCTGGTTGCTTAAATGCGGCGCTATCCAAAGGAGGTTATCTTCAACGCCGTCGCCATCTACATCCTCGCCAACTGATTCCATCTGTATTCTTGATTCATTCACAATCCAGTAAACAGTGAGCTGCCTTGGCTTGTATGCCATTAATGGATACACAACAGTGACGTTCTTGTATTCAAGCGCTGCGCTTACCTGCAATGTTATTTTGTTTTCAGCAGCAGGCATTGCTTCAGCAACAGGAGCAGGTGTCTCATAGAACACGAAGTAATCAGCCCCGAGCTCGGGCTCCTCAATCCTCGCATAACTTTCATTGCCTGCGTCCCTCTTGTTCAGCCTCCTGCCTTTTTTCTCAATAGCCTCTTTTATTTTCCCGCGATGCTCTCTGCCCGATTCCAGGTTTTCTTTTCTGCCCCCAATGCCTACTTGCCGCTGGCTGCCGCCTGCCAGCTCGTTCATGTCCGCCTCTTTAACAATAACTATGTTCTCCGCTTCCCTGTAAAACGCCTCTGCCTCTTTCTCCCCGCCGACAATGCGCCTCAGCCATAATACTTTCTCTCCTGTCCTTATGCCTCCGACAGCTTCATCATTGAATGTGCGTGTGAGATTAATTG
>JASEIA010000190.1 GCA_030018575.1 Nanobdellota archaeon | reverse complement strand
CCATCTTTCCTTTGTCCATCTTCAGGTCTTCCCTGATAAGGATAGCTTGTTTCATAAAAAAATAGAAAGCAGGAGAATATATAAATCATTCTAATTCCTAATGCCCTTTTTGCAGCCTTCATAAGCCCCTTTGAGCATCCCTTTTCCGCCGCCCCCATTTAAAGCCGGCTAACTGCATAAGGACGACAAAAAACAAGATAATGGCATTGCATAAAGCCGCCTGAAACCCGGATTTGAGCAGTATTCTCGCCTCTTCTCGCATATAATCAGTTATGCCCAATTACAGGCGGACTACAAGACTAATAACAAGAAAAGAACAAAAACCGGCGGGCGGCTTATTGTACACCCATCTCTTTTTTAGCTGAAGGATATTCTGTATCGGCAAAGTCAAACATTACTTCTGTACCTTCATCTTCCCTGTTGTAATTTACTTTTTTTTGGTCAATTGGCTCTGATAAGGTCCATCGGTTGTTCCTGAAAAAAGTTATTCTATTCACTATGCCGTCAGTATCGTCATCGAAAAACACATATCCTTCGAAATTATTTATAAGGCTGTCATAGCATTTGCCGCTAAAACAATTATGATGGAATATACGATAGGTTCCTCCGCGCTCTGTTATAACATAGCTACCATTGCTGTCTGGCCAGTCTGTCCTCTCAAATCGAGGATTGCTTGGTTTTCCATTCCCGCATCCCAATAAGCCTACAAGTCCAGCAACAGCCGCACCGAGTGTTAAAATCTTTCTTGCCCTCATTTTTGTTTACCTCCTAAATATGTTTTCTACAGCAATAATCTACTGCATCTTTATAAGCCTTACGGAAAACGCCGCCCGCCGCCCACGAATAAGCCGCCTGTAACTCACCAGATGTCGCTGCGCTTTAAAAGGCCCCTGCAAGAGTTTCTCTTTTCAATATCTTTCTTGCATTAAGAATTTCAATTCCAAGAAGCTTCCCATTATCATTAAAATCAAGGACCATATTTCCAATTACTTTAATATTCTTTTTAGCTTCTCCTCTCCTGATATGCCGCACCAGATAAACATAAGCAGCATCCGCTTCCTTATCGTATGTGAGTTTCATATTTTTTCCACAAAAACCTATAATCTGACTTTTCAGCATTTGCAAAGGCGAAGAAAGGGCATTTCTTATTAAACATGCACCTGTACTGCGGGATTCTTTTATTATTCATTTTAACGCACCACTTCGGTCTTTTGGCAGGAG
>JASEIA010000018.1 GCA_030018575.1 Nanobdellota archaeon | reverse complement strand
TATAGACACTGTTGGTGATGGATATGATGTCAAAGCTATGGAACAATATATCAAGCAGCAAGGAGGCTATAATCATAAGCAATCAACGTTATTTCAATTCGCATCGCCGTAATACCCAGTAGCTTGCTGCGGATGGGATAGGCGATGCCCCTCTTTAATCTTTATTTGCCTTCCATTCATTTCTTTTAATACTCTTGCCATTTCCTTCCCCTTTTGTCTAGCAGCGCATAGGTTATCGCAACAAAAATATCCTTATATTGCTTAAGGCGCAATGTCTCGGTTATGCCTGCAGCTGTATCCCATTTTCCGATTGCTGCATACGCTGCCGCAACCATACTTGTATTGTTTGCTCTTCCAGAATTGAATTTACTTTTTTCAGCACGATACCTATAGAGGCCCCGTTCTTTGCCTATTTTAAGCTCTATCCCCTCAAGCAACTCCCTTGCCCTCTGCCTGTTCCCGACTGATGCGAATGCCAGTGTCATTCCTGCATTTGCGCATGTTGTTATAGCTTCGGGAGATACTATCTGGCAATAGCTGGTATTTGTACCAGCACAGTAAAGAGAATCCTTTTTGCCTATCCATTTATCTATGTCTTTTAATATGGCAAGCGCTTCATCCTGGTTCCCGAGAGTTGAATATAATACAGCAACAAGTGCGCTGTCGTCTGTGTACAATGCATTGGTTTCAGAGTGGGCATAATAAAGCCTGCCAAATTTAGCTTTTCCTACGTGCTCTTCTATCCCCTTTAGCATTTCACTTGCCCTTTCAATATTTCCGATAAGCGCATATGCGATTGCTGCTGAAGCGTTCATCGCAAGCAGAACACAGGGATGGATTCTGTCTCCCCCTTTATCAGCCTCTCCCATGAACAAAACACGTCTCTCGTCCATATCAGCTTTTTCTTCAAGTGAAAGAAGGATTCTTTCTGCAAGTGCTTTTCCTGAAAATTCCGGCTTTGGCTTAAGCTTTTCTATTGCTTTGGCTTGTCTTTTCCTTAAGCGGGCTATAATGCCTGCATTCACGTCTTCTCCTCCAGGCGCGCATTCAAAATTTGCAATTGCCTTCTCATATAAGGCGGGGTCTTTTGTAATATTTGCTGCATATGCGGAAATTTCTGCAGCAGGAAGGGCAATCCCTTTTGCATCAAGGATTTCCACTGCTTTTAATAAGCTTGACAAGTCCTTTTTCCCTATTACCTGCCTGCGGGAGACGCACCTGTGCACCATGCTTGCAAACCCGAGATCTGCATCAAACTTTTGGTCAAGAGTTCCTGCCGTTCCTTTCGTATTTTTGCTCTTGCTCATTTCGTTTCTTTACTTTCCAAACTCTCTTACTTTCCTGCTAAGCCTGATGTAACATTCAATGTTCCTGAGCCTTCTGGGGTCGCCTTCCGGAAACATGTTTTCCAGATACAGGCTGTGCGCCCTTCCGCATGCATTCGCTACTCTATGTACAAGAGGCGACCTGTTCTGCCTGAAATCCGCGATGAACATTCTTTCAAGCTCGATTATTGTGCCGACTAATCCGTTTGTCTGCACGAAATTCCTGTATGCGTCTTCAAATCCTGCCATTTTTTGCTCCTTTCACCTCGAATGAAGCATCAACATTCGATATATAAAGCTTATGCCTCATTAATTTAATCTGAGCAGTCTTCTTCCCGCTGTCTTTGCCTTGTCAATAAGCAAGCCCCTTTTTCTTATTATTGAAATAATGTCTTCAATAGTTCTTCCGCTGTAGTCTGCTTCATACATTTTAGTACCTTATCTCAAAATCAACAAAGTCGCCCTTGAAGTCCTGGTCAATGACTTCAACGTCATCGATGGAAGCGCCTCTCACGCCTTCCTTGCAGAAATCAACCATTTCGTCTATGTCTGTCTCATCGCCTTCAAGGACAGCTGTCACAGAGCCGTCATCATTGTTCTTCACATAACCGCACAGGTCGAGCATCAATGCCTTTTCCTGTATTGCGGCACGGAAATTCTTTCCCTGGACTTCCCCGTAGATTAGGATTTTGACGCGCTTCATGTTTCTTACGTTGTAAAGGGGGTATTTATATACTTTTCGTATGATTTTTTGTGGAAAAAACAAAGCCGAAAAACCGTTAAAAAAGGAGGCTGCCCTTGAATGTTTTTTATGGTTGTATAATGTTAAGAAAGCAGGAATTGCATCCCTTACTTTTCTCCTTCTACTCTATGCTGCTCCAGCGCCTGTCTCCATAAAATGTTTACCTGCTCTATGTCCATTGAACCTCTTACCGTGAAGACATACATAAGTGGAAGCTCTTCCCTTGCATCATGTTTTTTGGGTTTGCACAATTCAGGGTGAGTTTCCAGCGTTGGAACAACCCATTCTCCTGCTTCATTCTTAAGCTCAAGGGCGAACCATATTGCGTTCGTCACAGGGATAATAATCATATTCCCAATCAACCAACTCAGGAACAATCTCAGGCCTTGTATCGCAGTCCCCATCAACCCATTTTCCTGATCCTCCGTTAAACTCGCCGCCTTCACACAAAAGGATAATTTCGCAGCCGCCTCTTCTTTCAGTGTGAACCAGCGTGCACGGCCCTGATTTCACCATATAGCCGTCCGGCCCCATGGCAATTGTTTGTTCAAGGTCCAGGGCGCCATAAAGATTCAATATGCCAGCATAAGCATTCAATTCCCCTGGTTTAACTTTCTGGCAATTGTCCCGTAAGAAACCCTGTCCGCAAGCGTGGCAATCTCTGCCTTAGTCTCATGCGCGCCGCTTCCTGCTGCAAAACCAATTCCTGCCGCAAGTGAGGCTATCAAGGCCAATGTTGTTTGTTTCATTTTACTTGCCTCCTTCCTGCATATAGGGAAACATTACCACATGTAGAATAGAGCACCCATATATAACCTTTCTATTTGTAACCACTTTCTAGTCTTAAACAGCTGTTTTTCAATAAAATCCCGGCGGCCTTTTACTTTGCCTTAAAAAACCCTTCTATCTCTTCCCTTGCATTAAAACATACCCGCATGTTCCACTCTTTCGGGAAACAGCGCCTGTAGTTCGGCCACACATACCTTTCATCAAGAAATACAATAACCCCCCTGTCTGTCTCGCTTCTTATACAGCGCCCGGCATTCTGCATTGTGGTGATTATTGCAGGCATTATGTAGCCGTAATCCCATCCTTTTGCATACTTCAAGTCATAGTATTTGATTAATTCCTCTGTTTCCAGGTCAGGCCTTGTCAATGGCAATCCGACAACAACAACGCCTTTCAAAAAATCCCCCATAAGGTCAATTCCCTCGCCAAAGCTGCCTGCGCTTACAGCAAGTAAAACCGCTCCGGCATCCTTGTATGACTTGAACGAGTCAAGCATCTCTGCCTTATTATCCTTTCCAAGCTCTGGCTGCTCAAGGAATATTGTCCTTGAATAAAGGCCTTGGAATGTTGCATACACTTCTTCCATTATCTTGTAGCTTGGGAAGAAGATCGCAGAATTTCCCGGAATCGCATTTGCTATTTCAGCGCATTTCCTTGCTATTGACTCGTACATTGCACTGCTCCTTGCAGTGTATTTTGTTGAAGTCTGCGGCACAATGAGATTTAATCTGTTTTCTTTCGGAAAAGGGCTTTCATATTCAGCGCAAACAGCCTTTTCAAAGCCTAATAAGTCCTTGTACATTTCAGTGGGGGTTAATGTTCCGCTCATTGCAATCACGTTTCTTGCAGAAGACGCTATTTCCTTCAGAGGTATTGAGGGGTCAAGGCATTTATACGATACTGCAACAAACGGCTTTCCCATCTTTGTAAGCCCTTTTGATATTATCCTTGTAAAGCCGTTGTCAGGCCCTGTCCAGGCGTCAAGGAAGTTTGCAATGCCTGCTGAAAAGCTCCTCTTCTTTGTCTCTAATATCTCGTCTGCAATTGAATGCAATGATTGCGAAAATATCTCATAGTTTGTTATTGCCTCGACTTTTGAGAAAAGCTCCTGCTTTTTGATTAAAAGCTCCTGCTTGCCGTAAGCTATCCCTGCCCCAAGCTCTTCAGCCATCTTTAACAAAAGGGTGAGATGCCCTGCCGTGTCATCTGCCTTGACTGCCTTTGCCTCTTTTATGGACTGCTCTATGGCGTAAGCGCTTAACGAGAAGGTTAATAATTTCCTTGCCCTTGAAGGCAGGTTGTGCGCCTCATCCATTATGAGTATTGAGCTTGAAAGCTGCTTACCGGTTTTTCCGAATAATGTCTCCCTTATTCCCGGATGCATGGCATGGTTGTAGTCGGCTATGATGACATTTGCTTTTCTTCCCACAATGCAAGCCATTTCAAACGGGCAGAGCCTCTCTTTTTTGCACTTTTTGACAAATGCTTCAACATGCGCCGCCTTTTTCATGAACTCCTTTGCAAGCAGCTCAGCGTCAAGCGAGAGCTTGCTGTTTTTCTTCACATTTGTGTAATATTCGCATTCCTCTTTTTCCCTCACTGACTTGCAGTAATCAGAGAACTCGGAAGAAGTCAGCACAGCAACCCCCTTTTGCCCGCACATGTGTTTTTTGCCGATGATGTCAATGCAGCAGATGTCTTCTTTTGACTTTTCTTTTATTTTCTGCAATGTCTCTATTGCAATCATGTGCTGGGTATGCCTTGATGTCAGGAAGAAAACAGTAAGCCCCTCTTTGATTCCATATTCCAGCGCAGGAGCCAATACTCCGGCAGTTTTTCCTACGCCAGTTGGGCAGTGGGCTATCAGGTGCTTTTTATTTTCCAGCGCCTCTTTTACCTTTTCCATGAAGTCTTTTTGTACGGGGCGGACTGTTTCGTGGGGAAATAATTGCATAGGAATTTAGATAAATTGTGTGCTTATAAAGAATGCGGTTAAAAAACCAAAAAATGTTCGAAAATCCCGAAAGATTTTCGGACACCCGAAAATGCACACATTTTCGAGTGTTTTCAGAATTATTGGAAAAACAAAAATGAGGAAAACAGGGGTTTGGGGCGCTCCCCAACCTCCTTTTCTTTCTTGCAAAACTATATAAACAATAAGCAAATACTTTCACCTTATGAAGCTTGACATCTATTTCATACGCCACGCTGAAAGCGAGATGAACAATACGCCGCATATAATCCAGGGAAGGGGGGCTAATGTGAAACTTTCTGAGAGGGGAGTGATGCAGGCTGAAAAGCTGGGGGAAAGGCTTCTTGCAGAAGGCATAAAGTTTGGCGCTGTTTATTCTTCGCCGCTGATAAGGGCTTATGAAACAGCCAGGATTGCCTGCGAAAAAACAGGCATTCAGGAGCACAGCATTATGCGCCTTGAAGAGCTTGTTGAGCAGTCGCATGGAGACTGGGAAGGAAAGCTAAGGAACGAAGTTTATACCCCTGAAGTCAGGGAGCGGCTAAAAAAGGACGCATACAATTTCTGCCCTCCCAACGGCGAGTCAATGAAGATGGTTGAGGAAAGGATGTACGGCTTTGTTAAGCTTTACCTGTTTCCCCTTCCTGCGCTGCTTTTTGACAATGAGATAGCAAGGAAGGCAGAAAAAGTGCTTGAGAGCAAGATAGTAAAGAAAATAAAGGCCGCCAGTATTATCTCTGATTTATACAAGCTTACAAAAGGTACAATGCTAAGCACCAGCAAGGACAATGCAACAATTGCAGTGTTCAGCCACGCAATGGCAATCAAGTGCCTTGCAAGGAAGATAATGGGCTTTTCGCCTGAGATGGCTTACAGGGCAAGAATGCACAACACAGGAATCACGAGATTTGAATACACTGAAAATGGCTGGTTTCCTGTATGCGAGAATGATGCAGGGCATTTGGCTGGAATGGAGCACGCTCCTTTCATGCCGATGGCATAGCGCTATTATTGCCCCCTTTTTCGAAATATAGCCGAAGGCATAAATTCTTAGCAATATTCATTCCGCCGCAGTCTCCCGAGTGAAACAAAGGAAGTGCTGGAAACTCGCAGAGTTTCGGCATGCCGAAAACGCTTTGCGTTTTCAAGCATCTCGGAACGTAGCGCAACGAAGTGACAGAGGCTCTATTTGTCCGAATTGCAAGGAGGCGGGGGTTTCCGTCGTTTGACCACTTGCCATCCAGAAAGCAGGCGGAATGTTTATAAGACTCAATTTGCTAATTAGTAGTAAATTGGAGCTTAAAGGCAAGATAAGAGCTAAATAGAGATTTTACAAAAATGGCAAACGACATCTCAAATCCTGAAACTGCCTTAGTTGTATTCCAAGGCAGGAAAATAAGGAGGTTGTGGTTTAATGATGAATGGTGGTTCTCGGTAGTTGATATTATTGAGGTATTGACAGAAACAGGAAGGGCCAGAAAATACTGGTCTGACCTGAAAAAGAGGCTTATTGAAGAAGGATTTGAGTTGTCCGCAAAAATCGGACAACTGAAATTGATGTCTCCTGACGGCAAATATTACCTTACAGACTGCGCCACCACTAAAAATATGTTCAGGATTATCCAGTCTATCCCTTCTAAAAAAGCAGAGCCATTTAAGGAATGGCTTGCACAGGTAGGCTATGAAAGGGTGCAGGAAATTGAGAATCCCGAGCTTGCACAAAGGCGCATGAAAGAGATATACAAGGCAAAAGGCTATTCAGAGGATTGGATTGAGAAAAGGGTCAGGGGCATTGTCATACGGGATGAATTAACAGATGAATGGAAGAAAAGGGGCGTGCTTTCAGAAAGGGAGTATGCAATTTTGACTGCTGAAATATCAAAAGCTACTTTTGGCATGACGCCTTCTGAATACAAGATTTTTAAGGGCTTGAAAAATGAAAACCTGCGGGATCACATGGACGATTTGGAGCTGATTTTTACCATGCTCGGCGAGGCATCCACTACAAGAATTGCGAAAGACAATGATGCACAAGGTTTTATTGGAAATAAGGAAGCGGCAAAGGAGGGCGGGGCCATTTTGGGCTTTCAAAATGAGCTTCCGGCTGCCTTTTTCCCTTCTCAAATTCTGATTTTCAATAGAAATGTTTAAAAAGGGAAGGGCTTTATCCTTCTTAATCTAATCCACGAGGAGATGCTAAAAATGGCAGAAGAAAAGCAGATAGACAAGATTCAAAGACTGGTAGGCAATATCCAGCATATCCGAAACATAGGGATTGCAGCGCACATTGATCATGGAAAGACGACTTTCAGTGACAACCTTCTTGCAGGCGCAGGAATGCTCTCCGAGGAGCTTGCAGGAAAGGCTTGCGCATTAGACTTCCATGAGGATGAAAAAGAAAGGGGAATTACAATAGACGCTGCAAATGTTTCAATGGTTCATGAGTCAGGCGGTGAAGAATTCCTTATAAACTTGATTGACACCCCGGGGCACGTTGACTTTGGCGGAGACGTCACAAGGGCCATGAGGGCTGTTGACGGAGCCATTGTCCTTTGCTGCGCAGTTGAAGGCATAATGCCGCAGACAGAGACAGTGTTAAGGCAGGCTTTGAGGGAGAGAGTCAAGCCTATTCTATTCATAAACAAGGTTGACAGATTAATCAAGGAAGTAAAACTCACTCCCGAGCTGATGCAGCAGAAGTTTGTTTCGATAATCACTGAAGTTAACAGGCTTATTGAGATGATTGCTCCTGAGGAATTCAAGCAGAAGTGGAAAGTAAGCGTTGAGCAGGGCTCAGTTGCCTTTGGCTCGGCATTTCACAAGTGGGCATTGAACTTCCCCTATATGCAGAAGTCAGGATTAAAATTCAAGGACATCATAGATGCATACGGCGTTGAGGAAGGCTGCAAGGAATTGGCAAAGAAAGCCCCTCTTCACAAGATAGTGCTTAACATGGTTGTAAAGCACCATCTTAACCCGAGGGATGCGCAGGCATACAGGGTTCCCAAGTTGTGGCATGGTGATTTGGATTCTCCAATGGGAAAAGCGCTGGTAAACTGCGACCCGAACGGGCCTATTGCGTTTGTCGCTACAAAAATAGTTATTGACAAGCATGCAGGGGAAATCTGCGCAGGCAGGCTGTTTTCAGGCACTGTTGCAGCAGGAAAGGAAGTTTACCTGAACATGGCAAAGAAGGAAGTCAGATTGCAGCAGGTATCTGTATATAAGGGCGCGTTGAGAACGACCCTGAATTCAATTCCATGCGGAAATATCATCGGGTTAGTGGGGTTAAAAGGCGTATTCACAGGAGAAACTGTTTCTTCAGAGCCCATGGAGCCTTTCGAGGCAATCAAGCACATTTTCGAGCCTGTAATTACAAAATCAATAAGGCCGAAGAATCCGGCTGACCTGCCAAAGCTTGTTGAAGTTCTTAAAGCAGTTGGCAAGGAAGACTCAACAATCAAGATTGAAATCAATGAAGAGACAGGCGAAAACCTTATCAGCGGAATGGGTGAATTGCACCTTGAAATTGTCGAGAACAGAATGAGGACAGAAAGGGGCATGGATGTCATTACATCTCCTCCAATTGTTGTTTACAGGGAAACTGTGCAGAAGCAGTCAGGCCAGTTTGAGGGAAAAACCCCAAACAAGCACAACAGGCTGTTTTTCATTGTTGAGCCTATGGAAGACAATGTGTTTGCGGCAATCAAGGCAGGGGAAATACCTGAAATGAGATTAAGGAAAAAGGACACGGCAATTTTTAATAAATTTGTTGAGCTTGGGTATTCTGCAAAAGACTCAAAAAATGTCTCTGAAATCTACAGGGGCAACATGCTTGTTGATGACACAAGGGGAATTGTCCAGATTGGGGAAATTATAGGGCTTGTGCAGGACGGGTTTGAGCAGGTATGCGACGCAGGCGGATTGGCGGGAGAGTCTTGCACCAAGATGAAAGTAAGGCTGATGGACTGCAAGCTGCACGAAGACGCAATACACAGGGGCCCTGCGCAGATGTACCCCGCTGTAAGGGAAGGCGTCAGGGCTGCCATCATGGATGCAAAGGCTGTGCTTTTGGAGCCAATCCAGATAATGCAGATTGAATCGCCTGCAGATTCCATGGGAGACATGTCAAAGCTTGTCCAGAACAAGAGAGGGCAGCTGATTTCAATGGAGCAGCAGGGCGAGCACCTTGTTGTAAAGGCTGCAATGCCTGTCGCTGAATTAATCGGCTGGAGCTCGGACCTGAGGAGCGCAACTTCAGGAAGGGGCTCAAGCTCAATCCAGGACCAGAAGTTCGAGAAGCTTCCGGAGTCCTTGCAGATGAAAGTGATTAATTCAATCAGGCAGAGAAAAGGAATGGAATTGCTGAGGTAATTCCTATTTTTTATTCCCGTCTGGGTTTAATACCCCGACAGCTTGCTGCGGTAGTTTAATAAAAAGATACAATCTCCATTTTTAAAATGGAAGTAAGGTATGCATCCCATTGTAGCTATCACATTCGTTATTTCAATTCGCATCGCCGTAATACCCAATAGCTTGCTGCGGATGGGATAGGCGATGCCCCTCTTTAATCTTTATTTTCTTTTTTAAAATTCTATCTTTTATATTATCTGCTTAAGAACTATTAAAAAAGAAAAAAATAAAAGTCAGAATTATGAATCCATCTCTTTTACCTTTGGCTCAAGGTAGTCTGAAAGGATAAACTCCACTCCTGCAGAGCCTTTTCCGCCTTTATTGATGGGAATTTCAGCTTTCATGTACCCTATTACTGGCGGAGGCCATCCGCCTGCCTTGCCATAGTCGTCATATTCGCTGAAAGTGGCTCCCTTGTATATAAAGTCGCAGCTGTTTTTTCCAAGCCTGCCCTGGATTACAAAATAGGCTGTATGAAGATGCCCTGCAAACTTTAATTCAGCAGTATCTTCCATAGAGTTTATTCTTTTGGCATGAAGCATCGGCAAGTTGGAGTTAGGCCCTGCGCTGCCTGGCTTGTGCTCTGCAGCGACAGTATAAGAAACGTCCCCGAAGTTCATTACAAACTTGTCGTAGCCGTTCCCGCCTGATTCGCAGATTTTTATCTTCCTGTAAAGCCCTTTCAAAAGCTCTTTCTCTTTGATTGCAATCTTTCCGTCTTTTTCAAGCGCCCTGATTGCCTTATCGAGCACTTTGATAGGAAGAGTTTCAAGCCCCACTTCAGTGAGTCCAAACTCGCCCACCGTGTGCTGTATGTGCGTTGCTTCGGTAAATATGGCTGCTATGTCATAATGCGAATTTGCCAGCGTCCTTACTACAGGTGAAGTAAACAGGTGATGATACCTGTCCAGTTGGTTTATAATCCTGTTTTCATTTGTGCAGTCAAGCACCTCTCTTACCTGCTCCCTGTACCACCTGTCAATTTCTGCATCAGAGATTCCTTTCTTCCTTAGTTCTATAGATTCTGCCTTTAGCCTTTCCAAAACCTCTTCTGTCATCGGCTTTGAAGTTTCAACATGGAAAGTCCTGTAATTTGAGCCCTGTAGCGATTCATTTGGATTTACAAATATAGGCGCACTCCTGCCTTGCTTTATCCTTTCTTCAATGCCTTTCTCCACATGATTTAATGCAGCCCTTAGCATCCTGTGATGCGTTGCGCCTTTCCCAACATGCGAATCTGAAACAATATTGAATGTTTCATATACCATATTCTCCATCTTTACTCTTTCTGCCCCCACATTGGCAAGGTGTTCAACAGAATAGGCTTTGCCTTTCTTTAAACCATCCTTATCTTTCCATAACAATAAAATCCCTGAGGCGGGGGCTTTCTTTTCCTGCCTTTTCGCTGCTTCTAATCTGCCCTGCTTACCTTGAAACAAGTCAGGAGTGACTTGCTTGTCACAAATCTCTTTAAGCAAAATCTGGTCTTCCATAACCATGCCTGCTGCAACAAGGAAATATTTGTGGGGAGGGATTATTTCCCCTTTTGCAGGAATGTACCTGTGCGGATGTATCATCGGTTCTGCATGGTGCCCGCTTTCAATTACGAAATCCGGCAATATAATCCCGCTTCTTTGCATTTCATTTATCTTTCCGATAAGCCTTCCTGTCGTGCTTTTCAAAGGCACATTTGAGCTTTTCACGTAGCTGTGCGCATACCTGATAGAGTTTCCTTTTATATCAAGCGTAACATCGCCCGGAGAAACATCAACGCCAAAGCTTTTTATCTTTTCAATAAAATCATGGGTTGTGCTTTTCATGAATTCAATCATCCCGTGCGTGCCTGCTTTTGGCTTTTTCAATATGGCTTCCGGGTCATTTTCCATCTTTCCGATTTCAGCTTCAAGCTTTGTCTTTTTCTGCTCAAGGCTTGCGGCCTTTCTTTTTGAGCCTTCGTCCTTTTTTGCATCCCTTATCTCGGAATTAAGCCTTGCTATCTCTTTCTTGCGCTCAGCAACCTTTGCCTGGTTGTCTTTTGCGATTTTTTCAGCCCTGTAAGCAGTAAGCGCCCTCAGGTTTTCCTCATCTGCGTCAGAAAAAACATATTGTATTCTGGATGAGGGGCTTGCTGCGCGAATCTCTTTCAGGAGCTCTGACGCATAATGAAAGGGCAGTTCCATGAAGTTTGTAATGGGATTGCTTTCCCTTACTTCGGGGCGGTATGTTTCAATGTCTTTCATTCTCTGGAACAGCCCATCAACGAATATCACGTCAGGCTTTGCAGCTTGCACATATTCTACAAGCCCCTTTCTTGCTTCCTGCATTTCTTTTGAAGTTGTCAGAATGCTGTCAAGCGGATACTCGCTTATAATCATGGCAGATACTCTCTGGTCGAGAGTTGCGCCTTTTGTTTCCTTTCTAGAAACCTCTTTTGCAGTGCCCCTTTTTCTCATTTCATACCCCTCTTTTGCCTTCTTCAGGCTGTAATTAGGTATTCTCTTTTGGTTTATATATGTTTATATGCTGTAGTATATAGTTCAGCTTTTCCTGCCGTAAGCATCCTCAATCCTTACTATATCCTTCTCGTCAAACTCGCCGAAAGAAACTTCAAGCGCATCGCCTCCTTTCTCTGAGGAAAGCCTGTGCACGGCTTTTTTGGGTATCACGATCTCCTCGTATTTCTTCGGGCAAAAAACCAGGTTGTTCACTTCAGCGCAAAGCGTGCCGTCAAGCATCACCCACAGCTCGTCCCGCTTGTTATGGTACTGCCTGCTCAATATCTGCCCTGCATCAACGTGAATTATCTTCACAGTGCATTTCTCGTTCAATGCAAGCACCTTAAAAAATCCCCACGGCCTCTTTTCCTCTGCCTTGCTCATATTTTATATGATAGAATGCGCGTTATTAAGTTTTACGCTATTGGCAGAAAACTATATAAACTAGCAATTTATATTCACTCTTACAATGGCAAGAGAAGGTGGACTGGATATTTTGCTGGGGAGGCTTGAGAAATCGACTTCGCATACCTTTGACAATGTATTCTCTGAATTGCACGATTATCTCGGGAAAAAGCGCCCTGGAGTGGAAGAGCTTGAGTCAATGCAAAAAAAATATTTAAAATACAGCAAGTGCGCAAAAGTCAATGGCAGGGGAAAAGTCCTAAGCGGGTTGGGCGAGCTTCTGCTGAAATACGGCAACGGAAGCAGCTATGCCAAGGATACTGCGATTGACCTGATGTACATGCTCACAAACAGGAACATGCGCGTGAAAAGGTATATTGCAATGGAAGCACTGAAATCAGCGCCGATGTACAATGGGACAAAGTTTGAGGAAAAAAACCTTACAACTTCGCTTGTTAATTACCTGTGCGACGCTGTCTGCTCGCAAAAAGAAGACACACATTTCAGGGAGAGGGGCATCGAGACACTTGCTTTATTGTATCCCCGGCTGAGAAACCAGGCAAAGGACGGGAAGAAAGGCAGGTACAGGAAGGAAATCAGGCTGTGCCTTTCAAAAGTAAGGGAAACAATGAATTACGTCAGCAAGAACAAGTCCCATTTTAACAGGGAATATGCGAAGTATGCTTCTGAGTTTTGAAAAGTATTATATATCCGGTATAGCTCTTAAATTCTATGCCTAAAAGAGTTTTCATAATACACGGCTGGAGCGGGAACCCTCCGGAAGGCTGGTTTCCCTGGCTGAAAAAAGAGCTTGAGAAAAAAGGGTTTCATGTTGAAGTTCCTGCAATGCCTGATACTGATTATCCAAAGATTGAAGCGTGGGTTTCATTCCTGAAAAAAGCAATAAAGAATCCTGATACAGAAACTTATCTTGTAGGGCACAGCATTGGATGCCAGGCTATTCTCCGCTATCTGCAGGGTGCGAATATTAAAATAGGAGGGGCCGTGTTTGTTGCAGGCTGGCTTACGCTGAGAGGATTGGAAACAGATGAGGAATGGGAAACAGCAAAGCCGTGGCTTGAAACGCAGATTGATTTTGGGAAAGCAAAAAAATGCCTGCTCAAATGTGTCGCCATATTTTCTGACAACGACCCTTTTGTGCCTTTGGATAATTCCAATATCTTCAGGGAAAAGTTAGGCGCAAAGATTATTATTGAAAAGCAGAAGGGGCATTTCAGCGGAAGCGATAAAATTGTTAAGCTGCCTTCTGTTTTGAAAGAATTGCTTGAAATGATGGAATGAAAGATTTCCGGAATTTTCTTTTGAGAGTATATAAACCGGCAAAAATTCCTTGAAAATATCCGGCTTTGCCTGAAAAATCCGGTGTTTTTTTGCAGCAAGCTTCTTTAAGGCGCTGGTAATATGGCTTTTCGCATGGAACAAAGAGGCTTTGCGGGAATGAGGATTGTGCTTGATACGAATGCGCTGCTCTCGGCATTTATTTGGGAAAATAGTGTTGCCAGGAAAGTTTTATACAAATTGGCGGTTTTTAAGGCGGGGATATTCGCCAGTATGAAGGTTATAACTCCTGTAATAAAGCTGGATATAGTAAAAGATGACCCTGATGATAATAAGATAATTGAATGTGCGGTTGCTTCGCAATCTGATTTTATCTTAAGCTATAACCTCCATCTTCTTAATCTGAAAGAATATGCGGGAATTAAGATTATACGCCCTGATAGATTTTTAATTTCTCTTTAGGGCTTTGGGCGGCGCCTTGCGCGCCCCCTATCTACAGCTTTCCACAGGTCTTCTTCTTTAAATCCCCCCGCTTTAAGCCTCTTTGTTTGCTCCTTGGCAAAACGATCCAGATCGCGGAAAAATTCCTCTTTTGTTTGTGTTTCTATCTTCTTCAGGATTATCGTATCTTCCATGCCCATCACAGAGAACAATGTGCCTTCATCAGCATGTACCGCTGCCCTCACGTCTTGTGGTATCACTACCTGCCCCCCCTTGAGGACATCTTTGTTGTTTCCATAGTAAGAAAGTAAGATTATCTTATTTATAAAAGGTTTCTATCCCTTCAAAACGCCCATCGGCACCAATCTAACTACTTTCGTCGAAATTCCAGCCATATGAACGCTCTCAATGACATCATCAATCGGCTTGTATGCCTCATCCGCCTCTTCTGCAAGAACATCAGGATGCGTGCACTCAATGCATTCGCCTTTCTCTTCAAGCTTTCTTTTAATGTCCCTTCCGCTCATTGTGCCAATTGCCTTGTGCCTTGACATTACCCTGCCTGCGCCGTGCACAGAGCTTCCAAAGGATTTTTCCATTGCCTTCTCTGTTCCAACAAGTATGTAAGATGAAGTTCCCATTGAGCCTGCAATCAAGACAGGAATTCCCGGGAATGCCCTTGTCGCTCCCTTCCTGTGAAGTATTACATTTTGCTTTTTGCCATTAACCAAATGCTCTTCAACTTTTACAACATTGTGGCATAGCCCATAAACAGTATGCATGCCCATTTCCTGCCAGGTTTTCTTGAAAACTTTTTCAAAGCTCTGCCTTATCCAGTGAGTCATTACCAGCCTGTTTGTAAAAGAATAATTCACAGCGCATTTCATTGCCTTGAAATAATCCTGCCCCTCAGGAGAATTAAAAGGAGCGCAAGCTAATTGCCTGTCAGGCAGTTTAATGCCGTATTTCTCAGCAGCTTTCTCGTGTATCTGCAAATAATCAGTAGCAACTTGATGCCCCAGCCCTCTTGAGCCGCAGTGCAATAAGATGCAAACCTGCCCTTGTTTTGTAATGCCCCACTTTTTTGCTGTTTTTGCATCATAGATATCTGAAACAGCTTCAACCTCAAGAAAATGATTTCCCGCTCCAAGAGTCCCCAACTGCGACCTTCCCCTCTGCTTTGCCAAGTCAGAAACCTTTGAGGCATCTGCCCCTTCCATGCATCCGTTTTCCTCTGTGTTTTCCAAATCTTCCTTTACGCCATAGCCGTTTGCAAGAGCCCATCTGCATCCCTTTACAAGCACTTCATCCAATTGTTCTTTTGTTAATTTTAGCTTTCCCTTTGAGCCGACTCCGCAAGGGATATTCTTGAAAAGCGTTGTCGTAAGCTCTTTCAGCTTTGGCTTTACTTCATCTATTGTTAAGTTAGTCCTTATGCTGTTCACGCCGCAATTTGAAACGACAAAATTGTTTGCTATGAAGTTATGGTGCTCATCCTCCACATTAAAGTCATAGACATGCTCATTGAAAGGCACCTCTGTCTTTTCAGCTATTTTACCCCAAACCTGCCCTGTTTTCCCAAGCCCGCCTGTGTTTTTGGCAAGAAATTCGCTGAATTTCTCAAACTTAAAGGAAATCCGCGGTTCCGTCCTCAACTCCATCAGGGTTCTTTCCAAAAATCTTGCATTGACATATTTTGTCTGAAGCTGCCTGTATATGTCAACATTTCTCACACCTTTCTGTTTAAGTATCAGTGCTTCTCTTATTGCGTTTTTCCTTTCAAGCAGTATGCTATTTTTTGTTTTAAGGTATTGTATTGCTGTATTTGCAAGATACCTGCGCGGGTTATTATATTCAAACCCAATCCTGGACCATAAGTTAATAAGATTTTCCGGTTCTGAAGATATTTGCAGCCGCAGCCTGTATTTTATTCCCTGTTTTCCCTCATAGTCTTTCCTATTATTGATTATCTTGCTTTTTACCCCTAAATCCGCAAGCATCGTTTCTATTTGCTTCAAAAATATTTCGCCATTTTTAATGGTATTTTCAGCCTTGTTCATCGAGAACACAGGGCAATAAAAATTGTATCCATGCTGCGTAACTGTTTTTGGCGAGCTTAATTCAGCTCCGAATAGAGAAGCAAGATAAAGCCGCTTTTGCCAAAGCTTTGCTTTCATAATCCATTCAGGTACAAGAAATTCTTTCATTGTTTTGTTTCCATTAGGCATGCCCATTGCCTCAAGCAGCAGGTAAAGAGATTTTGCATTGCATCTTATTGCATTCTCCTTAAAATCAAATTCAACAACAGAATAAGATGTTTTAATCCTGTGATGGCGCTTTCTTGAGCTTAAGATGGCCTTGTAGCCTATTTTTTCCATATCTGCCTTAACAGATTCCAAATCAGCCATATCTTTGCTGTAAGCATTTACAGAAGAATGCCCCCCTGAAACATAAGCGCAGCCATCGCCTGTTATAAACCCGATAAGCTTTATCAGATAAGGGAGTTTTGGGCTATTATAGCGGACAGGCAGAAGCCCTCTTTTTTTCAGCTCTTCCCTTGCTGTTTTATTGGCTATTGCTTCTTCGCTAATTATTATTTCATTTGAAGGCTCTTCATAATCAACGCCTTCAAAAGGAAATATTGAAACTTCATCTTTTTCATTTAATTCCCCGAGCTTTTTCATTCCATTTTTTGTAAAGAAGGGGTGTTCTTCGCTTGCTGTTATTTCTTCGCCTGTTTCTGTTTTCAGCCTGTAAACTTTCTTATTTGCTGGAAACTTCAAGAAATATTTTATCCTTGTATCCTTGACTTTTGAGGTTGGGTTAAGGCACTTTATCCTATCGTCTGCAAAAGTTGTTTCAAAATCTTTTATGTCTTTCCTGTAGCCAAACTCATGCAATACCTTTGAGTTTCCGGAAAGGCAATTTATGTCAAACCCGGTCATGCCTGACGAGATAATCCCTTTTTCATAATCAAAAGCAGAAACAGCGCCCATCGGCAGCCCATAGCCGAAATGCATGTCAGCCAATCCCAATACAGGCTCTATTACGCCAGGCATACACGCTACATTTGTCAGCTGCTGCAATGCCTCAGGCTCCATCATGTCAATTATCTTCTTGTTTGCAATAATCTTTGCATCAACATTCATTCCTTCCCTTGCTGTTTTCGGGATAAGCCATTCATAGTCATTGAGCTTCTGGAGCTTTTCTTTCATAAAGGAGAAAGAGAGGAAAATTGTTTATAAAGTTTGCTGTGGTGCAGGAAAGAAGGCGGTTGGGGAACGCCCAAAATCCCATGGACTGGTTGGCTAGCGGGATTTCGCATTCTTTTCTTTTTTGTTCTTTTTCTTGTAATTCTCTAAAAAACCACCAAAACATATATAAACTATAAATAATTCTTTATCTCAGAAGAAGAGGCACTTAAATTATGGCAGTATTCAACATATTCAAGGACTTGTTAAATAGGCTTTCTTCGCTGTTTAATGCAAAGAAAGACAGAAGGCTCGGCTTGTACGGCCCACCAAATGCAGGGAAAAGCACCCTGGCAAACAGGATTTGCAAGGACTGGCTTGGGGAAGAGATGAGCACTGTAAGCGCTGTTCCTCACGAAACAAGGGAAGTCATTGTGAAAGAAAAAATAGAAGTGAAGTCAAAAGGCAAATCACTTTCATTTAACCTCGTGGATACGCCTGGAATCGCCACAAAGATTGATTACGAGGACTTTTTGAAGTTCAAGATAAACAAGGACGATGCAAAGGAGCGGGCAAAGGAAGCGACTAAAGGCGTCATAGAAGCAATAAAATGGCTTGATGACATGGACGCAGTCGTAGTTGTATTGGACTCAACAATAAACCCCTATTCGCAGGTTAACATAACAATCATCGGAAACCTTGCTGCAAGGGATATTCCAGTTATGATAGCTGCAAACAAGACAGATTTGAAGAAAGCAGACGTGAAAGCAATAGAAGCGGCTTTTCCGCAGTATCCTGTTGTTGGCATGTCAGCTGACAAGGGAATTAACATGGAGGAGTTTTATGACCAGCTGTTCAAGGTGATGAAGAAATGAACCTCACTTTGCAGTTCGTGCCTTTCGGCGAGATAAACGCCCTTACCCCTGAAAAAAGGATAAACAGGCTTCTTGACATTGTAAAGAAGGACAAGATTGTCCTCTTGCAGGGCAGGCTGCAGCCGAGCGAGGAAGCGTGGCTTATCCAGAAGACAATGGAGCACGTGAGCAAGGACTTCAAGGGCATTGAGCTTTGCACTATTTATCCCGAGTCAAAGAATGAAAGGATTTTCTCGCAGATGAAGGGGCTTCTTGTAAAATTACTGATGGGCTCAAGGGAAGGGTTTACAATCATAGGCCCTGCAACAATCATCAAGGAAATCAAAAGAAATCCCGATAAGATTGAGCTCCTGACAAACGTGAAAGGATAGAGCGCTAAAGGCTGCTAGCCAAGGACTAACATATGCTTACCGGGCGAGACAAAGGGAAGCTTTGAACGAAGCGGAGCGAAGTGAAAATGCCACACCAGTGCGTTAAATGCGGAAAGCTGTTTGAAGACGGCTCAAAAGAGATTCTTGCAGGATGTTCTGCATGCTCAGGCAAGTTTTTCTTTTATGTGAAGCAGGCAAACATTGAAAAGGCAAGGGAAATAACAGAATCTTTAACGCTTGAAGAGAAAGAGCAGATGGAGAAAGATGTTGCTTCTCTTATTAAGGACGATACAAAGGAAGACCAGCCCGTAATCCTTGACCTCGAATCAATAAGGGTTGTAAAGCCCGGCAAGTATGAGCTTGATTTGGTTGACTTGTTCAAGGGCAAGCCATTGGTGTACAAGCTGGGCGACGGCAAGTACATGATAGACATCGTGAGCACTCTTTCTGCCAAAGAGAAGAAGCTTGATGACAAGTTCAAGAAACTGCCGGAAGATTCTTATAACTGAATCCTTATTTTTATGTTGCTGAGAATAAAGGAAAATAAAAAAGAAAAAAAGGCTTAATTGCAGCAGAGTACTGAACCGCCTGCAACTGAATTATGGACTTCTCTTGTATAAACAGACTTATCAAACATATTCC
>JASEIA010000189.1 GCA_030018575.1 Nanobdellota archaeon | reverse complement strand
AAACTAGCCACTAACGCTTGCAAATAATCAGGTAAGCCTTCTTTCCTATGAACTCTTTGGGGCAGTCCACTTTTGCACTGTTGCCAAAAGGCGTCACATTTTTCTCAATAAATCCAACTACGTCATCACTGAGCGAAATCTTTTCTTTTGATACGATTATTTTTCTCATGCTAGGATATCCATGGATATCCTAATAAACCTTTGCAGCCCAATGACAAATATGCTGAAAACAAAGGACATCAGAGAAAAGGTCAAGGACATCGAGGATTTTCTCCTTGACCAATACAAGGCAACGCATCCCGAAAAAGAGAGAAGCTGGAGAACCTATGAAGAGCAGCTCAATTTCAGGATAAAGTACGCCATGCGCAGCCTGGAACCACTTGTTGACGAAGCAGTTGGGGCAATAACTACGGTGAGAACCACTGGCCGGCTGCCACAGCTCACCATCAAGCAGAAAGTGATGATGCTTCTTACAAAATCATTGGTGGACAAGAGCAACCGCAACATGGCAGGCATGCTCATGATGTTTTCCCTCCTCTCTGAAATTGACGTCAGCTACAAGTCAATTGAACGTCTGTATTCTGACCCAGAAGTTGAAATGGCAATTCACAATCTCCATATCTTGATTCTGAAAAAGAAGGGTGTTGAAGTGGCAAACGCCTGCGGCGACGGGACTGGCTATTCCCTGACTGTGAAGACAAATTATGCCTCTGAAACGCAGAAGCGCAAGGACAAGGCAAAGGAGAATGCGCCGCAGCAAAAGAAGGCATTTGCATTTTCTTTCCGCATGATGGACCTCGACTCACAGCTTTACATTGGCTGGGGAATGAGCATGCACAGCGAAAAAGAGGCTTTTGACAGGGCAATGCAAATGATATTTGGGATAGGTATTGAGTTTGACAGCGTGCGCCTTGACAGGTATTACAGCGCCCCTGTTTACGTTGACAGATTTGAGCGTGGGACAAAAGTCTATATTTTTCCAAAGAAGAATGCAACTGTAAAGGGCTCATGGGCTTGGAAGGAAAGGATGGGGGAATTTGTAGATTACACAATTCCCTATTTGGAAAATTACTATAAAAGAAACCTCTCAGAGGCAGGATTTTCTTCAGATAAGCGCAACTTTGGCTGGGAGGTGCGCCAGAAACGGGAGGAGAGGATAGACATGGCTCTGAATTGCACCGGAGCCTGGCACAACCTGTTCAATCTGGGAAGACCCTAATTC
>JASEIA010000188.1 GCA_030018575.1 Nanobdellota archaeon | reverse complement strand
TGGGTCTGATACCCCGCAGCTTGCTGCGATTGCCCATTTCACCTCCACTTGCCACTTGACAACCATGCGCGCATGGTTTAAATACCTTAACTGCCCTGTTGCCTGTATGCAAATTGTTGCTACAGCAAAAATCAGGATTACTGCAACTCCAGAGATAGCTGCTGCTGTCAGAGCTTACAGCAAAGGATTGCAGTTCTGTATTAATGCTGCATGGCAGAATCATATTAGGAATAATATTAAGCTCCACCCTCTCGTTTATCAAACATTGAGGAAGACATTGCCTTCCCAACTCGCTGTCGCCTGCATCAAGCAGGCCTGCGGGATGGTCAAGAAGGCTAAGTCCAAGCCGATTATCAATAACACTTCTGTCAGGTACAATTTCCCAAGAAATGCAAACCTCAAAGGAGATATTCTTGTTTTGCGTTTGCTCAACAAAAGGCAGGAGTTCAAACTCAATATCCCTGAATGCTACAAAGCATACTTCTCCTGGAACGTAAGCGAAAGCCTCCTGCGAATGGACAAAAAAGGAAGAGCGTTCTTTTTGTTTACTTTCTCCAAGGATATTAATGCCATTAACAGCACTGCGCAAAATGCAGTTCTCGGTATTGACCTCGGGATAAACAACCTCGCTGTCACAAGCAGCGGGAAATTTTATAATTCTGCTAAAGTCAAGCAAACCAAACGAAAGTTCAGACATTTGCGTTCCAAGCTTCAATCCAAAGGCACTCGTTCCAGCAGGAGGCTGCTCAAGAAACTCTCTGGAAGAGAAACTCGTTGGATGAAGTGGATAAACCATAACATCAGTAAAGGCATTGTTTCCAACTTTGATGGAAACAAGATTGTAATGGAAGACCTCAGAGGAATAAGAAAACAGCGGAAGGGAAAAAGAATGAACTATTGGATAAGCAACTGGAGTTTTAATCAATTGCAGTTCTTTGTTCAATACAAGGCAGAAAGAAAAGGCATTGAAGTAATGAGGGTCAAGCCTGCCTATACTTCCCGAATCTGCCATAGATGCGGCAGCTTGGGTTCTCGTTCCGGAGGTTGTTTTTCCTGCCATTGTGGTTTATCCTCTTTCAGCGCTGACTTGAATGCCGCGCGAAATCTCGCTCATCCCATGCTGGTTGAGCGACAGGCTGCTGTAAACCAGCCAAACGCCTCAAATGTTGAAGCTGAAACGCCTTGCGGCGGACTGAAGCAGAGTTTAGAGGCAAATAACTGCAAACGCGTAATGCCCCGCAGCTTGCTGTGATTGGGATAGCCTTTGCCATGTTATTGTTTACT
>JASEIA010000187.1 GCA_030018575.1 Nanobdellota archaeon | reverse complement strand
GTACATTGCCTGTGATTTATGCAAATAGTTTTCTCGTAACCACTACTACAACTAAACGGTTTTCTTGCGGATTTTTCTTTATTGCAGATAGAGGAAAAGTATAATAAAGAGAAGAATTCTAAGGCAAAAACTTTTCAGGGTGCTTTAACTTATCAGGAAGGTATTTATCAATAACATAATTTAAACCCCACTTTGCCAGCGCCTGCTGCTCTGCCCTGACTTTCATCTCCACCATATCTTTCAGCGCCTTTTGCCATTCCTTATGGTGCAAAATAAAGGGGTCATTTTTTAAGGCATCTTTAACTCTTTTAATGTCAACATCCTTCAGGGGGTGGGTTGGAAGCTTATATGCCTTAATGTCATCTGGCGTTATTCCAATAAACTGCGCTTGCGGAACACAAAAATACTTATTGATGTGGGCAGCGCTTCCGCTTCCAACCTTTAGTGTCCTGTATATGTTAGCATATCCATAAGGGTCTCCATCTGTAAATACATAAACCGGTATCTTCATCTCATCAGCCAATCTTCTCACAAACCTTCTGCATGCCCGCGTAGGAACGCCCCCAAGGCTTACCAGAATGCAGTTTGCCTTCTGCCAGTATTTGTGCTTAACAAGCCTCTGGAACATGCCTGCTGTTTCTATTGCAAGTATAAACTTTGCATCTGTCTCAAATTTTAGATGCTCAACTGAGATTGGAATGGAATAGGCGCCAGAGCCAAATTTAGTGCAGTCTATAATGATTTCTTTTCCAGTTTCACTGTCTTTGTCTATAACAATAAGCTTTCCTGCTATCTCCCCCCCCTTTTCCTCAGGGATAAATCCAATCTGCTCCCTGTTGACCATGAGCATTGCCTCAACATCATCCATTATCATGTCAGACTCTGCCTGCTCGTTGAATCTTGCCTCTTCCCAGTTCTTGCTTACATAATATGCCTCTCTTTTTGTTGCAATATCGTCCTGCTCAATCAGCTCCTTGCTTAGCGCCATCATTCTCAAAGTCTGTGCAAATGTCTTGATTGTGCTTGCTGTCAGGGTCCTTCCCTTTGTTTTTCCAATCATCTCAAAATAGCCCTCTTTAGGGTCATACTTGACATTGCTCAGCGCCCTCAGCGGCATCTGGACCTCTGGCAGCTTCTTTTTGGTTATCTCTGTATAGATATTCCTGGCTATGCTTTTTAATTCTGCAAGAACATTTTCACTTCCTTCCTTCCGGGCATTTCCTGTTTCTTTCTCACTCTTCTTCATTTTCCCCATTTTCTGCTTTTTCTTTTCCTATTTTTGCAAACTCCTCATCATACTCTGTGTTTTCCATTTCAA
>JASEIA010000186.1 GCA_030018575.1 Nanobdellota archaeon | reverse complement strand
GGAGGGAAGCAAAATGGAGTACATATATGCCGGAATGTTGCTGCACAAGGCAGGACATAAGATAACAGAAGAAGCTGTTAAGAAAGTCCTTGAGGCGGCAGGCGTTGCAGTAGACGTAGGAGGGTAAAAGCTCTCGTGGCAGCCTTGGAAAAATACAGGAACAAGAATGCGCTTGTACTGGCAATTCCAAAAGGGGGAATTGAAGTTGCTTATGAAACAGCAAAATACCTTAATGCCGGCTTTTCTGTTCTGATAGCGAGAAAGCTTCCTTACCCTGACAATCCTGAAGCAGGGTTTGGCGCAATAGCAGAGGACGGAAGATGCTTTGTTTTTCCCGATGTTGAGCAATGGCTTTCAAAAGAAAGCATTGCGAATCAAGAAGGAGCAGAAGGAAGAAATTGAAAGAAGGATAAAGCTATTGAGGAACGGAAAGCCCCTGCCTGAAATAAAAGCAAGGGTTGTTATACTGATTGACGACGGCCTGGCAATGGGCTCGACAATGCGCGCCTCAATAATGATCTGCAGGAAGAGGAAGGCGAAAAAGATTGTTGTGGCAGTGCCTGTTGCAGGGAAAGGGGTAAATGCTGATATGGAGCAATTGGCAGACGAGGTTGTTGTTTTGGAAATGCCTGAGCCGTTCTATGCAGACGCATATAGGGAATGGCATGATGTTTCAGATGAGGAAGCACTGGAAATACTAAAAAAGTGGAAGAGGTAGGCGGTTTTCTTAAGCGTGACAGAAAGCATTATAAATCTGCCTTGGCTTTTAGCTTTCAATGAGATTAATCAGCAAAATACTTGATAAATTAGATGCCCCGCCAAAGCCAGAAATAAAAGATGGCTATCCTTATGTTAAATGCAAGCTATGGGATGGCGATGATTTTGTAGATGCTGAATTAAAAACAACAGAACTTAATCTATTCGGGTTATCGCCTGGCCACGGCTTCCAGTATTTTTCAATAGCAAATGATCCCCGCGTATATGCAATAATAAATACTCAAATGAAAGTTTTATATGATAATCCTGATGATTCCTACTACCGGCTTGAGTCTTTCAAAAGCTCCTATATCGCCCTGCCGCCTTATTATTTTGTGCTATGCTTTGCAAAACAGGCTCCTGTAGTTGAAGAGATACCTAAAGATCAAGATAGGTTTGCCCAATTCCAAACTTTGATATCAGAGCCGGACTGGGGATATTCTGTGCTTGAAACAAGAGTTACTAGATTAAGTCATAGGCAGGCAAAGAAAGCAGCAAAGAACCTATTTCCGTTCCTTAACATTTAAATAATACGCATACATTTTTATCTGTGATGAAACTCAAGCAAATACCCGAGGACTTCATTGTAAAGGAATTAGCATCAATTCCTTTCACTGATT
>JASEIA010000185.1 GCA_030018575.1 Nanobdellota archaeon | reverse complement strand
TAGGCGTTGTCGTTCTTAGCAAGTTCGGCACTGCGACCGGTGGAGAGGCAAACACGACAGTGCAGTATCTCATCACGCAACTTGGCCAGTCAGGGTTAAGCGGTTGGGTGCCTGCTATCATAGCCATTGTGATAGGCCTTGCGTTCCTTGGCGGCTTTATGACTAGGAAGAAAGGGCGTTATTAAAATGCCTTGCTGGTCAAAGCGCAGGAAGAAGAAAAAGAGAAGGCGCTGAGCCTTCATTTTTTTATTTTTTTCAATAATCCATCAGCCTCATCTGAGTCTGGCTATTCGCTATGATTTCTGCCGGCGTCAGATGCTTGTATTTCTCAATGTTTAAACTCTCAAAATTCTCAATATAATGGTAAGCTGTAATCTTCCCGCTGCTATGCTTCATATTCTTACTCGTGAATTCCAGGGCAATTGACGCATCCTGCCACTTTTCAAATTGTTTGGCAAACTCTAAAGTTTGATAATTCTTGCGCAGACCTTTAAGCTGATAAATATATTCTTCTTTCATAACACCGCGCTTATCAATAAGGCGTTTTTCCTGCCAGCTCGGAAGTTGTGGCCTAATAACCTTATTAAAATGTCTTCTAAATGTATCAGGATGAACCCCAAAGAGCCTATCGCCATAAATCCTATGAGTGTTTCTATATCTCTCTAATTCCTTAAGAAAATAGGCAGGGAGCTTGACTTTTCTAAACCCTTTCTGGTTCTTGCCGAGCCGCCAATACAGCATATTACCATATAGCTTGCTTTTTAGCATATTATTCAGTTCCCGAACTCGGCAACCAGTTAAAAATAACAACTGGAACATAACCTTCTCAGGGCTGCCATATCGCATTATATTCAGAGCCTTGATAACTTCTTCAAAAGGCACTGCATGTCCTTCAATTTCATGATTGACGTTCATTTTGTGCTCCTACCACCCCTTTTTAGCTTAAAAACAGAACTTTCTTATAAATTTTAGAAAGATTTATATAACAGTATATACTATTATAGAGTGCAAATCCGCATAAAAAGCACATGGTTTGCGGGGTATAATCCTACTTAAGGCTTCCGTGCCTCGCAATGATGGCGTTCTTATGCGCATTGCAGAGGTGATATGGTAAAGGCGTGCAAGGCTGTGTGGTTCGGGTTTGACGAACAGCGGCTATATGAAAGATTAAGAAAAGAAGGAAAAGTCTCCCAGAAATTAAAAGATTTTGTCAAGAGCGCTTTCTATGATAAGATTGACAGAGTAAATAATCAGGGGTGCAGCTGATGGTTGAGATACTGTCAAGCGGAGAAGGGATAGGCATTGACGATAGGGAATTCAATAGAGTTGTTACGCTTCTCAAGCATTATGCTTCTATTCTTGCGCATAATCCGACTG
>JASEIA010000184.1 GCA_030018575.1 Nanobdellota archaeon | reverse complement strand
AACGCGGCAAAGGCAAAGATGGAACGTAAAGAGGCAAAGAAAGAAAGCCCTGCGAAGTTGAAGAAAGCGCTTAAGAAGCTGTAAAACGCAAAAAAGGCGGCTTTCAAGACTTCTGAAAATCTTGCGGATTTATTCAAAAATTTTTGATTTTTGGATATCCGAAAATCCCGAAGGATTTTCGAATATTAAACAGCAAATCTTATAAACAAGCGATAATTAGCTTTCTTTTATGGCAAAGAGGTGTGATTGCCCCAGGTATGCAGTGACAATCCTGGCAAGACATTTGAGGAGCTAATAGGAATGGGATTAATTTGCGAAACTTGCGCTAGCAATTATAGAGAGTTTAGCACAATGCTGGACGAGGATGAAAATTCTAAAAGATGAAAAACAATATTATTCTTCTTTTTTCCTTAACAAATCAGATATGGAAAGTATTTCTTTTTCAGTTAAATTACCAATATGAAAAAAATAGTCTGCTTCTTTAATTAAACTCGGAGAGATACAGCTTTTGGTTGGTTCTTCATCATAATAAGCCATAATTATCACAATTTTTCCAAGACCTTTTCGCACTAATCGTATTGCTTCTATTAAATCAGTGTCTCCGCCAATAATCAAGGCAATATCATAAGCGTCTGTATGTGCGAAGTGGACTAAATCAGTAGCTATTTGAACATCTACCCCTTTTTGATAGATCACTCCTTTCGCTTGTTTTAATTCTGTTGTTTTAAGTTCCAAAAAAGGCAGGGTTTCTAAGTACTTAAACATTTTTCTTTGGCCTTCTGCATGCCGACGTTGTTTATCGATATTCCTTATCTGTTCTTGTTTAATTTCTTCAAATATACTCTTATTATTAGAAACGTGAATGTTTATTTTGTCTTTAATGCTCTTTTCTAGATTACTTTTAGTTATTTCTTGCAATAATAATTCTTCTTTTTGAATTAATCCATTCATTTTATCAATCTCGCATTTGCATGCCCTATTGAAAGAAGATAATAATTTTGAATGATATCTGCCAGTATAAAGATATGTTCTTACAAGCTTGACGTCCTTATCTAAGTTTCCAAATGTTTTTAATTTTTCAAACAATAGCTTATGACAAGCTTCAATATGCCAGAAACGTTTTTGGCCTTCTGCTCTCTGCTTATTTAGTGCACTAAAACAACCTTCATAATTACTTTTATCCGTAAATATCATTACTCTCATGTTAGTATTACAAAAAACGTAGAGAGTATAAGTACTTCCTTTAAAGCAGGAAGTACCTACCCTCTGTTATTAGTAGTATTAAATGTGTGTACGCTTCTGTTTATAAACCATTCGAAATGCTTAAAAAGGGGTTTTAAGCCCCATTCACCAGCAGCATAACCCCGCTAAACACGAACTCTATTGCAAGAGCCGCTA
>JASEIA010000183.1 GCA_030018575.1 Nanobdellota archaeon | reverse complement strand
TACAAAGCCGCTCAACCAAAGCTATAATTACATAAACCACACTGTTAATGTGACAACAAGCGCAGGCATCTCATCATGCAGGTACCTGTTCAACGCCTCTGTGCAGGGGCAAAAGTGGGCGCGATTAAACGCTTCTGCCGCATTCCCTGCCAGAGTTGGGGTTGCTGCCGCAACAACGCCTAACGGTAGGATATGGCTGATGGGTGGGTATGACGGGTCATTAACTTACTATAATGACGTATGGTACTCTGATGATGGCGCAAACTGGATACAGGCAAATGCTTCTGCCGCATGGGAGCCCCGGTACTGGTTTTCCGCAATAGCAAGACCTGATGGCTCGCTGTGGATAATGGGAGGATGGAACAGCTCTGGCAGCAATAATTTCAAGAACGACATATGGAACTCAACAGACGGCGCAAACTGGACTCTTGTAAACAGATCTGCAGCATGGGAGCCGAGGTATGCAATGTCTGCTGTAATGAAAAGCGACGGCTCATTCTGGCTGATGGGCGGGCAGAACTTAAGTTTTGGCGAAAACTTTGCAAATGATGTGTGGAACTCAACCAACGGAGCGGACTGGACCCTTGTAAACAGCTCTGCCGGATGGTCAAAAAGGTATGGGCATGCATCCATCACAACATCCGACAACAGGATATGGGTAATGGGCGGGTATAACAATACAGGCGATTACCTGCGCGACATCTGGTATTCATCAAACGGGGCAGACTGGCTGGTTGCAAACAGGACTCCGCTCTGGGGAGGGAGAACCGGGCACAGTTCTGTTGTAACTCCTGACGGCAGGATGTGGGTGCTTGGCGGGTTTCATAATATAATGGGATCTATGAATGATGTTTACTATTCAAGCGACGGCGCAAACTGGAGCATAGCAACAGCTTCGGCGGAGTGGCCCGGCCGGTACCTGCATTCGTCTGTTGTTGCGCTAAACAGCTCATTGCTTGTTATTGCAGGCTATGGCAGCGGGTTATATAATGATGTATGGCGCTCCCTGGCGCCTGTCACACTGGACCAAGGGGGCATAGAGCCGCCAAAATGGGGCAAGAAGTTCAATGCAACAGAAGGAAACAATTTAATCGGCGTTGAATGCAATGACTCATCCAACATATGGAACTCAACAAGCGTTGTGTTTTACGTGGACAGTCTTTTGCCGGCTGTTACAATATCAAATCCGCTGAACACAACATACAATGCGTCATCTGCGCCTGTCGCTGCCAATGCAACTGTAAGCGAGACAGCATCGCAATGCCTTTTCTCGCTTAACGGCGCTGCAAACCTTACAATGAACGGCTCAGGCACTGAATGGGGTGTCACATTCATGCCGGATGAAGGCAATAATCTTGTTGTAATAAGCTGCAATGACACAATAGACTGGCGGAACAGCACG
>JASEIA010000182.1 GCA_030018575.1 Nanobdellota archaeon | reverse complement strand
CAGCAAGCTGCGGGGTATCAGACCCATACAGGAATGAATAATGAAATAAGTGAGGCGCAAAGCTGGGTACAGCTTCCTGCAACTGAGAAAGAAGGATACTTGCAGTTCCACAGAAAAGCATTTGAGGAGGATATGAAGCATGCAGAAAAAAACGCAATTGAATTCCCAAGATGGAGCATAATCTCAGGGTATTACTGCATGCATGACATAACAAAGCTGTTTCTTGCTGAAAAATTTGGCATAAAGATAACAAGCCCAACGATTCACATTAAGGCCATAGAAGCTTTGGAGCAGTTTATCAAAGATGAAGGCTTGAAAAGAAAAATTATAGAGCTGCTTAAAGAGGCAAAAGACATTTACTTCAGCGCTGAGAGGCTAAAAGAAAAGACACTGCCCGCGCTGCTGAAAAAAGGAAGGCAGGAAAGGGGGACTGCGCAGTATTATTCAGAAGATTACACCAAGCAGCCCGAAACAAACCCAAAAAAAGCCCTTTATTTTCTGGATACAATCGTAAAGCCATACACATCCATCATTAAGGGGCTGATGGAATAATGATGCTTGATGTCTGCTTGGGAACAAGAACCGCATGGAAAATCCTTTTTGTGCTGGGAGAAGCTCCGGGCAAGGCTGTTTCAAGAAAAGAAATACAGCATTTCACAGGGATTGGCAACAAAGCATTGTCAAAATTTCTAATTCTGCTTGAAAAATTCAGCATAATCAGCTCTATGCGAAATGGCAATGCCTATTATTACCGCATTAATTACAGCAATAATTTTGCAAGGCTGGCATTGGATATGGTACAACAGGAAAAGCAGCAATTAAACAGCCCCGAATTTATTGCATTAAGCGCCCTGAGAGAGCTTGTTTATGAGATTACAAATGTGAATCTAGAAAACATAAGGGGGGTTGTGCTGTTTGGCTCTTACGCAAAAAAAACATATAACCCCAGCTCAGACATCGACGCAGCAATCATAGTAAAAGAAAAGAGCCCAAGCGAGGAAATAATCATAGCCGAGATAATAGACAAGATTAAGAAAAGGTTTGGGAAGGAAATACAGCCTCATTATTTTACTGAAGATGAGTTCAATGCCAAGACAAAGTTTTCTGAGGAAATAAGGAAGGATGGGGTTGTTTTGATGTGAAGGGCGTTGGGAAGTGGGGGAGGATTGAAAAAATTATTATTTTACATCCTACTTTAAGAGATAAATAAACTCGCCAACAATGCAAAGAGCAATTCCAAAAGAAATGCCCCCTAGCCTCAAAGGCGCATATGCCCTGACAAGGGCGGGCATTGGGAAGTGGGGGAGGAATAAATTATAGATTTTAGGGTAATACAAAGAAGGGATGGACTTCGGCTTGGTTTGACGTCGGGAATTATTTGATTAGTTGATAAGAATCAGTCGTAAGATTGGAAACTCAAGTTCAAGCAATGCTTCCGCTGCCTTATTATACCCTATTTCCCATTTGCTAAACAAG
>JASEIA010000181.1 GCA_030018575.1 Nanobdellota archaeon | reverse complement strand
CTTTATGCATCTAATTTTGACGACGGAAAGAAATTATTTGACGAGGGAGCTTAATTCATTACGAGTATACGAAACATTTATATATTACCACTACTGCCTAAATGTAACAATTAGATAGTATTAGGGGGTATAAAATGAAACAAAAAGATATTGCAAGTCTTATAGAAAATATTGACACTATGGAATCTTCCGTGAGGGGCGCAAGCTCAATGATATACCACAGCACTCCGCTGACTTCTTACAAGGACGGAAACCAGCTTGACATCAGGGACTGCCTGGGTGTTGTATTGCCGGCAACAGGCAGGAATTGCCTTGTAAACGGCTCAACAGGGCTTGCAAAAACACACTTGGCAATGGCTGTAATGGCGGGCTTGTTTGGAAGCGATTATGCAATTTTGCAGATAGACCCTTCGCTTGAGCAGGAAAAATTCTTTGACATTGACGGAAAACTGCTTCAGGAAGGCAGGCTCTCAGAGGCGATAAAAGACACGCCTTACATCACTGCGCCCGGGGTTATTTATGATGAGACAAACAGGGCGCCGCAGGCAATGCTTAACATACTTCAGGCGCACCTGAATAACCAGGCAATAACGCCTTCAGGCGGAAAGTCGAGAAAATGCGGAATTTCTGTTGATGGAAAAGGGCAGTACCAGTACAAGATTGGCACGTGCAATGAGGGAAAGCAGTATGACGATGGCACATTTGCAATGGACCCTGCATTCAGGAGAAGGTTTCCTTTTGAGGTGCCTGTAAACCTGTTTGCGCCGACTGAAACAGACAGGGAAATGAGGCAAAGGGCTGGAAGGACAGGGACAGGATTGTATGTGCCTGAAACAGAAGGCTGCCTTGATTCAGTGCTTGAGATTTTTAGTAATTTAGGGCTGGTTGGAATTGATTTGGTTGCTAAAGAATTTATATCATACCTTGGAAGGATGAACCAGTGCATTAAGTCGCCTTTTGGGACAAAGGATGAAGCTGGGTTTAATATTGAAAGGTGTGTGGGCTGCCATGCAAGGGGATTGGGCGGGGAAACAAACATTTGCGGAAACGTTTATGCCCTGCCTGATGCAACGCAGATGGACTTAGAGGCTATTGCAAAGGGCTTTGCGCTCGTTAGGGCGCACCACAAGGCTGCTGAAACAGGAAAAATGCCTTCTTCCCTTAATGTTGGGCTTGAAGACGTGATTCAGGTATTCCCGTTTGTTGCTGCAACAAAGATGGGTATTGGCCCTGCATGGCTTATCAAGCATTTCAAGTCAGGGGAGCCGATTGAGGCTGCAAAGGCTGTGTGCGTGAATATTGAGCAGAGGATTAAGAACAAGCTTTTGAAAGTTTCTGCATTGATGGCTAAAGCAGATTATACTCCAGACGAGCTTGCTATGATGAAGTCTTACTGCTCTGAAGACCCGTGGGCATTCGGGCTTCGTGAATGCGACACAAAGCCGCTATTACCTGTTGTGTACAAGGGGCTGAGGTAAGAGATGCAATACACGCGTGAAGAAGTAGAGGAAATGAGAAGGCTGATGGGGATTAC
>JASEIA010000180.1:236-1550 GCA_030018575.1 Nanobdellota archaeon | reverse complement strand
CTTAATAATTCCTTCGCCATTCACTCCCAACTATAAATAGTGGGTATCTCTGGCGAAGATTACACCTTAGAAGTAATTATTAGTAATTAGAAGTAATTATTAGTAAAACAACACTTAGCGCATTCCCAGCAGCCAGCGCACAACGCGTGACTTGTCGCGCATTCTCACTATCCTTTCCGCTTTCCCGTCTTTTACAAATTCAAGCACATTTCCAGCAGGAACACATTTCTTCAAAACTTTCAATGCCTGCCCAGAATGGGCCCTCACTGTATTGTCTTTTGCGCTGTCAAACCCTGAATTTATGCCTCCATAAAACTCATAGGTGCAGTTTTCAGAATACCCTGCAGCAGCATAGCCAGCTTCGCCATGAACCCTGTAAACCCCGTTTTTTGCGCGCCTTGCAAAATTATGCTTGACATTTCCATGCACATCCACGGAACAGCCTTCAGAGCCTGTAAAACAAGAATCCCCTAAATCTCCAGTTATATGAATGGCAGTGCCAATTTCTTTCCTGCCTGCCTTCAATCCAAAACCAAGGCACTCCAATTCAATAGGAACATGCAGGTAAAACAAAGAAGTGTGTTCCCTGGAATCAATGCAGTTCTGCATAAGATTTGTCACATACATGCCTGTTATCTCGCTGTATCTTGATTGCCCGAAATCAAAGCCCATTGCCTTTTGCAAAAATTCATTTATCTGTTCAGGGCTTAAGACAAAATCAACAGGCGTTTTGTAAGTTTCAACGCCCTCCAAGCTGCTATATATTATTTCACCCTCATCGTCAAGAAAATGCTCATACCTGCCCAATACATGCTCCAATCCCATAAAAAGGAAGTATGGTGATAAGAATATAAATGTTTGCTTTGAAAATAAAAACAATGCAGTAGGCCTCCTTTTCAGCGCAACATTTATAACTTAATGCAGAATAATACACAGCAATGGCATACATTGGCTTTACAACAGGAGTAATGCATGAATCTTACCTTCCTTTAGAGGAAAGGGCAAAATTGTTTAAGCAGATGGGGGCTAATGCTGTTGAATTAAGCTTCGGCACATTGTGCGCTTTCAAAGAGTTTAATCTTTCTGACGAGCTTCTTGAAACATTATCACGATATGAGCTCGTTACAATACACGCGCCATGGAAGGGCATAAGGTATGATAATAACTGCGGTTTTATAATCAACAGGCTAAAAGAGATATGCTCGCAGCAGAAGGTTTACGGCATTGTACTTCATCCAAACACAATTGAAGATTATTCAATGCTTGAGAAATCAGGGCTTCCTTTTCTTATTGAGAACATGGACAACAAGGCAA
>JASEIA010000180.1:0-226 GCA_030018575.1 Nanobdellota archaeon | reverse complement strand
ATAACTATAATTTTGGGTTTGTGCTTGACTTGCAGCACGCATACTGCCATGAACCATCAATGCAGCTTGCAAGGGAGCTTATGGATGTGATGGGAGAAAGGATAAAAGAATTGCATGTGAGCGGACAGAGAGAAAATGAAACGCATTCGCTCCTGCATAAGGCTGACAACAGCAACATGATAATTGGAATGCTCAGGAATGATATTCCAATAATACTTGAGGGAAG
>JASEIA010000017.1 GCA_030018575.1 Nanobdellota archaeon | reverse complement strand
GAATATTCTCGATTCTCAAGCTGAAAATACATTGATTATTCATGGAAACCATGACATGGATCTTGAAACAACAGTTATGAAAGAACTAAATCTTCACCTCAAATCCAAAACAATCAACGGCTTCAAGATAGCCGGTTACGGTGGTGCGGCAGGGCAGGACGGAATGCCTCTTTTTTCAGGCATTCCTTCGGAGCTGACAACGCCGTTCAACGAGCATCCTATAACAAGGATGAACGAGCACGGAATTATGGAAACTACACATAAGTCAGAGCCAAGGGAATTCCTTGAGCAAGAGCAGCCAGACATAGCCCTGCTGCACACCCCCTTATACGGCATCATGGATAAGCCGCACAAGCTTGACGATGTTGAAGACATGCCTGAGGTGGCAAAGCACTTTGGAAGTCATGGGATGATGGAATATGCAAAGGCGGGAAAAACAAGACTGTTCTTATTCGGGCACGTCCATGACAGACCGGGCGTTGTAAGGATTCCTTCTGAAGATGAAAGAATGGTTGTTGCAATTAATCCTGGCTCTCTAGGAAAAACTGAAACAGAAGGCGGGAACTTCGCAGAGGTTGAACTGGATGATACAACAAAAGAGTTCCAGTCAGCGACTTTTTACAGGATTGTTTCTCCCGAAGACATACAGCCTACTGCATTGTACAGGAGAAGGAACAAGGCTGTAATTGATGCGATAGAAATTACAAGTTCAATGCCACAGGAAGGAAGGCTTCTGACAACTGAAGAAATGGTTGAGAATGCGGTAAATGGCTTGAGAGGCAAGGGCGGAATAATCTACTAATTCTTAACTTCAAGACAATTAAAACAAATTCTTAATGCCGCGAGGCTGGCTTTTTCTGTTTTTTCCAAATATCTAGAATATCTAGAATATCTTGGGATTAGCTTTATATAGCGTCCGCAGGGCTTTTTCTCTTATTGCGAAAGATTTTCAGGAAACCTGAAAAAACGGATTTTCGCAAGGAGGAACAAATGAAACAAGACAACACCCTGCTGGAAAAGGAAGTGATGGACGAGAAGAAAACGCTAAAGCTGGAAGAGGAGTCCGTGTCAAAGCTGTTCTCAGGATTCAGCCTTGATTTCAGCTGCTACACCCCCTTAATACAGTCAAGCCCGTCGTGCAGGGGCTCTGCATACTCTTTCATGGTGAGGGAGAAGCCGATGCACCTTTCAGCGCTTGACATGGGCGTCCAGAGGCTTGTAAATCCTTTAGGAAGCATATATGACAGGCTGAACAGAAGGTCTTCTTACGGCTTGCCGTGCGACTTCGGGCTGATGAACAGCATGAGGGGGTTCTGAAAATGAAGTCACTCACAGAAACAATACTTGAAGAACCTTGCATCAGCCTCGAAAGCTATTCAGTGCTTTACTCAAGCAGCTTTGGAAGCGGGGGAAGAAGCAGCTTTGGAAATGCCGGCCAGTTGTCGGGAGACAGGGTGTCCTATAACGGCGGCGTTATCCCTTACGGGAACCTTACAGGGCTTGGCGGAGATGTCCACGATACATTTAAAATAGACAGATACGATAATATATACGGCGGGCATACCACACTTAACATACCTGGCTATGGAAAGCTGCGTCTTCCGTGGGAAAATGACTAAAAAACTAAAGCTTTTGGGACTTGGCAAAGAAGAAGGCAGGGTTTCGTTTACTTTTAAGAAGAATATTGCTTTTCTGGAAACGTTTCCTGCTTTCCTGTCTGCTTTAGAGCTTGAAAAGACTGCAACATTTTACGGCTTTGAGGATAATCAGGGCTTGTTCTCTACCATGAAACAAGGGGACGGGCTGAAGGACTTATCAGATATCATTGAAAATACACGCAATGAAAAATATGACCTGGATATCTTCTTCGGTTCTGAGAATATCATAGTGGTTATCCGCACCAAAACCGATGAACAGCAGTCTCTTCTTCAAATGCTAAAGAAGATAGCTGAGTTTCCACAGCAATAGAAATTGCCAAAATGGAAGCAATAGCTTTAGCGCCTGCAATTCTTCAAGAAATTACCCCTGAAGAGAATGAATTTTCGGAATTGCAGCCTCCTCTTTTTTCACAGGAGCCCAAAGCTTTGCCTTTCAAGCTTTTTTCTTTTCTTTTAGAAGATACCCTGCCTTTGAAGAAAGAAGAGCTTACAGGGCTTTTGGAAGAGAACAACACTGGTATTGAGAATAAAGTCAAGAAAACTGTTTTCCAGAATGAAGAAGAGCGGGAAGAATATGTTAAAAGTGTTTGTTACGACACTGAAAACTCCTACGTGCAAAAGAATCCCTATGCGCCCAAGAAGGATTATGAAAGAATAGAGCATTTGAAAGTGGAAGAAGAGAAAGAGGAGAAGTCATTCCTATGGAAATGAGCTTTGCGGTTTTATTCACAAGCATCGGGAATGCGGGGTTCAAGGGCAGCTCTTTGGGAAGCTCTGGAAACTTCGACTGCGGGCCTTACGGCTTTGGAAAAGGCTCTCCTTACTACCGCGGGCCGCCTGAGCCTGAAGTGAGAATAACAAGAATGGAATTGCCTGCTTATATTCCGCCACATCAGCCTTTGGTACAGAAGCCGATTGAAATAGAAACATACAAATTACAACTAAGAGAAGAGGAAACAAGCCTGAGGATGCGCAATGAGTTTTCCTTTAAAGGATTAGGGATTGAAATCAAGGATTCCTTTGAGTACGATTACAGCAAGAAAACAAGCTTGTTGGATATAATCAAAGAAAGGAGGCGCCAGTAACATTTATATACTTTTAGTATATATTCATATACTTATGGTATATAATGGAATAACTAAAACCAGGATGAGGCTTTTAAGGCTCCTTGCGAGGCGCTTTTCAGAAAAATTCAGCATAAACCAGGTTGCAAGGCAGCTTAAGCTAAGCCCGAGAGGCGCATACAAAATGCTAAAATCAATGGAGTCAGAAGGAATATTGGAGCCTGAAAAGATAGGCAATTCCATATTCTATCATATAAACTTCAATTCGGATTTTGCAAGGAAAGCAACTGAGCTTTCATTGTTTGAGGAATTAAAATCAGCTTATGCAAGGGTGCAGGCGAAGGATTTTGGGATGCTGAGGAATCGCGCATCTGCATTAATACTTTACGGCTCTGTGCTTGAAAAAGGCGAAAATGCAGAAGACATTGACATAATGGCTGTTGTTGAGCAGGAGGGCTATGCATTTTTCAGGAATGGGCTCAGCGAGCTGCAAAACAAGAAGCCAAAGCACATACACGCTGTTGTAATGTCAAAGGAAGACTTGACCAAGAACTTTGCAAAAAAGGACGCTGTTGCCTTGGAAATTCTGGAAAAGGGAAATATCCTGTGGGGGCAGGATGTGGTTGTAAACGCCATAAAAGATTCGTATGGGGCATTCAGGGAATAAGGTGGAATGGTGCCTGAAAAAAGCATCAACAGAAGGGGAGAAGCACAGGGGGCTTAAGATTATAAGCCCGGATTATAATATTGCGCAGGCTCATTTAAGCAAGGCAGGGCATAATCTCAATGTAATGGATTACCTGATTAAAGGCGGATTTTCAGACTGGGTTGTAAATGCTTCATTCTATGCACATTACCATTGCCTTGTTGCAATACTTATACCTAATGACATTTATTTTTATACAATTCCATTAGGTATATCTGAAAGACATAACACTATTCAGTGTATAATTACTTATGTCTTTCACTATAGCTTACTTGGCTATGAAAGCAGGAACCAGGAATGCACGTTTGCTGCTGTAATGAATTTAATCGAAGAAGGAAAGCTGAATCTGAAAGAGCAGGACATTTCGTATATTTCCTCAAATGCAGGAGACATGGATGAGCCTTCAATTGTTGAATTGCGTGAAAGATTTCAGTATGGCACTGAAACAAGCTATGCCCGAACGAGAATGCACGAATTGTTCTTTGAAACCATGAAGTTTATTGAGAGAGCAAAAGTGATAGTGGAAGAAATAAAAGAGAAGAGGGTGGGATGCGTATGAAAAAACATAAGCAATTTGATGAGTGTATTTACCAAAAGACGCTGATAAAAACAGGAATAAAAGATAGAGTGCGGGCAAAAGACCTTTTAGCGCTTGCAGGGCACAGGGAGCAATTCTGGAAGGAAGCAAACCTTGCCGGGAAATATCCATCATTATATCTTGAAGGGCATTACGAGATAATAAAGGAGCTTTGCACCGCGATACTTGCTGCCGAAGGATGGAATGCGCTGGACCATGAATGCATGTTTGCCTATATACGTGAAAAAGAGGATATTGCAATTGATTTTGATTATCTTCTTGAGCTGAAAGGCGCGAGAAATGACATTGGCTACAGGGGCTTGATGATAACTTCAAATATTTGGGAGGGCAATAAGCTGATAATAAGCCTTACTATAAGGGCATTGAAGGAATATCTCAGCCGGCTTTTATTGTAATGCCTACATCGTAGGATATGTTTCCTACAATAATTAAAAAGAAAACTTAGCTTAATTTCGCTTCCGCAACACTTATAAATGTTGGAGATTATTCCTACATTATGAATTCACATGAACAGAAGATTCTTGAATTATTCTTCTATAACTTGATGGGGCAGTTTCATATAAGAGAAATTGGGAGAGAGGCTGGCGCAGACACAAAAACAGTGATGAAATACCTTAAAAAATTTACAAAGCAAGGGCTTGTTCTCCGCAAGAAAAAGAGAGGGGGCTTCCCTTATTATGAGGCAAACAGGGATTCGCGCTTTTACAGGTATGAAAAAAGCCATGCCATAATGGAAAAGCTTTTTGAGTCAGGAATTATAGAGCGCCTTGAAACAGAGCTCAATCCGAAAGTAATGGTTCTCTATGGCTCGATGGGGAAGGGCACTTACCACCCGAAAAGCGACATTGACATCTTTGTCCAGGCAAAATACAAGCTGGTTGGCTTATACGATATTGAAACAAAATTAGGGCACAAGATACATCTCTTATTTGAGGAAGACTTAAACAAGCTTTCAAAAGGGCTTTTGCAGAACATCTATAATGGGATAGTGATTTCAGGGGAATTAAAAATATAAAAAAAGAAATTAAGCCTTCTCTATGTACTTCTTAATTTCCTCAACAAACTCTTCAGCCATTCTCCTGTACTTGCTGTATTCCTCGCCTGTAACCTCGGGCTTTGTCCTGTTTGTTATTTCCTTGAACAGCTTGTAGAAAGCCCTCATTGTGTTGGCTGCTTTCTGGCTTACGTGCCTTTTTGGAATGAGCGTTTTTTCCATCATGTCAGCAACAAGGTCAGGGGCAGGAGGCACTTCGCCGTACTTCATCAGTGCAGCATGCGCAGAGTCAATCACAGCCCAGTACAAGTCAACTGTTGCAGAAAGCATCATGTTCTTTGACTTTGCCAGCGCAGCAGGAGCCATTACAAAATAAGTGTAAATTGCCTCCTTTGAAGGCCTTATCCTTCCCTCGTCCAATAATGCCTGCAAGGGGTCAAAAAAGCCGGTGTCAACCAATGCAATCCCATAGCGCAGTATGTTTATTGCAACAGGGTCCCCAACCCTCACATACTCCCAAAAGCTTGTGAACTTCATTGACTGAATGTGCAGCTTTTTCTTGTCAGTGTCCGCTACAATCTTCTCAAGTATAATCCTGTATGTCTGCACTATCTCTTCAGAGAACTTCATTCTTACGTCGTCTAAGATTATTAAAATATCAACATCTTTTCTCTCTTTTCCTTCCTGCGTCGCAGAGCCGAACAGGACTATGGCTTTTATGAAGTCGCCGAATTCCTTCCATACCCTTCCTGAGAACTTCTGCGCCAGTGCGAATTCCGCTTCAGGATAAGGTATCTTCTTTTTCTCTTTTTTTTGGACTTTGAATTTCATCTTTCCTCCTTTAAAGGCGGCTCACGCGCCTCCATTTTTGTTGATTTATGACTATTTATATCTATTCTATCGGCGTCCCTGACCACCAATTATCCTCTTCTGACTTTGGATTAATCAAATACCCGCCTGTTATATAGCGCGGAGTATGCGTTTGACCGAAATAGCTTCCTGAGACATCTGTCCAGTTCCTGTCAACATTGCCAATCCTGTAAATGGGCGATGAAGCAACCTTTGCCCAGGCTCCGAACATTGAGCCGTAAATGCTTTCCCCCTCGCCCTGCGCACCAGGCTCCACAATCATCTTGTCTTTCAGGCCTGCTTTCACAACCTCTTTCATGAACTCCTCAATAGGCACGTTTCCTTCTCCAGGCGTTAAATGCTCGTCATAATAGCCGAAATTGTCAGCAATGTGGACATGCCCTATGATGCCTTCCTGCAGCAATTGCCTTGACTGCTTTATGAACCATTCCTTGAATTCCTTATCGCTTCCCTGAAAATACTTTTTCCAGGTGTTTGCATGCCCTATGTCAAAGGTTGCCTTTATGTGCTCAGCCGCAATTTTCGTTGCCTCGTCTTCAGAAACCTTTTTTGCCACAAGCTTCTTTACCATCTCAGCCCTTGACTGAATTATTATTTCCCTCAATTCCTGCGGATGGCTTCCGTACTGCTCGGGAAACACGTTTTCAGGCGCAATAAACATAGCTTTTTTCAGCTTCTTGTCCTTCTCAACCTGGTAAGCATACATGCCAAGCTCTGCAATGTTGCTTGCAGACTTTTCCAGTGCGAAGTCCTTCAGGGTTTTTATGCTGCCTTTAATGCCCTTTTCCTCGTTCCCTATCTCCAACTCAACTTCCCTTTCCTGCCTTCCTGCAGCTGCCGAGTTTTCATAGGCGTATGAGATTTCTTTCTTTATCTTGTCTGTTGCTTTTCCGAGGAATTCCTGCGGATTGTTCAAAAACTTCCTGTATTCCTTAGCGTCCTCTTTCGGCGGCGCAACATGCACCTGCTCAGCATACCTCATTGCAGCGTAATCAGCAGCCTCTTTGTCCTTTTTTGCAAGGTCTGCAACAGAGTCCTGCATATTCTTTACCATCTCATACTGCTTCTTGTACTCATCAGCCATTGTCTCCCATCTTTTTTTCTCTGCAGAAGCCCTTAATCTTTCCTTTTCCATGAACTTGCTGAAGAACAGCTTTTCAGGCTTTTCGCCTGTTTTCTTTGCCTCTTCAACAAATTCGTCATAGCTCATGTTTTTGTAAAGATAATTTCCTTTCTCGTCCTTTGCCGGCTCCTTGATGCCATTTTTCTCCACCCAGTCAACAACAGGCACTGTATAATCCCTTGAAAGCATTGCCTTCATTTGGCCGTTCTTGTCAACAAGCCCCCACATTGCCTTTTTCTGCTCATCCTTGTGCGCAAGAAAGTCTTTTCCAGCCTCGCAGATTGGCCTTGGAAATTCTCCTGTGTGTATGACAACAGGCCCGCCTTCTGCAGTGTCTGCTGCGAAATCAATAGCCCTTTTTACCTCGTAAACAGACTGGGCTGCTGCTGCTTCGTCAAACCTGTTTTCCCTCATGCCTGCAAATCCCATTACATTTGCTGTTGCGTGAGTGCTTAATGTCACCTTGTTTACTTTCGCGAACTGCCTGATGTCTTCCCTCTTGCTTTTGCCTATGATTTCAGGCGTAACGCTCGTGGGACTTGACAATGAGCCTTTCTGCATTCCCATAAATCCTAATTCAACATGGGAAGCTCCTGCAGTGACAGCTGTTTTTATAGAAGTCCAGGGGTCTCCGATTCCCATGGAAATGCCTATGTCTCTCGCGCTTATGTCAACGTTTTCAAGGCGCTTTTTTCCGCTGCTCCAGTAGTCGTTTCCGAAGTCCACCATTGTGTTTTCTCCTCTTGGAATAAGTGTTTTGAAGGCTTATAAAGGTAATGGAATCTGCCTGGCAGCCTATTGCGAGCAGGCAATGGCTCATAAAAAGGAGGCAGCACTTTTTTTATTTATTGGGTTTTGTAAGCATACTTATCAAGCAAATCGCAGCAGTCAAAGAATATCTTCCTTGCAGAGCCTTTAAAGTGTGGCTTTTCTCCAATGCCCTATTTGCAGACATATTCTGCCTTATGCAATATCTTCTTTCTTTCAAGCTTTTTTGGGTAATTGGATAACAATACATTTGTATTAAACAGGTAGTTGTAGTAGTAATCCAGCTTTGTTTCTTTTAATTCAGCTATTGCTTTGCTGTTGCCTGTTAATATCTTATCTGAATTTTTTAAAAAAGGCAGCAGTTCTTTAAGCGGCGGATGTATATCATTGAAAGTGTCTGGGTGTATCTTAAGCTGATTCTCCCTTTTTCCTGCGCTTATGTATTCAACTTCCTCTTCATATACAGAATAAGGAAGTATTAAAACAGCTTTGCTTCTTTTTTTAAGCTCTGCCTTTATCTCTTCAAGGAATTGCACGAGGATTTTCAAGAACTGCCCTTTTTTAATATCCTTCTTGGGAATTGCAAAGAAATCTATCTCTCCATCTCTTCCTTTGCTTTCGTAAGCACTTCCATTGCCTGCTCGGAAAGTTCTTTGTAAAGGTATGCGCATATGCTTTTTCCTTGCCGGGCTTAACCTGAATTAATCCCCTGTGCTTCTTTCCATTCCGAAGCTCTTTTCCCGCCTTTTTCAGGCACCATTCCACTTTGTTGTTTGCATGGCTCATTTTTTGAGCAGCGTAAGGAGCTTGTCTTCGCCTATTGCAACAATTCCCTTGACTGCATCAAAAACTGCCTTTTCATGCCTTTTAAAGCTTATCCCAAGAATATCTAGAGTGGTATAGATACCGTGCACTTTCTTTTGGTTTACCCTGTTTATGGCTTCCACTTCTTTTTTCAGGCCTGCAAACTTCTTTTGGCTTGTGATAAACAAGACATCAATGTCGTTCGCCTTATCCTGCTTTTCAAGGACAGAGCCAAATATAACTGCGATTTCCGCATTCTTTATCTTTCTTATTTCCCTTATCCGCATCTTGGTGTAAGGCAGTGCCTGCTCTGCTTCCCTCATTAACAGGAATTTGAGATACTGCATTGCGTAGGGGCTTTCGAAGCAGATGCTGTAAAACCTCGCCCTTCCCATTTCTTTTGAGGAGATTATGCCCTCTTTTTCCAGCTTTCTCGCTATCTTCAGCGCGCCCATCGGGCTTATTTTCAATTCCTTTGAAATGCTGTTTGCGTTAAAGTCCTTCTCAGGGCTCTTGAGGATGGTGAGCAAGAACCGCATTTCTGTGCCGGTTTTCATATAATATAAACTATTAGTTTAGATATATAAACTTTTTGTTTAATCACGTCCTTTCCAGCACCTGCACTATACTCTTAACAAACTTCTGCGCATTGGAAATTGATTCTTTTGCCGGAATTATATTCGCCTGCGCTATTGTCTGGTATGTGAAATGCCCTCTTTTCCATTTCTCCCTGTCAAAAAGCCCAAGAAGATATTTCGCTCTTATAATCATTGCTTTGTAAATCTTAAGCAGTTCCACATCCAGCTCTCCATTGTTCACAAGCTCTTTCCTGAATGCCTCAAATGTTTTCCTGTGTATTTCAGGAGAGCTTGTCTTGATGCCTTTGTTAAGCAGGATTGCTTTTGCTGCGTAGAATATTGCATAATACGCGTGTGAAATCGCTCCGCTGTAAAATGTGTCATCGTCCCTTGCGCCTGTTTTCTCCTTTAGCTCATTGCTGCCTGAGAGTATGAATATTGCTGATGCCAGCCTGACTTCATTTTCAGCCCTTTCAATATAGAGCTTAACCCCTGAATCCATGCGCAATTGCCTCTCTCAGAATTGAATAATATGCTTCAGGGTTATGGAATATAAGGCGGTTCCTGAATGCTTCCTTCCCGTAGTTCTCATTTTTATCCAAAAGCATTGCAAGAAACTCGCTTTTTTTGAACACATAAGGATGGACTTCAGGCACCGATAGCTCTGCCTCATGCCTTACATAATTCATTACCCTTTGCGTGCTGATTTCATCTGTGATTACTATTACATCTATGTCTGATTTCTCAGTTTGAGTGCCTTTTGCATAGCTTCCTGCAACAAGAAGCGTGAAATAGGATGTTGGAATTGCCTTGAGAATCCTTTCCATTATATGCCTTGGGACTTTTGAGCTAAAAGCCGCAGCCTCTTCCAGCAGAGAAAGATAAGCTATTGCCATGGGCTCGCCAAGATTGATAGAGCAAACAGTTGATGCGCCTGCGCGCTTTGACTTCAGTATATTTTCCTTTATCAGCTTGTTCGCCATGTTGTATGTCCAGCTGTAAGAAGCGTTTCCTATTCTCTTTGCCATTTCCCTGATTGTGTATTCGGCAAAAGGGCTTTTCCTGAAAATCTCCAGCAGCCTCATTTGCTTTTGCGTCAGCAGTTCCATTTTCTACTCCTATAAAAGGTTAATCCCATACTTTATATAGTTTTCTGTTAAAAAGTATAATATTATACTTTTAAAAGTATAATGGCACAAGCGGTTTATAGTCCAGAAATCAAATCTATATTGCCCTTACTGCGAACCTAATTTGCCGCATACAATGCAGACACTTGGCGGGCAGGCGCCTGCTGGAGAAAAAGATAGTTATGGCCAGCAGGTATTCAGAAATGCTTTGTATTGCCCTCTCTGTGAAAGATATTTTGATAAGGAGCCGGAGCAGTTAAGCCTTTTCACGGAGAAACAATAATTGCTTTTCCTTCGTCAACAAGCGTAACATCTTTTTTATTTTTCAGTTTATACTTCTTTACAAGCTCTGCCGGTATTCTCAAGCCAAGGCTAAGTCCCCACTTGTTCAGCTTTACCTTATACTTTTCCATGTCCCTGTAAGTTTCTGCGACAGAATGAAGCTGCTTCATGCTCACAATTTCATCCCCGCAGGACTTGCACTTGAAATACCTGTATTCAACGCCTTCCGGAGTTTTTGCTGTTAACTCTGCCATTTCCTTTCCGCATTCATTGCACTTTTTCATTTTTTGTCTCAATTGTGATTATCTTCAGCACTTGCCCTTTGATTTCTCCAACGCACACCACTTCAAAACGCTTGTATTTTTTGCTGAGCTTGATGCCGTGCTTGCCGAATCGCTTTAGCTTTCCGCCAAGTAGCGTTGCCTCAATCATGTGCGGCATTACTTCCATTTCCATTGCGCGGATAAATGCGTGATGGCTTATTTCCAACTCGTAATGCCTTAGGCAGATATTATTTAATATCTTATAATATATAGAGATATTTAAACGTTTCGGTGCTATAAACATTAAAAATAAAGCGGGAATACCAAGAAGCCACCAAAGCGCAGCCGCCTTCTTGTTTTTCTCACAGCCATTAACATCTATATCAACTGAATTAATCACATCCGTGCTTTCAGGAGAAATTTCCTCAATTGAAGCATAGCCTTCTTTTGTGATATACACTCCCCTTCTCTTGCCTGGCTCCAAAGAAAAAGAAAATACTCTCTCATCATTGTTGTACACAACATACTCTGCCGTCTCATTCAGGTTGTTTTCAACATAAACCTTGTTGTTCCTGCACAAGTCAATCTCTGAAGGCATTACAGCGACAGCTTCTGCAAATGGCACTGCCAGAAGTAATAATAAAAAGAAAATAAAAAATCTCATCTAAGCCGCCTTTGCTATTACCTTCAGCTTTCCCCTGAGGGCGCCTGCTTTTTTCTTGGGAGCAAAAGCCCTTATTTTAATCTCCTCTCTTTCCCCGGCGCTTATCTCAATGTTCGCATCCCTCAAGGCAACCCATTGCCCGTTGAAAGCCTCAATAACCAGGCTGGTGTCTGCGGAAAAGCTTACTTTCACAGCATCAATGCCCGTGTTCCTCACTGCAACCTTTGCTTCCTTAGATTCTCCTGGCTTTAGTTTCCCAAAATTAACGCTTCTGGTTTCAAGCACAGTTGCAATCCTGCTCACGTATTCTATCGCCCTTGATTCTGTTGTATTTGTCTCTGAATCAAAGGCAGCTATTGTGAGATTGTACTGCTTTCTTTCGTCAGCTGGCTGGAAATTAAAGCTTCCTTCGAACACTGCTGACTCATTGCTTTGGTTTGCCTTGCTCATTCTTATTTCTCTTCCGTCCAAAAACGCGGTTACATTGCTTATGTCTTCAATGCCGTTGTCATCAGCTAGCAAAACCACAATCTTCATTGTCTTGTTTCCCGCAATTATCTGTATGCCTTCCGCATCAATCTCGTCAGGGGTTATATTTATGGAAATAATCCTCGGCGCGATATTTTCTGTTTCAATCTCATATTCAATTTCATCTTTTTCCAATGCTGTTTCAAAAGCCCCTTCTCCCGGCGTGCCTCCTTCTTTTTTGCTTTCTTTCCAGCCAAGCTCCTTTGTCCTTTCAAGCGTTTTCCCGTTGCCGTTTGCGCCCATTGAGGATGTGTATGAGAATACGTCACTTTCATTCCCATTTGTCAGATTAACAACGCCTGCGCTGTTTGTCAATGAGATTGACAGCTGCATTGCATTAAACCCGTCTGCCTCGTCCCAAACACCGTCATTGTTTCCCCAGTATTTCTCAAACGAATCAGTGTCTGCATCTGCCCCGTCTGTAAGCTCTTTTGCAATTACAAGATACTGCATTGAGCCCAGTGTGCCTTTCAATGGCTTGTTGTTCAGCTTCCATGCAGACAAGTCAACTGCTGTTTCGCCATTGTTGTATATCTCAACCCATTCGCAGTCAGTGTCGTCGCACTGGTTAGGGTTGTACATCACTTCTGTCAGAATCAGCGCCGCTGCAAGCCTGCAGGATGCCAATAGCAACGATGCTGCCAGTATAAGCAGCCACGCCTTTTTTCGTTTCATTTTAATTACCTCCTTTATTCCTCTGTTCTATCCAATAGCCTTGATATCTGCTCAGGAGAAGGAAGCTCTTTCCTCAATTCTCTCGGCAATTTTGAAACAATCCTGTAAGGCGCAACTCCTATCGGCCTGCTTGTGTCCTTTAGCGCATATTCAACAATTGTATTGTCTTTTGTCTTGCAGAGAATAATTTCTATCACCAGTGGTGATAGTTTTGGGTTTTTAGCATAAGCCTGATAAAACATTCTCATTCGCCAGAGATTAGGGGCAGAGAATCCTTTAATTCCGGGGAATTCGCTTTGCAAGTCTTTTGACAGCAGTTCTACAATTGCATTTCCCCATATGCTGTCTTTTTGTTTTTTGACTATTATACGCCCAATATCCCAATAGAGCAAGACAAGCTGTTTGTTTACAGCTTTTAGCGCAGCATATTGCGCCGTGCGTATCCGTTCTTTAATCTCTTTTAAAAGTCCAGTGTATTCTTTTGGCGCAGACTTGTTGCTTATCTCTCTCCTGAATTCTCTCACCAAACTGCCTTTCTTCTCTTTTTTTATCGCCAATTTAACTCCTGCCCTATTTCTCTTGCATGGTGGTAAGGGATTTATCCGCCTCTTTCACTTACAACCCCTTCTTAAACTCTTCGCACAAAAATCCGCAGGATTTTCGGCAGGTGTTGGAAAATCTCACAATAACTCTGAAAAAAACAGCCTGAAAAAGCCGAAACACCTCTGAATTTCCAACATCTCCGGATGGGCTTTTTTGGCTCGTATCGTCAAAGCTGGGAACGAGATTTTATAAATTCCGGGGCATTCCATTAGCCCATGGTAAGAGTCAACATAATCCCTTCAAAGCTGCTTTCTGACCAGCATTTATTGGCAGAGCACCTTGAGATAATAATGCTGATAAGCTATGCAAGAAAGAATCCACCTAAACTTAAGAAGGCATAGCATTCACTTCATGCATAATGCCCCCTCCATTATCCACGAGTAAGCGATTGTGCCGTCCTGGAAAACAACCAGCTGCCTTACGAAATCTTTCTTTGGGTCGTGCCTTGTCACAAAAGGCGGGGAAAATGACCTTGTTCTGCGCCCTGAATCAAAAGGAACGATTGAAGCTCTGGTGTCCCTTTGGGGCGATGTGATCCCTGTACCTGAGAATAACCCTCTGAAAATCCGTAAATGTGTTCTGCGGGCTGCTTCAATGCATGGGAAAGAGATATCGCGCGATATATTTGAAAGGAATTACACGATATACCATTACCCGCCCAATTGAGCAACAAAAAGAAATCTTAATATACTCCCAATACATCAAAAACAATATTGAAAAGAGGTGTGAGTGTAAGCTTTGTAGTAATATGCTCTATTCTAATAATTGCAATCCTATTGTCCGGATGCTCTAATAATCAGATAACAGGCAACACGATTGTCGCGCCTGAAAGCGTTGTTTTTTCAGCTGAAAAGGAATGCTGCAATTACAAGCTTTTGGACAATTCAGTGACTCTTGAAAATGTGACTGTTGCAAAGGCATTGGGAAGCAGCATGCGCCCCACAATACAGACAGGTGATACAATGCTGATTAAGCCATATTCAAAAGACACGCCGTTAAGGGAAGGGATGATTGTTTCTTACAAGACAGGGGGGCAGGACCAGATTCACCGCATTGACGGGCTGTATGTTGATTTCTTTATGGCAAAAGGCGACAATTCTGAGACAGCTGAAAAGGTGCTTTATTCCGCAATCAACGGAGTTGTTGTCGGGGTTTTGTTTAACAAATAGGCGGTTTAGCCTTTCAAAATCTCCTTCGCCTTATTCACAAACAGGATTGTCTTCAGTTTTATCTCCTCTATGCCTGAGCTTTCAAATGCTATTCTTGTTGAATATGAAGCCTTCTCGCGCTCGTTCTTCGACTGTGCATAGAATAATATATCCTCATTGTCAAGCCAGGCTTCATTCAGCATCTTTATCTCATCTGCGGAAATAACCTTGAAATAATGCTTTATCAGCACGCAAAGCGTTGCGTCATGGCTTTTTGAGGAATATCCCCTGTCCAATGCGAGCGCAAGCGCCATATGATAGGAAGCATAATAGCATACAACAAGCTTCCAGTCGCCGAATCTGGAGGATATCTCCGGAATAAACTCGAGGTTATGCATTGCCTTGCTGATATGCCCCTCGATTTCCCTCCTGTCTTTTTGGCGCAAAAACAGCGCCTTCTTCTGTATGTAAGATTCTATCCTCTTCTCCACCAGCTCTTTATCAGAAAGCAGCATTGCAAGCTCTTTGTCATTCATTATACAGAACCTCGTAATAGTATTTTTGGTTAAATACAGGAAAACCTGTTTCAACAGCAGACTGCACAACAGCATCTTTTTTCATCTTAAGCTCGTCAACAAATGCCTTAAATGTCATCTGCACTGCCTGTATCCTTATGGACGTCTGGGATTCTGCATATTTTGCTGCTGCTGAAGTGCTTATTTTTGCATTAAAGACTTCCAGAATATCCATGTCAGAATCAGGTCTCAGCCCCCCTTTTGCAGTGGAGCCGAATAGAACAAGAAATACGGGCTTTGTTTCAAGCGAATCCGTATAAGCTTTCAGGGCATTTTTCCGCAGCAATGGCAGGCTTTTAATTCGTTCATCGTCAAAAACAGGGAATATTTCAGGGACAAGTGCCTTATTAACGCTGAATTTCTTAAGGTTTGCCTCAGGGCTTGACCGGAGTATCTTGTCTTTCTCCATAATGCTAAGCTGCCTGAAAATCGGTGACTCGCTTATGCCTGCCTTTCTTGAAATCTCGCGCAGGTGCATCGGCTGGTTCTTGCTCCTGTAGAAAAGCTCAAGAATCTTCCATGCAGCGGGCTTCACTATTGTTTTCATTTTTGTAACAATTGTTTTAATAATTGCAACATTTATAAACCTTTCGTTCATACTGGGCATATTGCGGCACTTATTCATAAACTCTTTGGAGAAAAAAGCGCAAAATTTTCAACGAACTTGGAAATAAAAGGGCGTTAGCTGAAAAGGTTTCGGAAAATCAATGCAAAAAGGTGAGTTTTTTCAGCGTTTCCGGAAGGCAAAATATTCCACGATGGGATTCCTGCCCGCCTATACACTCAGAAGCAGGTGCTCCCTGAAGAAATTCATTGCTTTCGGGTATTTGTTTAATTTATCCAGAGTCTTCCTGTAATTCTTTCTTAATTCCTCCGCGTCTTCCTGCGAAAGCCCCCTGCTTGCCTCGTATTTTATGCTTGGCCCAAGCAATGTCCTTTCTGTCTCAATTATCTTGGTTATTCCGAACGCAGAAGGAGTCTCATAAATCGGCGTTCCTTTTTGCAATCCAAAAACAGATGTTGAAGCCAAATCAATGTTTTCTGAATTTCTTTTCAGGAATTCAATTGTCTGCAAAAACTCTTCTTTTGTTTCAGTTGGAAAGCCGAACATTATGTAGCAGATGTTCTTTATGCCGTTATCGTGCGCTGCCTTTAACACGCTTTTAACGTCTTTTGCATTTGTCCCTTTTTTCATTAATGTTAGAATTCTATCTGAGCCAGATTCAACTCCCCAGACAACTGCTTTTAATCCTGATTCACCTAATATCCTGAATGTTTCAGCATCATACCCCTTCGTAGGCTTCAGCTGGCACATCCAGGATATTTTCAGCGGCTTGAAAGCAGACGCTATTTCTAAGATTCTTTTTTTAGGAAGCATGTCATCGATAAGGAAAACGTGTTTCTGTTTAGAATTTTTTATTGCTTCCACTATCGGAGAAAGAGGAAACTCAAGATATTTTGACTTATTATGGTGCGTGCAAAAAGCGCACTGCTGGTAATAGCAAGTGGAAGAGGTTTTCATAGGCAATACAACTGAGGGCGTGAAATAATCATTAAGATTGAATGCACTGAAATCAATCATACCCTCTTTCAGGTTTTCCTTCTTGCCGCAAAAAGCCAACAATTCCATTTCGTTATTCAGATGAAAATCAGCAATATCCTTCAATGCAGTGTTCACGCCATGCCCGCCAATGACTGTTTTTATCCCTTTTTCCTTCAATGCTTTCAGCAATGCAAATGCATAGAACGCCTGGCTTGAATACACAATGCTGAACGCAGCAGCATAAGGCTTTTCTTTTAGTATAAGCTCAAGCATCTCATCAAATAATTCAGGATTTTTTCCTGCTGAAACCATTTTATTATTCGAAGTGTAATCCTCCTTTGTTGTTTTAAGATAATCAGCGGATACGTCTGCATACTTCTCATACTGCTTTTGAAATGCCTGAAAATACTTCTGGAACAAAGGATATTTTCTTTTATGGAATTCTATGTTCAAGTCAACAGCCTTTGCTTCAGCGCCATTTGCCTTTAATGCAGAATACAACTTCGCAATAGAGTATGGCGGCGATGCAGGCGTGCAAAACGGCGGATACACGAGCAAAATCATGCCTGTTGGTAATACGAAAACTCTTATAAACCCTTGCTATATCCTATTTCTTATGTTCATATCCATACAGGAAGCAATGAAGCAGGGCTCAGGAAATGTAAATGTCCGCGGCTGGGTTTACAGGGAAAGGAAGTCAAAGGATATAGCTTTCATTGTGCTCAGGGATTCATCAAACATTGTGCAGTGCGTTGTAAAAAAGGCAAATGTTTCAGAGAAAGAATGGGCTGATGCAGAAAAAGTATTGATTGAAAGCTCTGCAGAAATAGAAGGGGAAATAAAGGAAGACAAGAGGGCTCCGACAGGATATGAGATTTCTGTTAAAAAAATAAATATTGTGCATTTTGCAGATGTTTTTCCAATCAACAAGGACCAGAGTGTTGAGTTCCTTGCTGACAACAGGCACCTGTGGCTTCGCTCAAGAAAAATGACAGCAATAATGAAGATAAGGAGCACTGTGTTTGGCGCAATACACGAATACTTCAGGGGCAAAGGGTTCTATGAATACCAGTCCCCGATATTCCAGGCCGTGCAGTGCGAGGGCGGCTCGACACTGTTTTCAGTGAATTATTTTGGCAAGCCTGTGTTTCTTGCGCAGACCTGGCAGCTTTATGCAGAGCCTGCAATATTTTCATTGGAAAAGATTTACTGCATTGCGCCTTCATTCAGGGCTGAAAAGTCAAAAACATCAAGGCATTTGACAGAATACTGGCACGCTGAGATGGAAGCTGCATGGGCTTCTTTTATTGATATCCAGAACCATGCAGAGGGCGTGATGAAATATGCTTTGAAAAAGGTTTTGGAAAACAACATGGAAGAATTAAAGATACTTGAGAGGAATGTGGATAAACTAAAGCCTGCTGCTGAAAAGCCGTTCCCCCGCATTACATATACAGAGGCATTGAAGATTCTGAAGGAGAAAAACAAGATGGAGGTGGAATGGGGCAAGGACTTGAGGACAATAGAAGAGGATGAGCTGGTTAAGAATTTTGGCACGCCTGTCATTGTCACGCATTATCCTAAGATTGTGAAGGCATTTTACATGAAAGAGGATCCTTCCAATCCTGAAGTTGTGTTTGGCTGCGATGTGCTGGCTCCTGAAGGCTATGGAGAGATAATAGGCGGCTCTGAAAGGGAGCCTGAATTGGTAAAGATTAAGAAGAGGCTGGAAGAGCAGGGAGAAGACTGTTCTAATTATGAATTCTATTTAGATACAAGAAAGTACGGCAGCGTGCCTCACGGCGGATTTGGAATGGGCGTTGAGAGATTGGTCTCCTGGATTTGCGGGCTTGAGAGCATAAAGGACGCAATTCCGTTCCCGCGGACGATGATGAGATACAAACCATAGCTTGTAGCAATTGGTTGGTAGCCTGTAGCCATTAGCTACGAACTACCGCCCATATGCCACAGCTTACCAGCTACAAGCCATTAACGAACTGCCAATTACGCCTTGTACACTTCAAAACCTTCTTTCACAGGCTTGTCCACTTTCATTCCGATTTCCATGCCTTTCTTGGCTTCAGGAATATCCTTGTGTTCAACCTGCATTGAAGCGACAACCTGCTCAAACTCTTCTTTTCCGTGCTTGAACTTTATCTTCTCGCCTTTCTTGAGCGGATGTGCCAACTTTATGACACAAACACTTATTTTCGGAAAAAAGTGCGTTACCTTGCCAATTAATTCTCCCATTTTAAATTACCTCCAGAATGGCTATGCCCTGCAAATATTTAATTCTTTCCATAATCTGACATTGTTAAATAAGCGTCATCTTTAAATAGCAGGAAGCTTTATCTATACGTATACCAAAAGGAGGTAATAATATGGTAAAAATTATCTGCCCTAAATGTCATTCTAATGATATCGCAAAAAAGGGGTTTCGTTACAATGCATCTGGGAAGAAACAAATTGCTTGGTCTGATTGAATTAACTGCAAGATTTAAAAATTTTGGAGATGACG
>JASEIA010000179.1 GCA_030018575.1 Nanobdellota archaeon | reverse complement strand
TTTTTTGGGTTTTTGGAATTATTTTAATAGCCTTATTGCTGCCATTGATGTTTGCTGCTGGCGATGCTTATGAGCCCGATAATGTTTGGCAGAATGCCACGACAATTTTAACTAACGGAAGCAGGCAGACGCATACATTTGACGTTGCAGGGGATGTTGATTATATTAATTTTTCGGCTGTTGCGGGAGTCCAGTATGTGATTGAGACATTCAGACAAGGTTTGGTTGATACACAAATGACGTTGTATAGCACAGACGGCACTACAAAGCTTGATTCGAATGATGATATAGAAGATGGATACCAGCAAAATTCAAGAATTGTTTTTGACGCTACTGCAGACGGCACTTATTATTTTAATATAAGCGACTATAATAGTTCCCAGACCGGCACTTATGAAGTAAGCGTTCTTGAACAGGGCAGGATGATTCCTTCACTTGTAAGCCATACTTCAGCCGCAAATGTTACGAAGAATAGGGTTTTTGAGTTTACAGCTTCATTGCAGTGCCTTTCTGCTGACTGCTATAATGTGACTGCTACGTTGGACCCTGAAGTGCAAAAGGAGACAGTAAAAATTGGAAAAATAAAAGCGGTAAATACAAAAATAGATTTTGAAGTAAGTGCGATGCTTGAAGAACAGGAAAAAGTTGGTGTTATTGTCGTGATGAAGCAAAAAACTGCTGAAACAAAATCAAAGAAGGCGGCTTTGTCTTCTGCTGTTTTCTCTTCTTTATCAAGTGCAGGATTTGAAAAGAGGCATGAATATGTTTCTTTTAATGGCTTTTCAGGGAAAGTTACGAAAGAAGCGCTTGCACAGCTTGGAACCAATCCGGATGTTGAGGCTGTTTATTATGATGCGCCTGTGCTTGCATTTGCAGAGCAGCCCAACATCCTGCAGGTTAATGCAGACAAGGCATGGGCAACGCAGGTCAATGGAATAAATATTACAGGCGCTGGCGAAACAATTTGCATAATAGATTCAGGGATAAATTATTCTCACGCTGATTTTGGAAGCTGTTCTTATACTGAGAATATTAATGATGGGAACTGCGCAAAAGTGGTGGGAGGATATACTTATTTAAATCAAGGTGCATTAAAAAATTCAAATCCTTATGATGATTATGGTCATGGGAGTCATGTCGCAGGAATTGCAGCTTCACAAAGCTCCGGTTATCAGGGAGTTGCGCCTTCTGCAAAGATTGTTGCGTTAAAGGCTTTGGGTTCAAATGGCAAGGGATGGGAATCAGATATTGCAGCAGGAATTGACTGGTGTGTTGCAAATGCTACAAAACTTAATATTACGGCAATATCAATGTCACTAGGGGGCGTTTTTAATTCTAGTTTTCATTGCAATCACGCTTCTTTATTTAAGACTGCGATTAATGCTGCTGTTCTAGCGGGAATTCCTGTGTTTGTAGCTTCTGGTAATACAGGCTATACTAATCGGATTGCAGAACCCGCTTGTAATAATAATGCTACTTCTGTTGGCGCTGTAGAAAATAATGTAGATACTATTACTTCTTATAGCAATCGGGCAAGGATTTTAGACTTATTAGCACCAGGGGGTACAGATGGAAC
>JASEIA010000178.1 GCA_030018575.1 Nanobdellota archaeon | reverse complement strand
GAAAATAAGAATCTTATTTTTCATCTCACCACTTTGATGAACTACCCTGCGGCAAGCCGCAGGAATTCTCAAGTTAAAGAAAAAACTGAAAAACTAACAAGCTCCTGTAATTATTATTAGAAACGCTGCTTCTAATGAGAATAGGCGTAACTTATGAATCTTTTAACTTTTTATAGGCGCTATCTATTGCCAAATAAACATCATCTTTTTTTATAAATTGATAGACAACCCTTGCTTCCTCAAATCCATAAATATGAACCACCTGATTTCTTTTTTCAATCATCTCCAAAAATAATTCTTCATATTTCTCGTCAATAATCCCTCTTTTAAAAGCCTCCTTAAAACACTGTAAAGGGGTAGCGCATAATAACCCCTCAATCCTTAGGTATTCTTTAATTGTTTTCCATAAAGACTCAAATGTATATTCAAAACGTTTCGTGGCAACTTCCACGATTAATTCCTCACTCAAATAATCAAACAAAGAAGGCTGTCTGATTATTTCCGCAAATTTTCTAAATGCCTTTTCAAGCTTTTCAAAAGTTCTTTTGAATTTCTCCCGGCTTTCCATACCGCTCCCTCCTTCAATATATTATCCAATAATCCTCTATCTATATTTTGCTCATTGAGATTAACTAAGTCTGTATTTCTTAAAGTAAACGCTTTCTCGTCTAATTCTTCCCTTATCTGCGTTATTACAGAAATAGGTATATTTTCTTTACAATAAAAAGCCAAATCTATATCAGAGGTTCTATCAATATCATTCTTTGCAAAGGAACCAAACAAAAAAAGAATATAATCCTCGCCCAGATATTTATCGAACACAAGAATTGTTTTCTCTTTAATTTTTTCTAAATTAGATAGCTGCATAAATATACTTTTTTCAAAACATGCCTAAAAGACTATCCCTATCCTCCTATTTCTCTGCTGTTTTATCTTTATGGCCATTATTTCCACACCTTGAGTTGGCTGAATTGCACTTTAAATTGCCTAAAGAATTTCTCTATTTTTTGTTTCTCGGCATGAGGCACAAGAACGCATCCCGCTGAAAGCTTCTGGCCTCCAATCCCCTGCAACAGCCCTTTATACTTATATTCCTTCCTTATCTGCTCATAAAGCTGCCTGTTAAATCTTGCCTTTTCTTTCTGGCTCAGGCTGTTAAGTTGGAATGTGTAAACAAAAAAAGGCTTCTGCTGAAGCAATATTGCAGAAGGAATATCTGCTGCCTCTCTCAAATACAGAACCTTACCCTCCTGGAATATATTCTGCAATAAGCCTATATCTGTCTTCTGCAATTCTTCAAGTGTCCTTATTGTCGGCTGTATATTCCTGCCTGTCTCCCTTTCAAGCTGAATAACTCTATCCTGCACAAGCTCCGATGTCTTCTTCTCTGTTGTCAATATCAATAAATCAATATCTGACCTTGAGGTATATTCTCCTCTTGCAAAACTTCCATACAGAACAACTGCCTTTACATCCTCAATTGCTGAAAGCGCCTTTGCTATTTTATTCAGTATTTTTTTCATATATTTTCACCCCGAACCTTTTCTCAAAAAACCCAATTATTATTTTCGGGTTATTCATTAC
>JASEIA010000177.1 GCA_030018575.1 Nanobdellota archaeon | reverse complement strand
GTTATCACTATAAGTATTATCAATACAGTAGCTATGACCTCTGATACAGCTCTTTTATTATTTATTGAAAATTTTATGTTCCCCATTTGCATTTATCTTACCTCAATTTCTTTTCCATTATCTTCAGGGCATGTGTACTCTTTAATCTTTCCATTTTTTACCTTGCCAAGCAGCATGGGAATTGCATTTATTTTGTCATAATCATTAATTCCAGAAAGTGCAAGTGATTTTGCCTCGCCTTTTGTCAAGTCCACCTTGATTACCTCTGTATCTTTTTTGAACTTTGATATTTTCAGGATATTCAATGAGGATATTGGAATATTCCCTGTATTCTTTATATCCAAGACAAAATTATTTCCTGCTCCTTTAAGCTGCGCTTCAAACACAGCGTCTTTGCATACCTGTTCAACAGGCTTGTCTTTTATCCCGTCATTTTTCAATATCATCTCTGGGATAAACCTCATTGCCCAAAGGAAGATTATTGCTATAAGAATAATTACTATTGCAACTAAAAGAACAGTTGCTATAACAGGAGAAACTGCTTTCTTGCCTCTTTCTTTCCCTCCTCTTTTTTCCTGCATGTCTTATAAAGTTCAAAGCAGTTTAAAAATGTTATGAATGGAAAAGGCGTAAAGGTAAGGCATAAGAATATTTAAAAACATCAAGAGCTTATATATTTTATGAGAGGATTAAAAGGGGTTTGCACAAAAGCATTATTTCCATTTTCTTTAGCAGCATTTTTTCTTTGTTCTTCTCCAGCTTTTGCAGGAGAGGCATTTAATGCAAGAGAGCCGAATGTTCTTGAGCTTGATTATGAAAAAGGGTTTAAGGGAAATTACTCCTTGAGTGCCAAAGCAAGAGTGGACGCAAAAGGATACACCAAAGGGTATGGAATCATAAATATGAACATGAAAGGAGCAAGCGAGGTTATTGAGGAAGATGAAGGAAGCTCTACGCTTGAAGTAAAGATAAACAAGGTTTATGCAGATGTTATTCAAGACATAAGCGGGGTTAAATCTAATTCAAAAGTAGAATGGAACGCAGACAAAAACAAGGAGGAGATTCCACAGGAATTTTTCAAAAACGCTGTGTTTTATCTTTCAATTGATAAGACTGGCGAGATAGAATGTTGTGATGAAGAGCCGAGGTATCGAGACCAGATAATAGATTTATTTCCTGATGAGGCAGTTGAGATAGGAGACAAGTGGAGTTCTGAAGGGAATGCTTTCATAGGTTTCTCTTCCGAGCAGCCATTTTATCAGGGAGGCCTAAAATATTTGAAAGAGGTTACACTAAAGCTTTCAGGAAAAACAAAGCATAAAGGCAGGGATGCCCTGACAATAGAATTTTATGGAAAAGCAGATTCAGGCAGCTATGAAGATGGGGAAGAAAATGAATCTGATGATAAAGCAGAAAAGGAATTTGAAGAGATTAAAGGCAAAGTCCTTTATGACCCTGTGACTAAGAAGATTTTAGGATTAGACGCAAAGCTTAATGCAAGTTATGCTGACCAGGCAGATATTGAAGACGAGAAAACAAAAACAAATTACAAAATAACATGCGAATATTCTCTGAAGGGGGAATAAGCAGAGGG
>JASEIA010000176.1 GCA_030018575.1 Nanobdellota archaeon | reverse complement strand
ATAGCACCAAGCGCAAGAACCGCCAAAAGTAGGATATGCCGAAGTTTGAAGAGAATCGTTTGATAGGAAGGTTTATATAGTAATTCATAGTTTCTATATAGTAACTTGGAGTTAATATGGTGTCTTTAACCTCGACTGAAAGGGAATGCCTACTTACCTTATTCAAGGAGTTCACTGCATTTTATAATGCCAATTCAATAAGCAAAATCCTGAATATAAGCCATGTTGGCGCCCAAAAGCTGTTCAAAAGAATGCTTAAGGAAAATCTATTGATAAGCAGGCAAATAGGAAAGTCAATAACTTACAGGCTGAATTTTGAGGAGGCTTATGTTAGCCAGCTTATAGTTTTTTTGCTTGCTGATGAGGCCAATAGCTTCAAAAGGTGGAAAGAGGAATTTAAGGGCGTTTTTAAGGAAGGCAGGATTGTAATGATTTACGGCTCAGCCATTAAAAATTACACCCAAGCAAGCGATATTGATATTATGATTGTGATGGATAAAAACGATATTAAAGAGATAAATAATTTCATTAACAAAAAAGAAGACATGCTGCCTAAAAAGCTTCATGCTATTATGGTAACACAGCAGGATTTGCTGGAAAACCTTAAAAAAAGAAACAAAGCCATTATTGATATAGTTAAAAATGCAATTATATTATATGGCCAAGATAAATATGTGGAGATAATGCAAGATGTCGCACGCTTTTAATCAAATGGAATGGTGCCTGAGTAAGGCAAAAAAAGAGATTGAAGAATGCAAAAAAGCAGGGAAAAGGCTAAAGCACAGGGGATTATTGAAAGGCAATCTGGATATTGAAGAAGCAAAAAAGCATCTTGCAAAGGCAGAACATGACATGGAGGGAATAACTGTTTTTAAAAGGGATGGATTTTCAGACTGGTCAATGTCAGCCGGGTTTTATTGCATTTATCATTGCTTTTTGGCTATTGCGGCAAAATTCGGATATGAATCCGGAAACCAGACTTGCACAATTACCTTAATGAGATACTTGAAAGAAGAGAAAAAGATTAATCTTGATGATAAGTTTATTGAATTACTGGAATATGAAGATATGGACAGCATTATAGGCATGAGGGAAGACTATACCTACGGCGTGCAGATTTCTGTTGAGAATGAGGCAAAAATCAACAAGCTGAAGGCTGTTTGCAAAGAGCTTATTGATGTAACAAAGCAGATTATTTTTAAGTGAGCTGCCTGAAGGGTTCCGTCATTTAACAGAAATTTTGTATATGTTAATAACGCCATAATATTATGGTGATATAAACATGAGATATCCAAGGCGATATTGTTATAAACAAGAGCGCCATGTTAATGAATATGGCATTTAACTTTATAATAGAGCATGGACAAGACGGCTATCTGATAGCTGAAGCAAGTGGATTCCCTGGATGCCGCACGCAAGCCAAATCTTATGATGAATTGGTTAAAAGAATAAAAGAGGCTGTTTCTTTGTATTTGAAATGCCAAAAGAGCTGATTTTCAGGAGGTTTAAAAAATGCCTTGGTCGCATATTATACTTGAAGCGCATTGTATGTTTGATATAATGTCTAAAAGAAGGCATACATTTTACAGGCATGATGGGAAAAAAGAGGTGCGAGTAACTGAGA
>JASEIA010000175.1 GCA_030018575.1 Nanobdellota archaeon | reverse complement strand
GAAAGATCAACGCCCGGCACCAGCGAGATTGTGTTCAGTGATTCAACAGGCAAAGAGGATGATTTTTGAAATGCCTTTTTCATCTTCAGCGTGAACTGCCTTGACCGGATATTGCCGACAAATGCAAGAAAATTGCCCCTGTCAGGGTAAAACCATCTGAAAAAAGGCAGGGGATAATACTGACAACCTTTTTTATCACAGAAATAGCCTATCATCTCAAGGGATATCATCCCTTCAATTTTTGTGCCTTCTCTCTTAAGGCTTTCAGCATAAACATAGCTTCCCATATTCTTTGTCCTGAAAAAAGGAGGCTCTTCCAAAGCGAACGCGACAAGGCGGATTGTGTACGGCAGCGGCTTTTCAGAAACAAGCCTTGCAAGCTCAAGAATCCCTGCAACTCCACTCGCATTGTCATCAGCTCCGGGCGTGCCGGTTATGGTATCGTAATGCGCTCCGATGACAATGATTTTATTTTTATCGGATGTGCCTTTAACCTCTGCTTCTATGTTGTAGTACGTCTTATTTTCAGCCTTGAATGATTGCCTCTTTACATTGCACTTGTAAGAACGGAATTTATCTTCTATATAATCGGCAGCCTTGTTGAGTTTTTCCGTGTCCAGATAATTTCTTTCGCCTATTTTTTCTGAAAGAAATATGACGTGGGATTTAAGGTTTATCTCTAAAATATCCATAGCTGACGCATTTACATAAACCGCAACGAAAAGGGTTAATAACGATATTTTCAAGAAATACATTCAAACACGTTTTAACTTTTAACTTTCTGAATCATCCAGCCTTAATCTTCCAGCCTGTCCCGTCTTTCTTATCCTCAAGTATTATCCCTTTTTCATCAAGCTCTTTTCGTATCGCGTCTGCCGCTGCCCAGTCTTTTTTCTGCCTTGCCTCTTCCCTTGATGTTATCCTGTTCACAATATCAGTTTCCGTCAGAGGGATTTTCTTGGTTCTCATCAATGCCCTCTGCCATTCATCAGGGGTCTTCTTGAAGATGTTCAGAACACTGCCTGCATTTTTTAAAAGTTCCTTTGTCTTTGATACGAGTTCGTTTGCATTCTGGCCTGATGGTTTGCTGTCAAGATATTTGTTTGCTTCCCTTATGAGTTCAAAGATATGCCCCACACCAAGGGCGGTGTTGAAGTCATCATCCATTGCTGTCAGGAATTTTTCCATGAATGAATTGGCTGTATTCTCAAATGCCTTTTCAAATCCCCCCTTGCCCCCCTTTTCTAAAGGGGGGATGGGTGGATTATTTTCCAAAGAAGGGGTCATGCTCAGAAAATCAGCAATTCTTGTTAGCGTCGTATAATATCTGTCAATGGAAACCTCTGCTTCTTTAAGCTGTTCGTCGGAGAATTCTATCGGGCTTCTGTAATGAGTTGACAGGATAAAGAATCGCACAACCTCAGGGTCATATCTCTCAAGGACCTCTTTGATAGTGAAAAAGTTCCCAAGCGACTTTGACATCTTCTCCTTGTCAATTGTAATAAAGCCGTTGTGCATCCAGTATCTGACAAAGGGCTTTCCTGTAAATGCCTCCGACTGGGCCATCTCGTTTTCATGGTGCGGAAATATCAAGTCCGCGCCCCCGCCGTGAATGTCAAAGCTCTCAGCAAGATGTTTCATTGACATTGCAGTGCACTCTATGTGCCATCCGGGCCTTCCCTTTCCCCACGGGCTTCCCCAGAAAGGCTCGCCTTCT
>JASEIA010000174.1 GCA_030018575.1 Nanobdellota archaeon | reverse complement strand
AAATAGAGAAAAAAGAAAAGAGAATAAAAATGTTTGCTTTTATTTGCGGTATAATCCTGCAAGTTCTTTCTGCAGCGCATCTCTGTTTACATCCGCTGTAAACCTGTTTGCAACAGCCAATACCAGCTCAAGCGTAGGCGCTACTAATCCTTTATTTCCACTGGAAAATTTCGCGCTCTAGCGCCCTACGGGCGCACCGTCGTGCTCCGCACGCCTCTGCTCGCTTCGCTCGCTTACCCCGAAAGCACGGCCGTAGTAGTTGAAGAGGCTGCTGTCGCCGTAAAGGGCTGAATTGCCGTAAAGGCTGCTAGCCCAGAGGGCGCGGCTGAATGCCTGACCCTGCTTTTGGGCGTACGCCTTGTCAACAACATACAAAGGAACGCTTTCTATCCCATATTCTCTCAAAAACCTGCCGTAATCTTCTGCCTTGTCTCCAAACAGGAATGCTGTAATTTTGCGTTTACCAAATTCATCAGTCCGGATTTTTTCCGGAACATCCTTCCTTTTTAGTTTCAAAACCCTGCCCTTATGATTTGAACCTTCCAGAAGGGATTCAACAACATCATCATTCAGGAAATACTCCCTGAATGGATTTGCCACGTGGCAGGCTGTTGCCATTTTTGCAGCAGAAGGATATTGCAAAAGAGGGTTAAACCCTTTTGAAGCAACAAGAATATCACCATTTGGCAGGTAGTTGAAATTCTCTGCAAGCCATGTCTCGTTGCTGCTAACTGCATGTTTTGCCTTGCCAAACATCCTTACCTCGGCAAGCTGCCTTGCTGTTATCACTTCAAGCCCTTCGGCTTTAAGCTCATCAACACACTTGTCAAAAGCGCCGTTAGCTTCATGGACTTCAAGCGCCTCGCCCCTCAGTATTATGTATTTTTCCATTTTTATGCCTCCATATTGAGTATTTTTAGCTAGAATAAGAATAGATAACAAGTATATAAACTTTTTGGTTTTGTTGTTATAAGGGAGTTGTGAAATTAATAATAATCAAAAAATCAAAAGCTATTTAAAGATAATAACCTAACTTTAAACCATGAGAACAAGAGCAAGCAACGAAAGATGGAAAAAGCTGTCATATGAAATAACGCAGGCAAAAAAAAGACCCTGAATTCATGAGGGAAGTAAGAAAATTCATCAAAATAACAACAAGCTAGAATCCATACCTTATTCTTAAGTCTGAATATTTCCAAAAATGAGGGTTCCACAGCCCTTCTTTTATGCAAATGTGCTTGTATGCCTTGACTGCTGACTTGCTCAATAAAGTCTTCTGGTCGTCAGAAACAACAATGTCCAGCTTATAGAAGCTCGCGCAAGCGACAATTGTAAAATCAACATCAATATTTGTGTCATTTCAGTTTCTTATGCCTCCAAACTGCCTGTAAGAATTGTAAAATTTCAATGCCGGCTTGTTAATTTGTATGGAGTCATGCAAATACTTACCTGCTGTCAAGGTATCATAAACGCTTAACAAAAGGTTCCTCTTTCCTATTTTTCCCAGCTTGCTGCTTTTGGGCATATCACGCAGCTCCTTGCGGATAGGATGAAATCCATACACTTTGAATTCATTATCAATCCTTATTTTGGATATAATCTCTGAAGACTTTGGCTCCTCAATAAGCCTGCCGTAGATATTTGTATCAAAGATTACCTTCAGCATTTCAACCCCTTATCTTCTGCATAAGAACATCAATATCCCTGTAGAATTCTTCCTGTGCCTTATA
>JASEIA010000173.1 GCA_030018575.1 Nanobdellota archaeon | reverse complement strand
CTGTTTTTAAAACTTTACCTATTGCGTCTATATGCCGGCCTGAATTGGAACATAAAAAAATAAAATCTCCTTTTTTAATTCTATCTTCGTATGCTTGCTTATAGTCGCTAGAGATGCCCCATATTTTATCTTTTAGCGCCACTTCTTGAAAGTTGCATGACGCTTCTGTGCTTCCAATAGATACCATCCATACATGCATTTTATATTCTCCTTTCTTGTAAATTGTCTTTTCCTTGATTCCTTATTTTTTCATTGTTTCTGCAAATATCTGCAATAATCGGATTCAGCCCCCTGTTGCTTTCTGAATCTTTGCGCCCTGCTGTTTCCAGCAGCAGATTGCTTATCCAGTCCAATGTGTGGTAAGACTCTTTTATCTGCTCCAGTATCTGCTTATGCGCTTTTGTGAATTCTTCTTCCTTGTTCTGAAGCTCGCAGATGCTCTTGCCTATGTTTTCCTTGGCTTTTGCCATGTCTTCAAGAATGTGGAAGAGCTGTTCTCTTGTTTCTTCCTGCCGTGGCTCTTGCAATGTGCACTTGCAAAGTTTGGTTTTGGTAGTGTTCTTTTTCATTTTAATCTCCAAATGCCCCTTCTCGATTCTACAGGATATACAGGCTCAAAGATATTACTTCCTTTGCCTCGGGAATTCTGCTGAAGGGCGTTTCTTACCCATTCTTCAAGTTTGCCGGTTGTATCGCCTCGTTCCTCACGAACTTTTTCCACGAGGGGATAAATCTCTTTTAACCTGCCTTGCCTGCCAAGGTTTACCAAAGCTTCTCTAACATAGTCTTTCCATTTCATTTTTTCTCCTACTCTATTTCATATAGCCTTATGGGCTACTGAGTCTCTTTTGCAGTTTCGCCAAATTCCTGTTTAGCTCTTTATTAATTTCCACCTTTGTGAAAATACCTCTTTTCTCACAGAGGTTAATAACTGCCATAAGCAGCGCGTCTTGTACGAGTTCCATGTTTTTTTGCATTTTCCTCCTATCCGAAATAGTTTTGCTCTTTTACTTTTCGCTTTCTTGTTTCTTTCTCATCCTCAAGCTTTTCAACAGACGCGAGGATAACTTTATCTTTCTCCACGATTACTTGAGCGAGTACATTCCCTTTGACAAGCCGCGAGATGCGCTTCAGCTTTTGTTCAAGGTTATTCATAACCTGCCCCCTTTGGAAAGATTACTTCTGTCCCTTTAGGAACAAGATTACAGAATGCCTGCGGATTTTTAGTGTGAATTGGATAGATTGTTTTTGGGTTTGCAGTATGCAATACTTGCTTCAATTCTTCACTGCTACAATGCCCGCTAGTATGAATGCGGTAAAACTTTTGGATTTTATGCATGGCAAGCCATTGAAGCATCTTGTTATAAGTTATTGCCATCTCTTCGTTAAACGGCTCTGACTTGCTTAGGATGAATGTGAACGGGAATTGTTCACCCTCGGTAAGGTCAATAATCTTGTCTGTTGCATTGCTCGTGCAAAAGACATACTGAAAAGCATTTTGCCTTATGTGCCGCCTGCCTTCATGTCCCCAGAGGACATTCGGAGAAAGTTGTATAAGGTCTTTCTCATAAGACTCGCGGTATTCTTCGCGGCTTTCTTCCCATTCAATTGCTTTGTTGCGGCTCTTTTTCCTGTCAAGGTAAACTATTACATCGTTTAGGCGGGGATATGCGCCGGAGCCGAACTTTAGCCCAAAATAATGGGATAAGTATGCCAGCTTTGCATCAAGGACGAGCCTTCTATTAAGCGCTTT
>JASEIA010000172.1 GCA_030018575.1 Nanobdellota archaeon | reverse complement strand
AAACATTTATGGCAAGCAAGCTTAGTTTTAATCTAAACCATATCACTGGCAATCAGGTTTGTGCTAACAATAAGTTTGGGCAATGCATGGTTGTTCTCAGCGAAGTAACGACAGCCTATTCTTATGATAAGGCAAATATAGGATTAGAAAGCCGCTGGTCTAAATTTGTTGATTGCAATGAAGATTTAGCAGCATATGAAGGGGCTTGGGAAAAACTGAAAAAGCCAAGGAATATGTTTGATAAGCCTGTTTATACAAGAGAAGTCCATAATTCAGTCGCAGGCGGTTCAGTCCTCTGCTGCAAGTAATACTTTTTCTTTTTTCTTTCTTTTTTGTATAAACTATGCTTATTGCAAGCCCCCCACTGCGCTAATCATATAAACTTCTTCTTTTATTTTTCCAAAAGCCATTTCCAGAGGGGCATATACCTTATCTTTTTGCCGCTTACCTTCTCTTCTGCTTCTTTTTCATCTGTAATAACAAGCAGATTATTGCATTTTAGCTCGCTGCTTGCCTTAATGAGCGAATCAATCTCCCGCCTTTGAGTAGATTGTTCTTTTATATCAAAGCATACCTGTATAAGCTGTCTAACTTTTGTTCCTTCTTTTACAACAAAATCAACTTCATTCTGCTGGTGGTCTTTCCAATAATATAATGAAACATTTGCAGATTTTCTCCGCATCAGGTCTATATATACTATATTTTCATAAAGTTTCCCGCGATTTGGCGATATATTAAACCCAATAAAATTACAAAGCCCCTGATCCATATTGTAGACTTTCTTTGGCGCTATAACTTGCTGTTTTAATTTTGGGGAGTAGCGTTCAAGGACATTAATAAGATATGCTTCTGCAAGGTAGCTGACATAATTCTTAGTAGTGTGCACATCCTTTATCTTGAAAATATTAGAAAGCTTTGAATATGTGATTTCACATGAAAAGTTTGAGGCAATATAATTTGCCAATTCCCTAAATGTCTTCTCTTTTTTTATCTTATGCCTTTTTATGCAGTCCTTATGCACTATATCCCCATATATCTTTGCAACAATGCTGGGCCCGAATTTTCTGTATTCCGGGAATCCGCTGCCGCTTATGTATTCTTTTAGCTTTCCTCTGGCTTTTGCTGCATCTTCTGTCAAATAGGGGTTTGGCTTAAAGTCCAAAAATTCCCTGAACGAGAAAGGGTAAATGGCAAAATCTATATAGCGCCCCGTAAGCTTTGTGGCAAGCTCTCCTTCAAGCAACATAGAGTTGCTGCCTGTAATTATCACTTTCTTTGTTCTTCTGAGCCGGTTTGCAAACAGCTCCCAGCCTGTTATGTTCTGTATTTCGTCAAGTATGACAAGCCCAATATCGCCGTAAAGCTCATAAAATGCCTGCAAAACAAGGTCAAGGTCATTTGCGCTGATACCGATAAGCCTTTCATCATCAAAGTTTATGTAGCCGCTCTTCTCATTAAGCTGTTTTGCAAGGGCATTGGAAAATATCGACTTGCCGCACCTTCTTATGCCAAGTATTGCCAATATGTTGGGGTGCATGAGGAATTTTGCAGCGCAATCTGCTTTTTCACGCGCTATAATCCTCTCATTCTGGAATATCTGCGCTATTTCATTTCGCTGCTGCTCTATAACATGCTTTAAGCGCTCGACTTCCATGGCAATATAGCTGCTTTTCTTATATAAAAAGCTTGTGGTTGGCAACCGCATACTTTCATTAAAAGTTTGTAGTTAGCAACCACAAACTTTTAAAGAGAAAATTCCGATATATATATATTGGGAGCGCTTTGTATTCCATATCCCGAGAGGGAAAAGGAGGA
>JASEIA010000171.1 GCA_030018575.1 Nanobdellota archaeon | reverse complement strand
GGAATGTCCCTTGCAAGCTTCCTGTAAAGCGCATCAAGCTGCTCAAAAGAGTCCCTGCTTTGCGCCATTCCTTTTCCTGAGCTGTATCTGGCATAAGCCACTTTCTCTTTTCCTTCTCCTGTGCCAAGCTTTTTGTCAAACGCGCTTCCGCCTTTACCTTTCTTATCGCTTGGCTTTCCATTATTGCCTGCGCCAAACATCTGCTGTTTTGGCTGCTCGTTAAGCAGAGGCGCCATTATATCCGCAAAACTTGCAGCTAGCTGCTCCCATCTTTCCTTAACATAAAGCTGGCTGACTTTTTCTTTCAGCGCTTCAGAATCATTTCCTTTTGCAACATTCCATGAAGACATTATTTTTTTTACAGATTCATCAACTTCAGGAGCGTTTGCATACCATCTTTTGAGGAATGCATTGTCTATCCTGTCTCCCCACATTGCCATATTCAGCTTCACAAATGCCTCGTAAAACTTTCCAAACTTGCCTTGTGCCAAGCCCTGCTCGTTCCAGAAAAGCATTTGCCCTGCAAAATCAGTGCGCTGCCTGCAATTGATATTTACAAGCACATCCTCAAATGCGTTTGCAACATACCCTGCAAAATCCTGCTTGCCATGCCTTGATAAAGCATTTGAAACTGCTTCTGTAATTGCATCATGGTATTTCTCGTCATAAGGGCAGCCAAGCTTAGAGCCTCTCGGCAATTCCCAGTGCCCGCATTCATGGTAAAGCATGTCCATGCAAATCTTTTCAAGAGGCTCTTTTATGCCTCTCTTTTTTGCATAAAACGCAGCCCGCCTGTCAGCCACAGGATTCAGCCCTTCTTTCAAAACTATTTCAATATGCCAGTCGCCTGGCTCTATGCAGGCAGATATCGGCTCTTCCGCGTCTGCTGATTCATATACCTTCAGCCTTCCGCCTGTTAAGCCAATCCTTGCTTTCTGCATGTTCAGTTTTTGCTCAAGCTGTGCTGTTATCATTTTATTTCCTTGGAAGTTTTTGTCGTGGGCGTGCTCTGCACGCCTGTCGGTTCACTGCGCTGCGTGAACCTCCGGCTCCCTGCGGGGAGCGTACCCCACGCGACGCCCTAATGTCGTAGTTGCCATTGATGCTGAACCCGATGTTGTAGTAGTTGCGGCCAACAGGCCACGCAGTGCCATCAGCAGGCAAATAAACCTGCGCTTTGCTAATATTAGCATTTCCTTCTCTCATAAGTTGCGGCAAGTCAGCAAACTTTCTGCCGTAAGCAAGCAGTGAAAAGTCATCGCCGAACTCCTGCAATGGAATCCGTTCGTTTGAGTTCTTGCCTGCAATGTTAAACTGCTTTTCTCCTGAATAAGCAAAATTCTGCTTTGCGTATTTGCTTCCTGAAGCATCCCAAACAATCCCTTCGGGATGCAGGTATGCAACAAGCAAATCTCCCTTTCTTTCAAACGCCATTGACAGCCATTCGCCGTAGCTTGACATCATGTCATTCGCGACTGCTTTCAGTGATCCTGAAAGCTTGCCTTCCAAGCTGTCGCAAATCAGCGAAAATGCCTCAGATGGAGAAGCGTGCCTTTCATATCCCGCCTGCCTCAGCCTTGCGAGGCTTGCGTCATAAGTCGGCAGTGCCTTCTTAGCACCATTTCTCGGAGTCTTCGGCTCCCATTCCAGACTGCCATACGAAGCAGGCAATATAATTCTTGGAGCATCAGGAGCAGGCTTTGGCTTAGGCACTATCGGCTTTATCACTATGTCTTCTGCCTTAATCCCATAATCTATTTCTACGTCGTCGTCAAGGAACGGATTGCGGTTCATTGCGCCACTCTCCCATATTCTTTATACTCA
>JASEIA010000170.1:224-1851 GCA_030018575.1 Nanobdellota archaeon | reverse complement strand
GCAAAGCTATTGTCAGTCGCCTTAAAGCTCGAATCTTTGAAAATAGAATTCGACAAAATAGTGAGAACTGTAAAGTCTATAGCGGAATATTATGAAAGCACAGGCAACATGGCAGAAGCTGACAAGTTTAACAGGGTTGCCGGCCTTTTCAACGGGGCAAAGGAAAAGATAGACGAAATAAAGGCAAAGCTCAGGGAAAATGCCAATACAATGACAAAAGAGAATTTGATGGAGATAAAGCATGATGTCAAGTACATCGCAGAGGTTGTCATGCAGGACGCGCTTTACATTGTTCTTGGTGGCGAGGTAAAGCTCGAAGGCGCAGGCATGACAGAAGAGGGGTATGCTGACTGCGGCACTGACATGAAATGCTATGCAGAGGCATTCAGGCTTTGCGAGCCTGTTGTGTGGGAATTTGGAGGGGAAGGCAAAGGCAGGATTTACGGCGCAGAAGGCGATGTATGCCTTCTTGAAGCAAGCTATCAGGATAAGTCCCTGTTCTGCAAAATAAAAAATTATGCAACAATCGGCTCTGAGCCCCAGAATTTCATCCAGTACTGCGAGGGCGCGCTGGCTGACATGATAAGGGATGAGCTTGGGGCTGGGGCAATAAAGCCCGAGCCTGGGAAAAAGACTGGCGCATGCGTTGACAGGTGCGGGGACCGGATATGCCAGGAAATGGTATGCATGGCTGACGGCTGCCCGTGCGCAGAATCATTGGAATCCTGCCCGAATGACTGCTCGGCAATGCATGAAGATTTTGTAATGTGCACGCCTGAGGACGAAGAATCGGTTAAAGCGTGCAGGGAGCGCGGAGGAAAGCTGCAGACAGACCCAAGCAGATATAAGCATTGCGAGATATACAAGGGCTGCCTTGCGCCTGAAGAATATAAAATACCGCTTCCGTGGTTCATGGAAGAGATTCAAAAGCTTGGCACTGTGACAATGATAGATTTTGAAACACTTCCTGACGGCACGTTGATGTACAACCACAAAAGGCTGACTGGAAAAGAGTGGGAAAGCCTTGGTGTGGTGTTTGAAGCGCCAAGCGAGGATTTCATGCAGGTCTTTGGCCCCCAGCACCCGTTCAATCCATTGGGCAGGCTGAGCCTGTCGCCAGGGCTTGGTCCGTTTGAGGCAGGCGGGGACACGCATGATGACCTGAATATAATATTCAGCGAGCCTGTAAAAGCCGCCGGCTTGTACCTGCTTGACATGGGGGAAACAAATGAAAGGGAGAGCATAGCTTTCATTGACAAGGAAGGGAATGTTATTGAGAAAGTATCCCCATGGCCCAAAGCCACATTCGGCAATCCTATTCCCGGAACATTTGTTGGGATAGTGCATGAAGCAGGAATATCTGAAATACAAATATTGGAAAACCCAGGAGACAGCGATGACATTGCTTATGATAATTTGTATTTCGTAAGATAATATATCAGGATACTACAATAGCAACTTATCAGGATACTACAATAGCAACTGCACTATAGCAATGTTTAAATAGCTAAAAGCACCACTAATTATTATCAAAATCAGTCATATAAAAAAGAAGGTGAAACAATGAAAAAATTGATTGCAATATTAGCCATTCTCTTAATGGCTTTTTCTTTTCCTGCGATAGCGC
>JASEIA010000170.1:0-214 GCA_030018575.1 Nanobdellota archaeon | reverse complement strand
TAGCGCAGGACGAGGGAGGAGCAACACCTCCGCCAACAGAGCCGGCACCGCCTAGCGAGCCGACGCCTCCGCCAAGCATGCCGACTCCGCCTCCTCCAAAGCCTGAAGCTCCGCCTAGCGAGCCAGTGCCACCCCCTGTTGAGGGGCCAATTACTCCTCCGGGAGAACAGCCTGTTCTTCCGCCAGTGCCTGGCGGTCCTGGAGGCCAGCCTCA
>JASEIA010000016.1 GCA_030018575.1 Nanobdellota archaeon | reverse complement strand
CTCTTCAATCCAGCAATTCCTTTTTGTTTATGCTTCCGTCGCCATTTGTAGACGGCGTCTACAGTGACACCAGAGAATTCTGCAATTTCGCCTGCTTTTTTGCCTTCTTCAAACAGACGAACTGATTGCATTCGCATATATTCCATGGCTTGGCGGGGAATCTTCCGACCATCTCTTTTCTCCATGAAATAATAAGAATATACACACCTTAATTAAATTTATTGTGATGGAGTATACAGATTAACGTAATTATCTATACATCCTATCAATACTTGAATACCAATTACGCCCGCTGAAGATGACCGCTCCAAAAGCACTCGACACGCTCAAGACACTCTATAAGATTCATCTTATAGACCCAAGCACAAAGAACGACTTCACAAAGATAGTCATGCTCAGCAATGAGCAAAAGGATATCCTAAAAGTGGTCAACAAGCGGCTTCTGAAATGTAGTCAATAAAAACAGGTATGAACTTAAGTAAATAAAGATTCAGAAAAAGAGAAATAAAAAAAAGAAAAAAAAGGCTTAATGCCTTTAAGCTGCTGCGACTGTCGGCTTTTCAACGGTAATGCTTGTAAGGTCTGCGCCCTTGACCAAGACTTCTGTTCCGCTGAATGCGTACTTGTCGTAGTTTGCTAATGCTTTGCCTGCCCTCTGCGTGTCAAGCCATGAGGTTCCTGCAACGAGCAATGCCACTTTCTCGCCGTTCGCGACGAGCTTGACAAGCGCTTCGCCTTCCTTGTATGCCCATCCGTCGCATGTCTGCCCAAAGACTGACTCTGCCAGCGGGTTTGCGCAAGGACCGCCTACAACGATTAAGTTATAGTTGGTTGGCGATGTTACCTTGCTTGCAGTCATATGCACAGGCGAAACCTTTGTCGGCACGTAGCTTGTGCTTCCGCTGGTTACCTTTGATGAGCTTCCCTTAACGACGATGTTTGCGTAAACAAGGTCGCTTGGCACTAAGAGCTTTACTCTCTGGCTGCCGCCGTTGCTCTTCGGGTCAGCTATGACAACGCCGTATGCTGTCCTGTGGTCCTCATCCTTTGTGGAGATGTCTGTCAAAGACCATCTTCCGCCAGGATTCCAGTACAACTCGCCTGCATCGTTTGCTGTTGAAGAGCCCAAACTGGTTCCGCTTGAGTTAGTACTCAATGACCAGTTCATATGCAGTTCTTCAGATCCGCCGTGCAGGTCCCCTGCTGTGTCTGCAACAAACTTCCATTGCAAAGGCAAGACAGTGTCAGAAGCTCTTCCTGTAAGCCGCAGCAATCCATTGCCTTCTTTTGTGCTTCCATGGTTTAGCCTGGCAATTGTGGTTGTTGTGTCGTTGTTGTAAATTGCGCCGTAGAACTTGAACTGCTGCGGGCTGTCTGTTGTCTTGTAAAAGACATTTAGTATACCAAACACATTTCCTTGTGAACCAACACTGTCGTTACACAGCACCGGGTCAGGTATAAGTTGTATCTCTTTTGTCTTTACAATGTTGCTTACGTTGTTCATGCCGTTGCTCACATAGTCCGTGTTCCTCAGCTCAAGACCTTCTGACACATCGAATTTAACCAGGATACCCGGCTCCCTGCCTGCTGTGCCTGCGTCAAATGTGGTTCCGCAGCCCGCGTAGCTTACATCAAGGTTTTCGCTGTACTCCATTGTTAGCTCCTTGAAGTCTGCTTCTGGAACTGACAGGCTGTCAATGCATATTGACAGGTACTTGTTCGGCAAGTCAAGGCATTGCCCGACGCCGGTTGGCTTGTCAGAGTCGTCAAGGAAGACAAAGTCGTTTTCAACCCTTAAAACCAGCTTCTCATTCCCTTCGGATACTGCATCGCAGTCCTGCGAGGAGGTTGTGCCTTGCTTGTCCATTTTTCTGATGTCCCATACCCATTTAGGGCTGTCCACGTTCTCGCCGACATATGCGTCTCCGTCTGCATAGGTTTCAGTCGCCTGCTTTCCAAGAACGAGTATTGCAGATGATTCTGCCAATGCTGTCCTTGATGTAACAGAGTCAACTGTAATTTCAACGCTGTTTACTGTTGCGGTGTTTCCTTGGTTGATGCTCTTTGTAACGCCGTCAACATTGACAACTGCATTTGATGTTCCGACATTGTCAAGCTTGACTGTCTTTTTCACGCCGTCAACATCAATGCTTACTGAGTCTCCTGCTTTAAGGGTGTATTCGTCTCCAACCCTTGCGGTAAACCCTGTGCCGCCTTCTGAAATAGCTGTTATCTTCAGGGGCTTGCCAAGGAAGTCAATTTCCAGGGGGCTTGTTGTTGACACTGTTTTTGAGATGTTTATTGTCTTGTCAAACTTGTAGGCGTACCTTATCTTGTCCCTGCCCATTTCAAGGAACACGTCCCTCTTGTAGTCATCGTCTGACATAAGGGATGTTGCCACGAACGGCTCTCCGTATTTTCTTCCGCCTTCATCGCACATCTGCAGCTCTTCTGACGTGTCATACTCTGTTCCGCCAAAGTTTACTTTGCCGTCAAACAAAGTGCTTATATCATCGTCCTGCAGCACCCTGTCCAGGTAAGTAGAGTTTGTCAATCCCTGTCCAAGCGGCACTTTCTGCGCCTTTAGGCCCGTGCCGGTTATTGTTGCTCCGGCTGTTACTACTGGTGTCTTGGCCATATACTGCAGTGTCATTCCGATGTCGTTTAAAGCGACCGTGTCTGCTGCGATAGCAATGTCCCCATATACGAAGACGTTGCTGTCATCGTACACACCGGCTGCTGATACAAACGGTGCAGGGTAGTTTCTCAAGTCCAGGGCTAATGCTCCGGTCAGAGTAGCTCCCAGCATTGCGACTCCTGTTCCTATCGCCGCAACTTTCTTTAAGGTTTTTAGTACTTGCATTTTACAAGCACCTCCCTATGTTTTTATTTTCTTTTGTGTGCAAAGCCTAGCTTTGCGCACTTGAGAAAGCCTCGCTTTCTCATTCCGCCAAGGGCAGCCTGCCCTTGAAGGTCGGCTTTCGCCTAATGTTCCTGAATATCTGTCCACTCTGTGCTCGAAAATCCGAGATTTTCAGCACGCCTGAAACTTTTGGTTTCAGTGCGCTTTGCTTCAGTCGTCATTCATAGCAATGTCTCTGCAAGGCTTAATGGATACTATAAAGATATCTGTACCCCTTTATAAAGATTTGTGCTATCGAGTATATATATGGAGCCTTAATTCATTAAATTTGGCATTTATACGGCTTTTAGAGGCAAAATAGAATTACCATCTTAAAATGTCTTCCTATTTTTGGCTTAAATAATATAAAATAAGCTATTGTGCCAAAGAAACGCACGTTTTAACCTGCATTGAGGCAACGCGCCCTATATTATATAATTCTGAGGGCATTATTCCCCCGGTTCCGCAGCTTAAGGCAGTCTCTCCTATTATAATAGGTGTTTTGGCGCTTCCTGAAGCAGGCTTTATTGTAAGCGTAAAGGGCTTTTTTCCACCCTTGCCTTGATATCTTACTTCACCAAAGTATGCCTTAAGCATTCTTTCTGCTTCAATTCTTATGAATGTTTCCATATCATCCTGCTGGCATGCTTTGTCATTGTTGCCCCAGGCTTTTATTGCGTCTTCTAAACTTTTTCCATGGCATACATTGGAGTTAAGCATGCTGCTTACAAGATAGTTGTTTGCAGAGCTTACCCTTGCTTCCTCTCCTTTTGATTCAGGGGTTGAGGAAAACCTGATATATACTGCAAATATGACTACCATAAGTATGACTATTACAAGCAGGCCTATCATTTCGCCTCCCTGAGCTCTTCTAAAAAGCCGCCTTTTTCCTTTGCTTGTTTTTCCTTCCATTCTCACTTCACTCTGTTAGCGGGCCATGTTTAGCTCGTATATACTGTTATTACCATCTTTCCCATGCCATACTCGCCTTTTGTAGGATAATACAATGTCACAGGCACTGCAATTGCTTCCCCTGCCTTGCCTTTCACTTTTGACGCTTCAACGCTGAAAACCTGCCACAGGTTGCAGTTTTTCGGGAAATTGGGATCGCCCTGCTTGCCCTTGCACAGCCCTTTTTCATCAGGCTCAGGATATATCTGCTCTATTGTGATGTTTTTCCTGCAGACAGTTGATTCCACTACCTTTTTTTTCTCTGCCTCGGGTTTTGAAGCAAAAGCCTCGAGCTTTGCAGTGTCTATGCAGGGGTGCTTTTCCTTGCAGTTTATGTCAGGAAGCCTTGCTATTGCTGATATGAGCTCTGTTGTCTGCATAAGGCATACATCCCTGTGCAGTTCCTTGCCTCCTGCCACATTTGCCTTGAAAAAGTAGAACATGCCTATGCCCATGAGTATGAATATAACAAATATTATCATGAAGGTTTCCATCATCTCAATGACGCCTTTCTTGTTGCGAATAAGACTTTTCCTTCCCTTCATCAGAACACCGCCGGGCATTCGCCGCCAAACTCCCGCTTGTTTGTCCTTTTAATTTCTTTAGCAGTGGATATCATCTGTTCCACATTCCTGCCTCCATCCCTGCCATAGCCCCCAAGGTTGCCTATTCCTGCAGATATTGCAGTATAATCATCACATCCGCCTGCCTGCCCCTTTGTCCGGCCAAGCAGGTCAGCTTTGTTCTTGTATATGTCGGAGATTGCAGAAAGCCTGTCCATTGCCCTTTTGAAGTTGAAGTCATAATTCTCAAAAGTGCCCGCGTAAAGCGCGCCAATAAGCATCTCTTTTTCAAGATAAGCGGCTGTTTCCCCGTCGCTAAATGTGATTGTGCCGTGCCTCCATTTAGCATTAGGCTCATCCTCTGTTTCTTCCCCCCCTGCTTTTGCCCACAGGAAAACAGTTTTTGGGATTGCCGCTTTTACCTTGTTTTTTGTTGCAGTATCCCAATTATTATCTGATATCAGAAGAAAAGTGACGTTTGCCATTCCCTGATACATGCTTCCAATGGCTGATATTTTTGCGCTTAAATCGCTCTTTGAGAAATGCTTTATGTCAAAAGTAGTGTTTATCTCTTCCATTAATTCCTGCACATAATCCTTGCTTGTGTCGTCAGAGACAATCACCTGCCTGTAATTCTTGTTTGTTATGTAAAAGAAGTTGTCAACCTGATAAGGGAAAGACCATCTCATTGTCCTTGTTGTTATTTTCTTCCCTGTCATTTTATTAGGCGCATACACGATGCGGTTTGTGTTTGTTTTTTGCGCTCCGCTTCTGATTGTTCCCTTGTCAAAGCCGATTGTCGTTGTTGCTGAGAAATCCCTCGCATCCTTTGCTTCCTCATTTGCAGTCAGCAGAAGAAGGTAATCGTCAAATGTCCTTACCAATTCCAATGCGTCAGTTGTTTCCGCGCTTCCAATTTGCTTGTACGCAAAGCCGATGAAGAAGATGATGAACATTGCGCCGACAAGCATTGTGAAAATATACTTGAAGATTGCTTCCATACAGCAAAATATAAGCTTAAATGCTTTATAAAATTATGTTCTAGCTTGCCTGCACGTAATCAGCCATTGTAGTAAGCATAAGTGTTGCGCCGTTGGCATAGCAGAGGGGATTTGCATCCCCTGCCGGCTTCAGGTTGTCAATCTTGAACTTGCCGTTCAAAAGCTGGGCTTTTTCAAACGGCGTGAAAAGCAGGTTCTTTTGCTTTGCTTTTATAACGCTGGACAGCGTTGGGTCAATATTCTCTATATTCGGGCAATTAGCAGGCGCGCCGGCGCCTTTCTTTATTTTGCATTTTACTGTATCGCTTTCTAAATTTGAAACGCAGAGATATTTGATGTTGCCGGGAAGCATAAGCTTTATCGGCTTTGACGCGCCTTCTGCATAATTCATGTAAGTCTTCACTTCCTTGTCAATATTGTCCTTCATCTGCCCAATCTCAGCCTTGTTTGCAACGCTGAGAAAGTCATAAACCATCTTGATGCCCCATATTAGTATAAGCGCTCCGAGAATCATTGCAAATATATACACAAAAGGCTGAGCCATAATCTGCCCTTTCCGGTTTAACTTCTTTTTTTGTTTCATCTGCCATTGCCTGCATAATCTTTATTTTCTTATTTTTCGCTTAAGCCTGTTAATAACTTGTTGTTGGTCATCTTTATGGCTGTAATCTGAAATGTAAATATCGCCTTCATATTCTATATCTTCAATAAGAATCATCCCATGCTCTACAGTATAATAAACCCGATGAGCGGAGCATCTTAATTCCCATAATTCTATATTTTTTGAAACATCCAGTAGCCTATACCCTGTTTTATCATGGCTAAGCTTTTCAAATCGCTCATAAAAATAATTTCTCTCTTTTTTGCCAAGTTTTTTTAGGAATCTGACAACATGGCTTTCAATTTTTATCCTGAACATCACTACCTCAGTTCGCCTTTAATTTCATCCCAATTCAAGAAATGGCCTGTGCGCCGTATAGTCCATACTTTATTTACAATGAATTGTTCAACCGGCGTAAGCTTTATTGCTTTTCTCATGCTAAAACCTAAGGTGGGTGTTTATTTAAGCTTTTCGGATACTGAAGTATTACGTATTTGCTCTAAAAAAAGAAATCCTCTATGCTTGACGCTGTTTCCTTGAATATCCTGTAATCGCCCTTGTTGTCAAACCTGTCCTTGCACTTCACATAGTAAGTATTGCCTGTTATCTGGGTTTCGTGCACTTTCATGTTTGCATTTCCCAGCGGAGTGCCTTCTCCAAATGCGAATGATGATGCCTCTGTTGAATATTCGCACGTGCATTCCTCGTCAAACTCAAGGTGCAATAAGCCGAATGCAGAGTTAATGTACACGCTTGTAAGCATTGGAGGCATGGAATCAACAGTTACCTTGAAGCTTGTGGATTTCCTCGCCTCGTTTCCAGCCTTGTCCATGCAGGACACGTAATATGTGTAGTCTCCCTTGTCCAACTCAGTGAATGCCTGCTCATGGCTTGTTTCCCCTGTCTTTGCAAACAGTATCATATTGCTGAACAGAACGTCTGTTGTTGAGTATCCGCAGTTTGCCTTGCCTGCCTCAGCGCCTTTCACTGTCTGCACTTTAAGTGTGGCGTCCTTTGTGAAAAGGTCCCCTGACGGGCTTATTGATGTAATGTTCAATGCATCGCTGCCGGTTATCTTGAATGGGACGCTTTCGCTCATGGTGTTTCTTGTTGTATTTTCCATTCCAGGCCTGTCGCTGCACCTTATGAAGAACATGTTTGCTGTCTTTGTAAGATTTTCAAGCCTTGTTGAGCATTCAAATGTGCCTGCATATATGCTGCTCTGCCCGAACATTGTGTTCTTGCAGTTAAAGCTTTTTTCCATCTGCTCAAACTCAGTGTCCCTCCTGCTCCATTTGCAGTCAGCATACTCATCAACATATATGCTGAAGTCAATCTCAGTTGTTGCAGCAGCCACATATCCGTCATTCCTCATGCTTGTGAACCTGATGCTTGGCGGGGTCAGGTCAGGGCTGTCATCTATCTGGAACTTGATGAAATAATCCCTCTCATTCTGGTTGTTATTCGCGTCCTTGCACCTTATATACATTGAATATTCCCCTTTGTTTGCCCTTGTCGCATTCTGCTGCGCAAGCTCAGAGGGCAATGTGAAAGTGATTAACTGCTCATATAGCAATAAGCTGGAGCCGAATGTTCCAGGCATGTTCTCAAACTTCACGCCGGGCTCAACGCTGTACTTGCACGCAGCGGGCTCGTCAAGCTTTATTCCGACAATAACCGGCTTGAAAGGCGGTATCTTGCCCTTGATTTTATATCCAGGGTTTCCTGCTTTAGTCACTTCTTCCAGCTCGTAAGGCGGCGTGAGTATTTCCCTCCACGGCGTTATTATCGGGCTGTTAACATCATTGACATCCATTGCAACGCAGCTTTCGTTTGAAGTTCCCTGGTTTACAAGAGTGCATACAGCTCCCAATGATTTGCATTTGTATTCAGAGCAAGGCTTCATCGGCTCATTGCACTTTTCGCAGTCGTCTCCGCCTGCTGGCTGCTCCCATGGCTGGCAAGTGATTGTGTAAGTTTCATCAACATTCTTTGTGGCTATCAAGTCAACAAGCTGCGCAATCTGCCTTACCCACATGTAGCCCTGCACATATCCCATAAAGCTGCTGAACCCGCTGCTTGGCGCCTGAACCACGCCCTGCTCGCTTACAACTCCTTGGGCTTGTAGGGCTTGCATTTTTTCTGCTGCATTATCTTTTGCTAGGCCTACGGATTGGTCCGCCCATTCATTTTGTCCTGCTTCTAAAATTTTTTCAGGTGTTTGGCCTGCAACATCGCCACCCAACCTTCTGATTCTTGCTCTTCCAAACGTCTCTAATGTTTCTTGGCTGACTCCTCCTACACTTGCAGATTCTAAAGCAGTTGCTCTTATACTGTCTGCAGTTCCTCCCATTAAGCTTTCAACATTTACAGTTTGCCCCACTGCAGGAAGAGAGACGCCTTCTGGCAAAGCAACACCTGCTTTAGTAAGGCTCTCAGCGGACCACGATGCAGCCTGTTTTCCCAGCCCAAACACATTCCTCAAGCCGCCAACAGCCGCGCTTATGCCCTGGAGCGGCATTGCAATCCCTGCGCCAACCCCTGGTATTGCGCCCATTATGCCTGTTGCTCCTTCAAGGAATTTGCCGCCAGTGTCTGTGAATAAGAATAATGTTGTTGTAACGCCTATCCACCAGTCTCCGCCGTTCTCAAGGAAGCCCGGCACTTCCCCTTCTTTTCTTGTAAGCAGTGATTTATAATTGCCAATGTCATCTGTCTTCAGCTTTCTCGCTCTTCCGTCAATGCCATAATCTCTCTCATCCCAAAGAGAATTTAGATATCCGCCGAGCGTGCTTCTTCCTTGAATATTATAATATGCGCCGCAATCTCCTATGCTCTTGCATATCTGGTTTCCTGCAATAACCCAGTCTTTCTTTGTGCACTGCTCATTCTTTACAATCTTCCATCCGCCGCTTTCCTGCGGCGATATAAGCAGGGCGTATCGTAAAACATTTCCAAACTTTCCCATTAACCTTTCCAGCCCCCTCATCTGGTAAGTGACTATGCATTCAGTGCTTGCCTGCCCGCATTTTTGATCAGCAGCTGATGAAGGCGTTGATGTCTGCGCAGCCGGATCTGTTGAAGCTGTCACAGCCCGCTCGCTCTGGCTTGCATCGCCCCAGAACTTCAAGCCAGGCGGAATCTGGGGAACGCAAGTTCCGTCAAGCCCTTTCTCTGCTCCTGCTGTTACAGAAGGAAGCCAGTAGCAGTCCCTTAAGTATTCATTCTTGCAGCATTCCTTTCTTTTTTCAATGATTGTTTCGGTAAGACCTGATGTCTTTTCCTGCTCACTTAAATATTGGTTGCACGCAAAGCAGTTCTCATGCCTGTTGTCTCTGCATCCTGCCTCAACATAATCCCCTTCTCCAAAGAGCTGCCTTAATGCGTCAAGGTTTCTTAGCGCGCTTTCCCCCATCTTGCCCTGCACGCAAATCTCTTCCCTGAAGTCCTTGCATGTCTCAACCATCTCCTCGCCGTTTACACAGAGGTGCCTGTAGTGCCTTGAGCCTACCAAATCCCTTGCGAGTCCGGGCATTGAATCAAACACGCACCAGCTTTCGCCGTTTTTCTTGCTTCTTCCGTTTGCATTCGGCGAAACATCATCCTTGTATGTTTCCTTGCAGCCAAGCCCAATGCAGATGTAGTTTCCAACTTCCATCTTTTTTTTAGTGTCAGCGCCGCATACATTGCCTGCCGGGTAATCGCAGTTTCCGCAGTTTACGTCGCCAGCACTGCCTGTGCAACTCTCAGACTCTTTCAGCACATATCCGTTGTTGTAGGATGCCCTTTTGTCAGAATTATATATATTCTCCCTGTTGCCGCAAGAGTCAAACCAGTAAACATCCTCTCCCACGCAGCCGGTTGTTTTCTGCTTTGCGCAGCCGCAGTTAAGCTGGTCATTGCTGCACAGCATGTCCTTGTAGAATCCCGCTGCCGCCTTTTTTGTTGTATTGTCTCCGGCTGCTATCGGCTCTTCTGAAACCCCGCATGAAGCCCTTGCCATGAAACCGCATCCGTCTTCCTTGACGCAGCAGCCAAGCTCCTGGCTTTTTGCAGAAGCAACGCATTCAGCTTCTGATTTTATATCCTTATTATAAACCATCTGGACTTCAGGGTACATTGATGCTGTCTGCTTGCATTTTACTTCTGTGACAAAAAATGCCTGGTCGCCCAAAACACAACATCCTTTTGTGCACTGGCCAATTCCGCACATTGCATCCTGGTTCCATGTAGCGCCCTCCGCAGTGCACGCGGCCCTTGGCGTGTTCCTGAAGCATCTTCCCTCGTCAGAGCTGTAGCAGCAGCCAATTTTGCAGTAGCTTGTCTGCTCGCAGATTGTGGGGGTGAATTTAGCCCCCGCTTCAACATTGTCTTCCGAAGTGTAAACGCACCATTCTCCCGCCTTTGTCTTTTCTGCGCAGCCGTTTGCCGCATAAGCAAAACTAACAGAAACCAAAAATGCGAGTAATAATAATATTGCCTTCTTCATCTTGCTTCCTTTGGCTGTTAGCCTTTAGCACGCATCCGCTAGCTGCCGCCTACTACCTGCGCGCTGCCACCCACCCACTTAACTAGGCTCTCCCTCAACAGCAAACTGGAATATATAATCCTTTTCCCTTAGCTTAATCTGGTAAATCTTGTCAGGGTAAGGCTTCTGAATGTAAATTGTGTACCTGCTCATCTTTGCAAGCATATATGTCAGCTGGTCAAACCTCCCAATGGCAGTCTCAGCGTCAAGTATATCCTGGCTAACATCATACAATTCTCCCAGCGGGCTTCTTATCGGCACTTCAAACTTTTTATTTACTTTTGAGCCGCCTGAGCCTTTTACTTCAACCTTTGCATTAAGCTCCACAGTGACAATGTCTTTTGTGATTATGACTTTGACGTCCATATTGTCCACAGGCATTACTTCTATTGTCTTTATCAGCCCGAGGTCTGCAAATCCTTCAATGTCAAAGCATTTTCCCATGTTCTCTTTTATGGCTTCTGAAAGCTGCCTCTCCATGTTTCCCAGCGTAAGGAACCTGTTTGTGCAGGTCTCCTTTCCTGCCTGGTTATAGCATAAGTAGCTTATTGCATTGTCATTCCATCTCCTGTAGCTTCCTTCCGGGGTTGACAGGTATCCGCCCTGCAGCCCTATTCTTTTTATAGGCTCGTCAGCGGAATTCGCCATGCACTCTTTTATTCCCTTGTCAATGTTTCTCATTACCTTGTCAAGGTTCTCGGGCGTGCCAGTCATTGGCATTATGTCTTTCCTGAATGCAAGCAAAAGAACAATGATTGCGACAATTACAATCCCCAATATTACAAATAGCGTGACTTGCCCTCTTTTAGTATTCATATCAATTTATCTATTATATATAGGTATATAAAGTTTACTGGCAGACGATACTGGCAGACTGCATCAGCTTTTTGGGTTTGCAGTTATTAGCAGGCAGCTTGTGGTTCGTAGTTGTCTGCATACTGCCTTTGCTACAACCCAGCCACAATCTATTTATAGGAGTTCCCTACACTTAAAGGAAATTATGGCGGAAATGATAATAACTGAAAAACCAAGCACTGCTGAGAAAATATCATCTGCATTGGCTCAAGGCAAGATGGAAAAGCTGTCGTACAGCAAGAAAGTCCCTTACTACAAGCTTAAGCATAATGGGAAAGATATTATTGTCGCGTGCGCTGTCGGCCATCTCTACACTCTCGCTGAAAAGGAAAAGCGCGGCTGGACATATCCTGTGTTTGACGTTGAATGGAAGCCATTGGGTGAAGTTGAGAAGCATGCTGCCTATTCAAAGCTTTACCTCAATGCAATAAAATCCCTTGTAAAGGACGCAGACTCATTCACGATAGCAACGGACTTTGATGTTGAGGGGGAAGTTATAGGGTTTAATATCCTGAGATTCCTCTGCAAGAAGAAGGATGCAAAAAGAATGAAATTCTCAACAACAACATCTGAGGACTTGCTTGAGTCCTACAAGAATGTAAGGCCTCACATTGAATTCCTGCAGGCAGAGGCTGGAATCACGAGGCACGAGCTTGATTATTATTACGGCATTAACCTGAGCAGGGCGCTGACATTGTCTGTGAAAAACGCGACAGGCATGTTCAAGATTCTCTCGTCAGGAAGGGTGCAGGGCCCTGCATTGAAAATACTTGCAGACAGGGAAAAGGCAATAAAAGAATTTATCCCCGTGCCGTTCTGGCAGCTGCAGTTATTGGCAAATGGAGTTGATGCATGGCACGAGGCGGACAAGTTCCGGGAAAAGGAAAAGGCAAGTGCCGCTTTTCAGAATGCAAAACAAGGAAAAGCAGTTGTCTCAAAAATAGACGCAAACCAGTTTGACCAATTGCCTCCGCACCCTTTTGATTTGACTGCACTGCAGATTGAGGCATACAAGCAGTTCGGTATTTCGCCGAAAGAAACCATGGAGATTGCGCAGTACCTTTATACAAATTCCTACATATCTTACCCGAGGACAAGCTCAAACCAGCTTCCGCCTTCAGTCGGGTATAAGAAAATAATCACAAAGCTTTCGAAAATGTTTGAGTATGAGGCATTGTGCAGGGAGCTTCTTGCAAAAAAAACTCTCGCCCCAAACAACGGAACAAAGACAGACCCTGCGCACCCTGCAATATATTTCACAGGCGAGACAGTGAAGGACCTGGATGAAAGGCAGATGAAGATATTTGACCTGATTGTAAGAAGGACTCTCGCATCTTTCGGGGACAAGGCAAAAAGGGAAACAGTAAGCGTTGAGATTGACGTAAACGGGGAGAAATTCTTAGCGCAGGGAACAAGGACAATTGAAGAGGGCTGGCACAGGCTTTACAGGCAGTATGCAAAGTTTGAGGAAAAGGAAATGCCCGGATTATCCGTCGGGCAGCAATTAAAGGTTGATGAATTGAAAATGCACGACAGGGAAACCCAGCCTCCGAAGAGATACACAGCCGCTTCTTTGGTAAAGGCGTTGGAATCAAAAGGATTAGGCACAAAGGCAACGCGCTCTGAAATTGTCGACAACCTGTTCAAGAGGGACTATGCAAAAAACACTGCAATTGAAGTTACTGAGCTTGGCATGGCAATAGTCAGTACCCTGCTGAAGTATTGCCCTGAGATTCTTGACGAAAAGCTCACAAGAAAGTTTGAAAACCAGATGGAAATGATTAAGGAAGACAAGAAAAAAGGCTCAGAAGTTTTGCAGGATGCGAGAAATATCCTTACAAAAGTGCTCGCGAAATTCAAGGCAAATGAAAAGCCGATAGGCGAGGGGCTTTCTGAGGCGACAAAGATAACGAGGGACAGGGAGACAATAGTCGGAAAGTGCCGGAACTGCGGAAAAGACTTAAGGATTTTATTTTCAAAGCGCTTTAAGACAAGGTTTGTCGCGTGTTCCGGCTATCCAGACTGCAAGACGACTTATAGCCTGCCTTACGGATTGCCAAAGCCGACTGAAAAGAAATGCGAGAAATGCGGCTTCCCGATGGTTCTTGTGATTCGCGCCGGCAAAAGGCCGTTTGAATACTGCATAAACAAGATGTGCCCTTTGAAGGTTGAATGGAGAAAGCAGCAGGAAGACAAAAAAAAGGAAGAAGAGCAGGGCGTATTGTCGCATGCTGAATTATTGAAGATGCCGCCTGCAGGGGCCCTCGAAAAAGGGGCTTTTTCAGGGCACCAAAAATCCAAAGGATTTTTAAGTGCAAAGAAGGAAGCAAAAGAGTTTGAGAAAAAGGCATTTCCTGCTGAGAAAAAAACTGAAAAACCGATTAAAAAGGCGCCTAAAAAAGCGCCTGCGAATAAAAAGGCGGCTAAGAAGCAAATCTGATTCTTTTATGCTGCGCGTCTGCCTTATGCGGAAAGTTTATTAATAAGTGTATACTAAATTATACATATGTATAAAAAATTAAACATTACGGAACTGCAATTAAGGATTGTTTCCTTATTTACTGATTACAGCAGGGAATACCATATAAGGGAGATTGCAAGGATATTGCGCTTAAGCCCGCGCGCGGCGCAGCTTGCGCTCAAGAATCTTGAGGGCAAGGCGGCTGTTGAATCCAGAATGCGCGGCAGGACAAAGGTTTATTCAATTAAGCAAACAGAGTCTGCAGTGGATTATCTGTCAATGGCAGAGCAGTATAAGGCAATTGCATTCAAGGAAAGCCATGCGTTAATAGCAGAAGTTATAGCAAAGATAAAGCCGCATATAAAAGGCATAGGCGCAATATTCGGAAGCTATGCAAAAGGCATTGAGAAAAAAGATTCGGACTTGGACATATTTGTCGCCGGCGAGTGCGATGCCGGCGCTGTTAAGAAGGCAGGGTATGCATATGGAATAGATATCAATGTAAAAAGGTATCCATTCAGTATTTTTGAAGATTCATTGAGCTCTGACATACTCCTGAAAGAAGTGCTGAAAAGCCACGTAATCTTTTTAAACTCAGAGCAGTTTGTTACAGCTGTGTTTAAGAAATGGCTGAAATAGGGTGGTGCATAAGGAAAAAGGACGGGCCTTGCCTTGTAGAGCCGAACGCTAATCTTGCAGAGGGGTATTTAATCAAGGCGGAAAATGCCATTGGCTCAGCAAGAACAGAAAAAGTTCCGGAATGGAAAATTGCCAAAGCCTATTATTCGATGTATTTTGCCCTCTACGCTGTTCTCCAAAGAATTGGAATTAAATGCGAAATCCATGCCTGCACATTGGCATTTGCAGGGCATTTCTTAAAAGATTATTTCAATGAGGATGAGCTTGCGCTAATCCAGGATGCAATGGCGGCAAGGTTGGATTCCCAGTATTATGTGAACAGGGAAGTCCCTGATGAGCAATCCCGGAAAATTTTGGAAAGCGCGCCTCCATTTATTGTAAAGTGCAAGTGCATAACCGACAGGCTTGATGAAAACAAGATTCTGGACATAAGGCAGAGATTTAAAGCAGAAGCTGAAAAAGCAAAGAAGAAGATATAGGGCTTGTCTGCTCCAGAAAAATCTGCCCGTTAATCGATTAACAAAGAAGAAATATTCGAGGCTTATGGTTAATGCGTTAACATTCAAAGAGGCATATGCTGGGCTGCCATAAAGGGAGATGACATTCAAGGCTAGTTCTTGCAGAACATCATTATTTTGTCTTTATCCCTTCGTTAGTGATTTCAAAGCAAATGTCTGCATGGCTTCCTTTTGTTGATTTCTCAATAAAAAGCAATCTATTCTTTCCATCATCGTGAAGCTTTACAAGGTTGTTGCACCAGCTCTTCAGCATGTTGCTTCCGACAGGCCCGACATCTTTTTTATCCATTGTCATGTAAACCTGGCTTGTGATTAATACGGGCGCTGTTGCTGAAATCTCTTTCAGTATGCTTAATTGCCTTGAAAGCAATGGATTTGCATCTTTCTTGTTTTGTAACTCCTGCCTGTACAATGCAGTGAATGAGTCAATTATCACTAAAGAGATTTTTCCTTTCAGCTCCAATAGGCTTTCAACTGCCCTGCACTGCTCTTCAAAGCTTCTCACTGGAATAAGCACAAAGTTATCATTGATATTGCCTGCAATCTGCTCCATCCTGTCTGCAGAGAACCCGCTTTCCGTCTCAATGAAAACAACCTTGCCTTTTTCTCTTGCAGCCGCCATTAGGCATAATGTTGTCTTTCCTGTCGCGGGTTTTCCATAGATGCAGCTTATTGCATTGCTGTAATCTATGAAATCATCAATCTTGCACCCGGTTTTTGCCATAAACATAGAGATAGTGTTTGCCCTTAAAAAACATTTGCACTCAAAATTTGAAAATTTTACAAAAAAACTGAAAAAAGGAAAATACTGAAGAAAAGTCACTGCGTTCCATATCTCACAAACATGCATGTTTGTAAGAAAATAAAAATTAAGAAAAAAAGAGGAAATTGCTTACTGCTGCTCTTCCTCTCCGCCAAAATCCTCGGTTTCCTGCGCTTCTTCAGCAGGCGCCTCTTCAGCAGTTTCTTCCGCCGCTTCTTCAGCAGGCGCCTCTTCAGCAGTTTCTTCCGCCGCTTCTTCAGAGGTTGCAGCTCCCTCGCCGACAACTTCTGCGAATCCAGCTTTCCTGAGGACTCTTGTTACTTTGACCTTGACATCCTGCCCTTCCTGAACTCCCGGGACAAAAAGCACAAAGCCTTTCACCTTTGCCACGCCGTCGCCTTTTGCGCCGACTGACTCTATCTTCACATCCAACACGTCTCCAACCTTGACCGGTGCAAAGCTTCTTTGCGGCCCGTCAAATCCGCCGCCGCCAAAGCGCCTCGGCCCTCTGTCTCTATATCCTTCCATTTTATTTGCTCTCCTATATCTTCGCAGGCTTAAGCCCGCTAGGCTATGCAATTTACTGCTCTGTTTATAAACCTTTCGTCATTTCCGAAGACGTTTCGAATGCCAATGAGAAAACCTTATGGTGAGCTTTGAAGCGAACCCTGCATTCAATAGACAAAGCAATGCTAAAAGGAGGCTTGCAATTATGTTAAATCTCTGTCTTCACCATAATCTCAGGCATTGTGTTGCCGAACTTGTCCTTGCAGATGATGTAATACTGCTTCATTGTGGCAGGGAATACGGCTGTTTCCGAGTCTGTTGAAGCAGAAGTGCCTGTTCCGTAGCTGAATTTGGTGTTGCTGTACTCGCAGCTTGCTTTCTCGTCAAGTGTTAAGTGCAGTCCGGATGCAACCTTGTAGAGCGCAATCACGTTCGGCGGGATTGTGTCAGCTTCTACACTAAAGTTTGTTGCTGCAGACGCTTCATTGCCTACGCTGTCAAAGCAGTCAATCTGGAAGTTATATGCTCTGGTGGGTAATCCTGAAAATTCCTGCAGGTGTTGTGCCGAATCTGTCTGGAAGAATTCTCCTGAAATTAGCCTTGTAGTTGTTTCCTCATAGCTGCATATTGCCTTTCCGCTGAATGCCCCTTTCTCAGTCACAACCTGCATTGTCACATTCCTTGTGTAATATGTAGTGCCTGAAGGCGGCAGGACATTGTTGATTAAAAGAGGCTCGCTCTGTATTACGCTGTAAACATAGCTTTCTTCCATGGTGTTTGCAGGAGTGCCTGTTATTGGCTCATCCCTGCACCGTATGTAATAAGTGTTCACTCCCTGATGCAGTGTCAGGTTTGCTGCGCATAAACTGTATCCGCTCATAAATCCTTCTGCTGCATCATTTATACAACTAAGATTCATATCCATAAGGCTATAATCCATATCTGCTTTTGCCATCTTGCATTTGAATGGAGATACCTCGTCAATGTAAAATAATGGCTTTAAATCTTCTTCTGCTTTTACATATCCATTATTTTGAGGATAAGAGCCAACAATAAATGGCGGTTCAAGGTCAGGCCCCTCGCCTGTTTCAAATGTAATCTTGAAAGGCGGGGTTCTTTCATCTTCTTTTGGATAGCCGTTTGCGCCCCTGCAAATTATATAATAAGTGTAAGTCTTATTAGGCAATAATCCGAATATAGTCTTGTTGTGCTCTTTTGAATAATAATTGTCGTCAAACCAGTTTCCTGCTGTTGCGAATGTCATGTCTGGGCTGTATTCTGTGGAGTATTTGCATTGGCTTGGCTTGTTGTCAGTCTTTATCCCGAACTCTATTGTTGAGAATGATGGAAGTTTTGCTGTGATTTCATAGCCACTATTGTATTTTGTTGATGAAGGCAGGACATTAATCTGGTATTCTGAATGCACTTCAACTCTTTGCGGGCCTTCGCTTGTCCTTTCCCTCTTCCAGACTGCCAGGGGGTAATTGCCCCCTTCGCCAAACCAGGGCTTTATCTGGGGCTTTGTTACATCATTCGGGTCCTCATTGTAGCACGAGCCTTTTGTAGTGCCTTCATTTTCAGCAATGAACTTGCACTGCTGCCCCAGGCTCCTGCACCTATATTCAGAGCATGGGTGCAGGTTCTTACCTGTCTTTTCATCAACTTCGTCGCATTTTTCACAATCTTCTCCACCAACAGGTGCAATCCACGGCTCACAGTTTGTGAATACATTTCTCTTTTCAGAGTCCCCGCTGTAAGTTAATGCTAAGAGTATAATTGCAATAGCAGCCATAATTGCACCCACTATCCATCCTGCCGGACCAAATACTGCAGACATTCCCACGACAATTCCCAAGCTTTCAGCTATTACATAAGTTGCTATTACTGCCACAACAACTATAGTTGCAGTTATAGAAACTGCAACCCATCCTACAGCTTTTGCTGTAGCTAAGGTTCCTGGTAAATCACTGCCTACGCCATATATAAACATTAGCGCGCTGGGAACTTCACCTGTAGATTCTATTTCACCGCCATAGATGCCATTTCCTATATTCTCTTTTTGCGTAAGATAATTATAAGTATAACTCTCCGGTAGGTCTGTATCGCTCATATAATGCTTGTCACTACTGCTTTGAGAATCCCCTTCCCATCCTCTAAAATAAGCTTCATTATTCCAACTTCCGCGATAATTGTACTTCGCGCCGCAATCACCTGCGCTTGTGCAATACAAATTGTTTGTTTTAAGATACGAATCGCTGTAAGCCTCACATTTATCAGTACATTCCCAGTTAAAATTATCAAACACATTTTCCTGCCAGTAGGTTTGATATTCTTCTATGCTCTTTTTGTTGCAAATTGCCCTAGCATTCTGGTTTACATTACCTTCCTCATCCCCCCAAAATGCAATTCCAGGAGTGACTCTTGGCAAGCAAGTACCTTTTGTTTCTTCTGCATTAACCCATTGCCATACACAATCTCTCGATGAAGATTCGCAGCAGCTTTTATCTGATCTTGTTTTTGCTATTATTTCGTATTCTCTTGCTGCTTCTTTTGCTGTATTGCAATCCATTGTGCAGGTTATTGCATCGTTCTTTATACAGCCGGATTCTCTATAACTATAGTCGTAAGGATCAACACCTTTTACGTCCATCTGCATACAATACTCTTCTCGAAAATCCTTGCAAGGCTCAACAATCTCTTCTCCATTAATACAAATATGGCGCCAGTGCCTGCTTCCCACTGTGTCTAATGCAGGTCCTGGCTTTGAGTCATAAATGCACCATGACTCCCCATTGTACCTGTTGACGCCATCATCGTAATTTATCTGCTCATAATTGCTCAGCTCTGCCCCTTTGCAGTTCACGCTCTTGCAGTAAGCAGTGGGATGATTCTTGTCAGCGCCTGAGCAAAGAGTGCCCCTTGCATAATCGCAGTCTCCGTTTGGGGCATCTCCTCCTGTTATTGGCTCAGTAACAACGCCTTCCCTGTTTCCGCATGAGTCAAAATAATAAACATCTTCGAGCCCTTCAACGCAGCCCATTCTTGCCTTTTCCCTGCATTTCGGGTCGCACGCATTTTGTAGATTGGGATTGCTGCAAAGTGCATCCTTATAAAAACCGTCAGAGCCTGTGCCGTCTGAAAGCCCGCACATTTCTCTTGTTGTCCTTGTGCATTCCCCTGTTGCTTTCACGCAGCATCCGTCATCCTGCTGCTTGCATATGTTAGTGCATTCCTGCTCGCTTCCGACTGCATTCCTGAAATCCAACGAAAGCCCCTCAAAGTTAGCTGTTATTCCCGAGCATCTTTTTGCTGTTGTATACTTGCATTCCACGCCCCCAAGAACGCAGCAGCCTTTCTGGCATTTTTCAATATTGCATGTTGCATCCTGGTTCCAGGTATATCCGTCCCCGGCAGATTTACATGTTCCTTTTGAAACCTGCCTTGAGCATCCGCCGTCAGGGGAAATGCAGCATCCAGGCTTGCAGAAAGCTGAATCCTCGCACCTTTGGAAACTGCCTACATTGAAGGGCGGCGTGCTGACACAGTCTTCAACATTCGTGTATCTGCAGCTTTCGCCTGAATTTGTCCTTTCGCAGCAGCCGAGATTTTCTCCTGTGCCAGAAGTCTCTTCTGCTGAAACAGGATTAATGAGGTAAATTGAAAATATCGCGCATATTATAATAAGAGACATAAAGCTTGCTTTTTCCTTCAACAGCATATAACCCATTATACCAGCTCTTTTACTGGATTAAAGTAATATTGTGAAGTTTAAAAATGTATCCACGAGAAGTGCGAAAAAGAAAAGGTTATAAAGAAGGCAGAACCTCTTTTTGAAGTTGAGGGGCTATGGGGTAGCTTGGTTATCCTTTTCGCTTTGGGAGCGAAAGACCTCGGTTCGAATCCGAGTAGCCCCACCATTTTTACCTCCTTTTTTATGAGGGGGGGAAATTAGGAACATTTATAAATACCTCTCGTTTCCAAAGTGTAAGTAGCTTATAGTCGTTGGTTAGTAGTCGCTACCTGCTACCCACCACCAACTACCTACTAGGTAACAATATGGCAACAAAAGTTTTAAAATCAGCGGCAAGGTTCGGAGCAAGATACGGAAAGAGGCTTAAGGCAAAGCTCCTT
>JASEIA010000169.1 GCA_030018575.1 Nanobdellota archaeon | reverse complement strand
AGGGCATTGATTATGATAAAATACTGGACAGCTTTCTTTCAACAGGTTTCCAGGCAACACACTTTGCAAAAGCAGTTGAATTGATTGAGAAGATGATTAAGGAGAAAGCAACAATCTATCTTGGATATACTTCTAACTTAGTGACTTCAGGAATTCGTGATGTAATAAGGTATCTTGCAGAGCACAAGAAGGTTAATGTTTTGGTTACAACCGCCGGAGGCATTGAAGAGGACATTATAAAGTGCCTTGGGGATTTCAAGCTTGGGAAGTTTTCTGCGTCAGGCGAGATGCTTCGCGAGCAGGGGGTGAACAGGGCAGGCAATATACTTATCCCTAATGCAAGGTACTGCAGGTTTGAGGAGTTTTTGACGCCGATATTGGAAAGAGCGTATAAGGAGCAGAAGAAAGGAAAGGTTATTTCTGTTTCTGATTTCATAAAGCTGCTTGGCAAAGAGATAAACAATGAGCAAAGCATCTATTACTGGTGCTGGAAGAATGACATTGACGTGTACTGCCCTGCAATCACAGACGGCAGCATAGGTGACATGATTCACTTCTTCATGTACAAGCATCCTGACTTTAAGATGGACATTGCAGCTGACATTCATAAATTAAATGAGTTTACAATAACGCAGAAGAAAACAGGCATTATACTTCTTGGCGGAGGCGTTATGAAGCACCACATATGCAATGCCAACATGATGAGGAACGGCGCTGATTACGCTGTTTACGTGAATACAGGGGAGGAATGGGACGGAGCTGACTCAAATGCTCGCCCTGATGAGGCTGTTTCATGGGGTAAGCTGAAAGGCGAGTCAATAAAGGTGTTTGGCGATGCTACGATATTATTCCCTTTGATGGTTGCGAAGACGTTTGCTAAGAAGTAAGTATAGGCGGCAGGGCGAGCCGTCGGGCGTGGAGCGGAGCGAAGTGAACATCTGAGCGGAGCAGGGCAGAGTGTCAGAGCGAGTTTATAGCACAAAAAATCATGAAAAATGGCAAAAATGAATAAACCTAAAAGAAAAAGGCAAGCAGACAAGGCGCAAGATTTATATATGTCCGATAATATTGGACTATTGGACAATAAAATGGGACATAAGATAGTTCTCCTTTTTCTGGAGAATCCTGAAAGGGAATTTCACATAAGGGAGATATCAAGAATGCTTAAAATTCCAAAATCCACCGTTTCCTTCCATGTGGCTAAACTGTGCAAAGACAAATTTATAGCGAAAAGAACACGCGGGGTTTTTCCGGCGTTTATAGCTAATTCATCAAGCGAAGGATACAAGCTTTACAAGCGCCATGCAGCTTTAAAGCAAATACTTTATTCTGGGCTTTTGGATTTCCTTGAGCAGGAATTGAATCCGAGATGTTTAGTGCTTTTCGGCTCTTTTGCAAAAGCAGAGTATGACCTGAAAAGCGACATAGATATTTTTGCCCAGGCAAATGAAAAGGCATTGGATTTAACCCGGTTTGAAAAGCAATTAAAGCACTCCATTAACCTTTTTTTTGAGCCTGACTTAAATAAATTATCGCCTGAATTGCTAAATAACATAATCAACGGGGTAAAACTGAGGGGGTACTTAAAGGTAAAATGAAGCCGCTTATGCCATGGAATGACTGCATTAAGGCGCACATAAAGGAGGTTGAGCCTGACAAGCAAAAGATAAGCTCCATTGTAAAGATGTGCCTTGTGAGAATGAGGGTGGTTGACCGGATAGAACTTGATGCGGAAACCGCTTCAGTGATAGCAGAGGATTATTATGAAATTATCAAAGAATTGCTTACTGCGCTTTTGCTTAAAGAAGGGCTAAAATCAGACAACCATGAATGCTTAATCCGCTTTGCAATGCAGGGAAATACTTGCAAATTAAGAGTAATGCTGGAAGCGCATACAAAGCAATGCCTGAAATCCTCACAAATGTCACTAGCCTACACATGACTTCACAAAATCGGATATTGTTCAAACATCGGCAGATGGTGCCTTTCTTAAACGATTTTTGCGGTTT
>JASEIA010000168.1:1632-2066 GCA_030018575.1 Nanobdellota archaeon | reverse complement strand
CACTTCCACACCTTTTTCAAGTTGTTCTTTTGTAACCTTTTCCTTAACCCTTACTTCATAAGTCCTGTCCCCAATTGAAGCATAAGTGTCCGCATCCGCGACCATGGAAGGCATAATGTCTCCGGGCAATACTGCAAATTCTCCATACAACATTTCATTCTTATGATGCTTGGGTGCATTTCTTACAGCAAATTCAAATATTTCCGAAAACCTTCTCAATTTGGCTCTCTTCGAAACCCCTACCAGAAAGTCCCTTGTTTTTATGACGTGGTATTTCCCCTTGTTCCCTATGTTCCCGCTCTCAAACTCCTTCATGTACTCCCCCCTTTTATCATAGATGTATATTTTTCCAATGTCATGCAAAAGGGCACACAATCTTATCTTGGGATTGTCTTCCATACTAAATTTATGCGGTTCTGCGGCTGCAAGGCACA
>JASEIA010000168.1:1373-1622 GCA_030018575.1 Nanobdellota archaeon | reverse complement strand
GCGAGAGCGCTTGTTAGCTTTAAATGCGACCATAATGATGTTGTCGGCAGCCGTGCATCAGGCGGAACAACTTGCAGTTCTATGCGGGATTTCAAGAAATCATAAACCTTATCCACGAACTCACTGTCTGTTTCGCAGCTTTTGTCCAGTCTAGCAATATAATCAGCAAACTCCGTTAGAAACTGCTCTACATCAACTTCTCCTTCAATCGGCGCTTTTGTATACCAGTTTAATGTAGTTGAATTATTT
>JASEIA010000168.1:0-1363 GCA_030018575.1 Nanobdellota archaeon | reverse complement strand
CCATTTTTTATGCCCTCCACGTTAAGCAGCAGCCTGCCTGTTGTAGTAATCGTATAATTCACATTTCTTCCCGTAACTTTCTTTTCTATTAAATGCTTATCTTCCAGTGCCTTAAGGTGTGCCCATACGGTTGGCTTTGTCAGTTTAAACCTTTGGGCTAGAATTTCAAGGTTTGTTTCTTTTTCAAGCAAGTGGTTCAATATCCTTAGTTTTATATCCTTCTTTTTGGTAAGCTCATTTAGCTCTACCTTGACTAAAGGGACATCCAATGCTCTCATGGAGCCAGTTGCTTCCTTGAAAATATACAATACCCTCTCTGCAAAAAAGAGCCCTGCAAGGTAGCATCCAATGCTCATCATTTTTGTTCCACCGGTAATGTTTGCAATAAGAACCCGGTGGGTATTTGCCTTTTTCATCATATCCCTGTTTTCGGACATGATGGCAAGGACATCTGAAATAACCTTGTCAAGATTGTCCGCGCTCGTTTCCACAACCTCGCACCTTGGAAAGAGCGGGGCTATCTTCTCCTTGATTTTATCAGCGTTCAGCCTGGTTTTATTCGTGCATAACAGGTATGCCCTGCCTATATCCTTGACATGCCTAAATCCTTCTATCACGGGTTCGCTTTGCTCCCCTACAGGGACTATATAAACATATTCAGGCATGTTTCTTACAACAGGAAAAGGCGCCTTTTTAACCATTATGCATCACCGCCCACCACTTTCTGCAGCTCATTTTCGTAATCCAATGCCCTGTATGCCGATTCTACTACCTGGTTATTGTACCCTTTCAGTTTTTCTATGCCCCGGGATATCTGTTGGTCTATCTTCTGCAGGGCCTTGTCACTTTCGTTTATACTATTGAGGATACATTCCATATGGACCCTTATTTTGTGGCTTTTGAGGAAAGTGCCTATCTTATCAAGAACATCTCTCTGCCTCTCGATGGCATTCAGCTTTTTTCCGCATTCAAGCGAAATTCTATGCATTTTCCATATGGCAAATCTTGACAGGAGATACGCCGGCTCGATATGATTTATAGAGCAGATTATTATCCTGTTGCGAGCATCCCAATATACTGTATCGCCAAACGCTTCTTTGGGCATGGTAGTGGTTGCTATAATCCCTACCTCCGCCTTATTTTGGTCAAGGTAATTCGTTATCTGCTGCACAAACCTCTTATTCCATTCTCTCACGTTTTTAGTGTCTATCCTTATGCGCCCGATAATATTGTGTCCTTCCCTGACTGAGATAAGTAAATCCTCCTCATTGGGCCCTCCGAGCGATTCAATCTCGTCTCCTGTGTTAAGATTTCGGAGTTTCAGCCCTGTCTGCAATTCCGTCACGCTTCCCTTTATCTTGGG
>JASEIA010000167.1 GCA_030018575.1 Nanobdellota archaeon | reverse complement strand
AAGGATTACCCTGACCAGCTTAAGCCCTGCGAGGGCATGTGCAGGCAGAAGGTTGCATTTTACTGCTCAGAGTCAAAGCAATACTCGCCGTGCAAAGATACAACTTACATATGCAACGGCAACATGCAGGTGCTGCCATGCGAGATATTCAACTGCCACGGGGGAATAAAGCAGACAGTGCCCTGCGGTCTGGAGGCGTTCTGCGGAGAGAACCAGGTTGCGGAAGGCAAGAAATGCAAGTGCAGGGCAGGATTCCACGACTGCGATGGAGACGGAAAAACCTGCGAATCAGAAAATCCGTGCGGCATTGAAGTTGAAACATGCGATGACGGGCAGGACAATGACAATGACTACCTGATTGACTGCGATGACAGGATGAACTGCAGGACAGGCGTTGTCTGCGGCACGGGCAATGTATGCTTTGACGGCAAATGTTTGCTCCAAGAAGATGCAAATGTTTCTGCCAGGTGCGGTGAGGGCATGGAATACAAGGAAGGCAAGTGCAAGTGTGCCGAGGGATTTGTTGAATTTGAGGATAAGTGCGTGCCTCTTGTCGTTAAGCTCGAATGCAAGGGAGGGTTTGTTGAAGTGGAAGGCAAGTGCGTCCCAAAGGTTGAAAAGCCCGAGGAATGCCCTGAGGGGTTTGAGTTCAAAGGGAACACATGCGTGCAGAAGGAATTGCCTGTTGAGCCGAATGCGACTGAATGCCCCGAGCTTCATATAATGAGAGAGGGCGTTTGCGTTGTAAAAGCAGAGAAATGCCCTGAAGGATACGAGCTTGAGGAAGGGCAGTGCATTGCAAAGCAAAAGCCTGAATGCCCTGAAGGATATGAGCTTAAGGGAAATGAATGCGCTTTTGTCGGGAAAAAAATAGAATGCGCTGGAAATGAGGTGCTTGATTCAGGCAAATGCATAAGCAAGGATGTTTATGAAGGCATTGAAGTAAGGCCTGAGGAGACAGGAAAGAAATGCGGGCTTGTCGCTGACTGCGGCAGCGAGCAGGAAATATGCTCAAACGGCTTCTGCAAGAGGATTCCTGATGAAATATATAAAAAGGAGTACGGCGGCGAGGAGGCTGGAAAGATTGTGATTGTAATACCAGAGCCTGTTTTTGTTGAGCCTGAGGTTGTGAGGCGAGCCAAAGAAGAGAAAGCAGAGGAAAAGCAGAAGCGTGCTGAAGAACAGCAGCCTTCTGAAGGAATTACAGGAGCTTTCTTCAGATGGATTACGGGGTTCGCGTCAAAGGAAAAGCAGTGCTCAAAGGACGAGGATTGCCATTCAAACCAGGCTTGCGATAATGTGATGGGGCAGTGCCACTGCAAGGAAGGGTGGGTTGACTGCAATGGCAGAAGGGAAGGCAATGATGATGACGGCTGTGAGTCGCAGGACCTTACCTGCGGAGGCGAAAGGGAAATCTGCGAAGGCGGCTGCAATGAAAACCAGTTTTGCAATGAGGAAAAAGGCTGGTGCGAGTGCAATGCAGGCTTTTTTGACTGCGACGGAAACTGGATTAACGGATGCGAATCAAAAAAGCAGTGCACAGCATGCATAACAGATGACGACTGCTCAAAGCCTGTCTGCGCGCCGTGGAACAACAATGTGATTAAGTTCGGCTGCGTGCAGGGTGAAACATGGGAGGAGGAAAATGGCGCTGTTGCATTTGCAGCGGAATGCAAGGGGCAGCCTTCGGGAGTTATTGAGCCGCACCTTATGTTTGACTCATGGGGAAATGCCTTTGCGGAAGTGAATGCTGTAAGGCAGATATACAACAACGAGGCGTGGTGCTCATTTGAGCTTGAAAATGCAGTGAAAGAAAGAAAAGAGCTTGAGAAGGGGCTGAATGAGGATTTCCTTAAATGGTTCTTTGATGAATACCTTGTGTCAGAGCCTGACAAGTGGGAAACAAGGATTGGCGGCATATATGACATTTACTGGGGAGGGCTTGTTGAAAACGCAAAGCAGACAGCAAGAAATTCAGCTTGCATTGGCAGCGCGCCTCCGCAATACAATCCAATTGATATAACCTACGAGTCAGGATTTGGCAAGGTGCATATCTGGGAGGAGATGAAGAGATTTG
>JASEIA010000166.1 GCA_030018575.1 Nanobdellota archaeon | reverse complement strand
TAAGGCTACGCTTGATGCATTTGCTTATTATTTCATTACCAGCGGAAAACTTGATGTCAAATTGCTTCAGCTATATGAATCAACGCTCGTGAAAGCTGATTCTTTGCTCGGGTTGCTTATTCAAGAGCAGGAAAAGCGCGGCAAGTTTACCTACCGCCAGCTGCCGCAAAGCAACATGGAGCCTGCGCAGGAGTCAATACAGCACGCAAAAACATTCCTCATGCACGTGGAAAAGCTTGTCAGGGAATTGGAGAGACAATGATGAACAGGCTGAGAAAGGCGGCGGGGTATAATGTAGTGGAAGTGAGGTAAATTTATATACTCGTTATAACACGATAGTATTATGTGGGCTGCGAAGATTATAATTCCGGCAAGAGAAGACATATTCATATCTAGCAGGGCAAAGCGCCATAAGGTGGCTGTTATGGGCTATCCGCTCTCAAACTTTTTTAAGAAGAGAAGATTTTTTGTCTTGGTGGCCGCGCACATACAGGGGGAAGAAAAGGCCAAAACGGATTTTGTTGCAGACTTAAAGAAAGACTGGCGCACTGAAAAAATTGACATGGTGAGCAAGGATTTTGGATTCTGGCTCATGGAGCAGGACCCGCCGATAAGCATAATATACGACCCCATGATTATCTATCCAACGCCCCTTGTGATTTCCAATGAAGGAATACATCATTTTGAGATTGCAAGTTGGGAAAGGGAAAAGCTTGTGGCTGTTGCGCAGGCAGTAAAAAAGCATTATGGCGGAACTCTTGCATACTTGAAAAAACAAAAAATCAAAAACATAGCCATAATGACAGCCATGCCGCGGCTTACCGATAAGCAGCATCGGGCAATAGAGCTTGCGATAAGCCACGGCTATTACGGTTATCCCCGCAAGACAGAAATTGCACCGCTTGCAAAGCTTATGAATGTTTCATATTCCACATACCAGTTTCATCTCAGGAATGCTGAAAAAAAACTAATGCCCTATGTATACAGCACTTCTTTATGATATCGTGATATAACGATAAAAATTAATTATATCAGATGCATCTTGGATTATAGGGGGTAAAATAAAATGGAAGATTATGATAGGATGATAAAGGATGCAGAGGATGCTGTAAGTTATCAAGAGAGGAAATCCTGTCTTCAGGGAGGCATAGACACAATAAAAGCACTAAGAAATTGTTGCTACGTTGTCGCAGGTGCTGCAGGGATTGGTGAGGCTATATTATTGGCACATGAGCTAAGCAAGGACGGCAATATCGCTTTTGGAGTTGAGGATATGCTTGCGTGCGTTGCCGTTGGATACTTTGGTGCGGGCAAGCTGTGCTCGTGGGGCATCCGCAAGATAAAAGCAAGGATTGCAGAGATGGAAAAAGATTCGCTTGAAGCAAAGCTAGGATAAGCATAAGCAGATGAGGCTCATAAAAGATTTTTTCAGAGAAACAAATAAAAAAGAGGCCCTTTCGTGGGCATTCTATGATTTTGCAAATTCTGCTTATACAATCCTTATTTTGAGTTTTGTTTTCCCCATTTTCTTTAGAGAAGTAATTGCCGGCGGAACAAATGGGGATTTTTGGTGGGGATTTGCAGTCAGTGTTTCAATCCTTCTTGGCGGTCTTGCGAGCCCCATCATTGGAGCAATTGCAGACCACGATACAAGAAGAAAAAGAAAATTCATAATCTTTGGTTTGTTATCGATGGTTGGCACTGCCGCATTATATTTTACAGGCCCAAACATGTTGCTCTTTGCGCTTGTGCTTTTCATTGTTACAAATTTATGTTTTGAAATTGCTCAAACTCTCTACGACTCATTTTTACTGCATGTATCCACAGAAGAAACAGCAGGCAGAATTTCAGGTTTGGGGTGGGGGCTTGGCTATCTCGGAGGAATAATAGCTATGCTGGCCCTAAAGCCGCTTTATGAAGCGGGATACGCAAATGGAGCTCTGTATAAACTAACTTTCCCCCTTACGGCATTATTTTTCTTTATCTTTGCGTTACCAGCCTTCCTTTTCATAAAAGAGCATAAAAGAATTACCCAAAAAGAAAAACTATTCACCCTCATAAAAATCGGAATATCAAACACCATCAATACATTAAAG
>JASEIA010000165.1 GCA_030018575.1 Nanobdellota archaeon | reverse complement strand
TTCCCTGCGACGCTATGAGCGTAAAATTCTTTCATCTAAGCCCTCAGCTTTCAGCCATAAGTTTTCCTTCAAGCCTATTTTTATTTCAGAGGTTCTATTTTACCCGGTTGCTGATGGTTCAGCGCCTGATTCCACGCATGCATTAGTTCCTGTTGATGCAATGTTGCCCATTCCATAACAAGTCCTAATGCACGGGGAGGTAAACTGCCTGAGATTATTCCAAGAGCTTCTATTGCGATTAAAACTTCGTGTTCTCCGTAAACTGCATGAAAGTGCGGCGGGTTATGTTCCCGAAAATAAAAATAGATTATAATCCCGTAGAATCTGCTTATTTCAGGCATATGTAGTTCTATTTGAAAAAACATCAATGCCTGTTAATTCAGCATAAAGCGAATCCGGACATAAATCAATGCCCCCGGGCCATGCTACTGTATGGCTCCCGGGATCGATAAAAACTGCTTGAAAAAGCGAAAGGTCTTTCCATATTGAAAACACTCCCTTGCCGGAAATATCAGAAAGGTCTATAACGCCTTCAACACCATCAGAGAATTTTATCCAGATACTAAATCCTTCCAGAGGCCTGACATCTGTTATCTTATGCATAAAACACCTCCCATATGACTACATTTTACCATATCCTGTTTTGCAATGTTTGCCCCGCAAGCCATCCCCATTCGCCTGAGCCGAATTCATCCCCGAACTTCTTTGCAAGCTCAGCGACATTCAGCAGATGCACCTCAAGCCCCTGCCATTCGCTCTTTGGCTTCCCTGCGACGCTATGAGCGTAAAATTCTTTCATCTAAGCCCTCAGCTATCAGCATTCAGAAAGCGTCTTCTTTCAGTTGAGATTTCTTATATCCACGCCTCTTTTTCCTTTTTGACAGGTAATTCTCCAGAGTTACGCCGCCCTTGCTATGGTACGCTGCCTGCGATTCAGCGAGCATGTCGTGCAGAGCAACGCTTTTTTCGAGCAGATAATCTTCAAAGTCTTCTTCGGAAATCGCTGTGACAATTGCCCGCGGTTTGCCCTTGGATGTGATAATCACCGCCTCTTTTTCTGCGTTTCTCAATATCTCGGACGTCTTGTTCTTAAGTTCTCTAACATTGGCAAATTTCACTGCATTCCTCCATGTGGCTATATTTGTAGCTACTATGTCATATTCCGCAATTCTTGTCAATAATGGGCAAAAAACTTCTTTCGAATACGCCGCAATCCCGCAAAGGTTCTACATTCCCAACAGCCGAATGCATCCGCTAAATATTAAAATCTTTAGGCAATATTTGTAATATGAAATTTTTGGGATGTTGAATTTTCTTGCAATCCGCGTCAATAAATGGTAAAAATTTACAATACCGCGACAAGGAGGAGATTATGGCTAAACTTCCGGGTCAATATATCAGCATCAGGAAAAGGTTTAAAAAATATTTCAAGGCTGTTGACAGTCTTGGAAAGGCCGCAAAGACGTCTGGCCCTATAAAAAGCAAAACCTCTCATCTGATTCAGCTTGCTGCTGCCGCTGCCATCAGGTCAGAGGGCGCTGTGCATTCCCATACAAGAAGGGCATTGCAGGCAGGGGCAAAACCCGAAGAAATATACCAGGCAGTTCTTCTGCTTACAAGCACCATAGGGTTCCCAACAGTGTCTGCGGCATTGAGCTGGATTGATGACGTTCTTACTTCTTCAGTCCCTTGAGCCGCTCTTTAACTTTGTTTTTCAGAGCTTCGTCAGACGACAGATTAAAAAAGGTTTGATAGTGGCTTTCTGCGGCCAGGTTATCCCCTTCAGCCTCAAGCAGCAGGGCATAATTCAAATGCGCCTCAGCATAAGAGGGCTTCAGAGAGAGAGCCTTTTTATAAAAAATTTTTGCCTTCTTTTTGTCTCCAAGCATCTCGTGAGTTACAGCCAGATTATTCATCGCTTCGTAATAATCAGGCTTAAGCTGAAGAGCCTTCTCATACGACTTTAACGCCTCTTTGTATTTGCCCTGATTCTTTAATGCAAGCCCGATGTGATTGTGCATCATTGCATCATCAGGCTTTGCAAGAATTGCCTTTCTGAGAATGCTTTCTGCATCAGAATATTTTTTATCTCTTATATGCTTTATCGCATCTTCATGAAGCTTCACTGTATCCGTGCCT
>JASEIA010000164.1 GCA_030018575.1 Nanobdellota archaeon | reverse complement strand
CGAGCTTAAGAAAGAAGTAATGCATTGGATTAAGGCTCATAGAAAAATGCTTGTTCTTTTTGTACTTGCCTTGTATTTTATTTTGATTTTAGCAGTGATTGCAGGGGGCTTATATTTACAAGAAAATCAGACAGCAAAGACAAATGAAGAATACCGCTCGCTTCTCATCAAGACAGCAGAATACATCTGCGACCAGCAATCAGACACGCCGCAGCAATCAACTTTTTACAAAGACCCGCCAGCTGTGGTTTGCAATAATGCAATTCTGATTAAGGTGGTGGAATAATGGCAGCATTAAGCTTTTTTACGGACGTGCTATTAAAGTGGGTAATCAACCCGCTTTTCTGGCTGCTAATCATTATGGGCTTTGTGCTGGGAACGGCATTAGTCTTATGGGTTAGAAAGAAGCGCAGATTGAAGTATCCTGGAGTTGAGATAGTTGACTTGGGGCAGGGAAGAATCGCATTTAATTTCTGCAAGACTGGATGGTTTGGCGATAAAATATACCTGAATATGCTATGGTGGTCCGGGAATGAAGTGATGAGAATAGACTCAGGACAGAAAATATTGGAATTCAGCACAGAGGACTATCAGGAAGTGAACGGGCAGAGAGGCGTAGTGTTCTACCGCAGCCCGACAGACCAGGACATCTTAGTGCCAATCAATAAGGTGCATTACAAAAACAAAGAGCTTGTCGCAGAAATAGCGCCAGCCGCATACAGAGACGCTGCAACCGACATGTTCAACGACAGCTGCAAGGAAACCACAGATTTCAAGGAAAAGCTAATCCAGTTCGCAGCATGGGCGCTGGTCGTAATATTCTCGCTTGTTGCAATCATAGTGATTGTGCAATACGTCAAGCACGGCCAGGATAAAGCTGCTGACATGATGATGCAGGCAGGAGAGAAGGGAATAGCTTACTGCAAGGACTTATGCGGCACGATTGCCAATTCAATGAGAGGGTCAGCGCCATGAGCAAGCCGATTAAGGTTACCTTGAAGTTTCTGGGCGGGAAAGGTGGGATAATCCCTTTTGGCGCCCATGAAACCCTCACGATTGAGATAATAGACGAGATTGCAGTATTTCATTTTTTGAACTGCAACTATACCCGTCAATTTGCAAACAGGGAAAACAAGGACGGCGTGGAAAGCAAATACATAGATAGGCTGAAAAAAACCCTCTGCAAATACCCGGGAATGAAAAAGGAAGAAATCCTTGAACATATTAAGCGAAGGCTGGAAGCCTTGGAGTGCAACAAATGGAAAACCAACCAGTAATAATGATACCTGTGCCCAGTGAACATCAGAGTGTCCCAGTGCCAGGAAGAGTAGATAGGGCTGATTTCGTTGACAAAATTAAGCCTGAACAGGTCGTGGAGATAATCCGCCACAGGCTGCTTGGAGAGGACTTTCAGAATGGGGTATGGGCTAAGATACTTGCCTTGCAGAAAAGCGCCCTGACAGAAAAAGGGGCATGGGAAATAAGCAACCTGATGCTCTCCTCAGGCTCTATCAATACCTCAATCTCAAGGCTTTCCCAGTCGCAGATTAACAACAGGCTCAAAAATCTTATTAAGGAAGTAATGGCGAAATGTTTGAGCAACTGGCGTGAATACGGTATTGAGGACGTGGGGCAGTTCTATTACATTAAGAGCTTAGTGTTCAGCAACGCCCTTGTAGTTCTTTCACAAGCAGGGGAAGGCTCAATACAGGAGTTATTCAAGACAACTGTATCAGAGCAGAGAAACATTAGCACGAATAAGCAAGAGCCTGGGAAGCTTAAGAGAATGCTGGGGATGAGCGGGCAATGATAACCGCAGAGCGCTTTTTCAAGTGCGGGATAGCTGCATTCGCTATTATCGGCTTTTGCGGGATATGGGGCTTGGTGGCTAATTATGGTATTCTGCCTTGGTATGCCAAGGTTAGCAGTTCTGCATCCATTTTTTTTGATATTGTGCTTATTGGCTTTTTCTATTATAATTTACGGAACTCGCCGCCAAGCCCCCTGCCTGATATGTCAGAGAAGGAGATAATGCAAGAGATGGAAGCATGACGCTAAGCTACGCAGAGGAATTGGAGCTCATCAAGCTTAAGAAAGAGCTTGAGGAGCATAAGCACAGGAACAGGATGCAAGAACTGGACTTT
>JASEIA010000163.1 GCA_030018575.1 Nanobdellota archaeon | reverse complement strand
GGCATAAGCACCAAAAGGCTTATAAAGGCGCGGTTTAACGCTTTAAAGCGGTTATCGGGGGTAAAATGAGCAGAATAATCGGCGACATGCACATTGGGATGGCGACTGGTCTGTTTACTTCAATGCGCTTGTTGCTTGCGCTTCTGCAGTGATTGGCGGCAAAGAGCTGTTTCTGTTTCCATCGCAACACTTATAAATCCGCAATAGATAACCACCACTATGGCATTGAAAGATGCATTAAAATACCCTTTGGAAAAGAGGATTGCGCTTATTTTCGACTATGACCTCACAATGACTGAGGAGTTCCAGCAGGTTCCTTATCTTGCAGACAATTTCAGGGCGATACAAAGAATGTATGACGGCATGGAAAAAACAAACCCGAAGACAGGCGAAAAAATAACGCTTTCAATAAAGCAGCCTGCTGATTATTTCAGGCTGAGCGACCTTTGGGGGGAGCCGCACAACGGCGTCGGGTATGTCCACCAGATGCTGCGTGACGCAAGAAAAGGGATATTAAAGAATTTTACAGAAGACGGATTAAGGGCTGCGGGGGCAAAAGTGCAGATAAGCCCAGGCATGCCTGAATTCCTTAAAAAGCTGAGAAGGGAATGGAAAGACAAGTGCCACATAAGCTATTTCATAGTAAGCGTCGGGCTTGAGCCGCTGATAGAGGGAAGCACAATTGCGCAGAGCGGGCAGATTGACGAGATATACGCGACAAAGCTTTACTGCCTTGACGAGTTTTGGGAAGGAAAAAAGAACAGCGGCATGTACGACTCTGTGAGCGAAATAGTCACGCCGTTCAGCAAGACAGGGCATGCAATAGAAATAGCAAAAGGGGGCAGGGTTAATCTTAACAAGGTAATGAAGCACCTGTCATATTTCTTTGACTACAGAAACATGTTTGTATTGGGCGATGGGACATCTGACATAAGCCAGTTTGCATATGCAAGGAGAAAGGGCTCAAGAATCATAGGAGTTTACAAATATGACAGCGTTGAGGCTTTTGACAACATAAGGACAAACAAGCTCATACAGGACAGGTGCAATGCAATAAAGCCGAGGAATTACAGGGAAGGCTCTGACCTGTGGAATTACATGAACCAGAAGATAAAGGTAATGCTTGAAAGGGCGTGCACTTTTGACCCCGAATTTATTGACATGTACAGGAAGAAGAAGATAAGAAACCTTAAGATAAAGGACATAGTATCGCGCCATTTAAAAAAGTGCAGCTACTGCAACGGGCTTCTGGACCCGAGCATTTCGCCTCCTGATGATTCTGAGTAAAAGGCCAGCCTCAGGCATTTATTCATTAGTTCCCATTGATTTGCAAAAATCCCCTGAGTTATTGACTATCATTCTTAGTTCATCAGCTGAAGGCAAGGATAGCATATACTTCGACGCAAATATCCTGCTGCTCAAGCCGCCGAGGGCATATTTCACTTCAATATTATCATTATCCTTGAACAGAATTATACCTATTGGTTCGTTGTCATCCTTTGAATTGACATGCAGCCTGAAGTAATTCAGGTAAATCCCCATCTGCCCTACACCGGAATATCCTCCCCTAACTTTCAAATCAATAAGCACATAGCACCTTAATACTTTGTTGTAAAAAACCAGGTCAGCATAAAACTGCTTTTTCCCGATATTCATCCTGTATTGCCTTGCAACGAAAGAGAATCCATTCCCAAGTTCCAAAAGGAACATCTTAAGATTATTTACTATTTTATCTTCCAGCTGCTTTTCGGAATATGGCTCCGGCAGGCTTAGAAATTCCAGCACATAAGGGTCTTTTATTATATCTTCTGCATCCTGCACATTATGCCCTTTACAAGCCAATTGCAGGAATCCTCCTCTCTTTTTTGATGCAGGCAGCCTGTAAAACAGATTTGATGCAATCTGCCTCTTTAAATCCCGAACACCCCATCTCTCTTGCAGGCACTGCTTTTCATAAAACGCCCTTTCCAAATTGCCAGGTATGGCCAGAAGCTCAACATAATGGCTCCAGCCCAATTTGGCAGACATTGTCTGCCAATTCTTATATAACAGATAAAACCGCCTCATATCAGATAGATTTCTCCTGCTAAACTACTGCGGGCTAAAGCCCACAGCGTTTACGGCTGACGTCAAAACTCCGTGAGGAGTTTTTGATTTTT
>JASEIA010000162.1 GCA_030018575.1 Nanobdellota archaeon | reverse complement strand
AGATGAGCGAGATGAAAGGATAAAAGAGTTGAAAGTTAAAAGTGAGAAGTTAAAAGTGAGAAGTCAGAGAGGAAAGAAGATATGAATAATTATCTTCTAATACCATTTTTGCCGCTTGCTGCTTTTTTGATAAATATCCTGTTCGGCAGGAGGTATCTGAAGGATAATAGCCACTGGGTGTCAATACTTGCAGTTGCCGGTTCGTGGGTTGTGACCGTGATAACACTGCCTGATGTCCTGTCAGGCAAGGTTATAAATGAAGACCTCTACTCATGGATTGTTTCCGGTGAATTCAAAGTTTCTGTAGGCTTCCTTGTTGACCCGCTTACTGCGGTCATGCTTGTTGTTGTAACAACCTGCAGTACCCTTATACATATATATTCTGTTGGTTATATGCACGGAGACAAGGGCTACTACCGCTTTTTTGCATATCTCAGTCTATTTACTTTCTGTATGCTCATGCTTGTTATGGCTAATAACTTTCTCCAGTTGTATTTTGGATGGGAAGGGGTCGGCCTCTGCTCATATTTCCTCATCGGATATTACTTTAACAAGAAGTCCGCCTCTGACGCGGGCAAGAAGGCTTTTATAGTAAACAGGTTTGGCGACTTTGGCTTCGGTCTCGGAGTAATAATAATATTCCTCACATTTGGGACAATCTATTATGAGCCTGTCTTTTCACAGGCAAAGGGCATTGCAGCGCAAACAATTAATTTCCTTGGACATGACGTGCATCTTATGACATTGATTGCGCTTCTTCTTTTCTGTGGAGCCATAGGAAAGTCAGCGCAGATGCCGCTGCATGTGTGGCTTCCTGATGCAATGGAGGGTCCCACGCCTGTCAGCGCTCTGATACACGCAGCAACAATGGTTACAGCAGGTGTTTTTCTTGTTGCAAGGTGCAGTCCGATATTCAGCCTTTCTGAAACAGCGCTTATAGTGGTTGCATTGACAGGGGCTATAACATCACTCTTTGCTGCAACAATAGGCCTTGTACAGAATGATATAAAAAGGATTATCGCGTATTCAACCATCAGCCAACTCGGATATATGTTCCTTGCAGCAGGAGTCGGAGCTTACACCGCAGGAATGTTCCATCTTTACACACATGCATTCTTTAAAGCCCTTCTTTTCCTATGCGCAGGGAGCGTAATGCACGCAATGTCAGGAGAGCTTGACCTTCAGAAAATGGGAGGCCTTAAAAAATACATGCCAATTACATACTGGACAATGCTCTTTGCATCATTGAGCATTGCAGGTGTGCCCGGCTTTGCAGGATTCTTCAGCAAGGATGAAATACTCTGGCTTGCGTATTCAGGACAGAATCCTGTCGGGAAATTCGTGTGGGCTATCGGGACTGTGGTTGCGTTCCTTACAGCCTTCTATTCATTCAGGCTTATATTCCTCACATTCCACGGAAAATTCCGGGGCACGCATGAACAGGAACATCATCTCCATGAATCTCCAAAGGCTATGACAATACCGTTAATGATTCTCTGCATCGGCGCTGTTGCATCAGGGTGGATAGGGATTCCCCATCTGCTTGGAGGCGGCGCGCATTTCTCGGAATTTTTAAAACCTGTGCTTGGGCATCCCGAAGCACACGGCACACATGCAGAGGAATGGATGGTTATGGGCATTTCTGTATTAGCAGGTTTTTTAGGAATAGGCCTTGCAGCATTATTCTATCTTGTAAAGACTGATATTCCTGTTATGCTTGCGCAGAAATTCAATACCGCATATAAAGTGCTCTGGAATAAATACTATGTGGATGAACTTTACAGTTTTATAATCGTTAGACCAACAATCTGGGCAGCTAAGAATATACTTATCGGGATTACGGATGCCAGGATTATTGAGGCTATTGTTAATGGTGTTCCAAAAGGAATCGGACAATTCAGCCAGATTCTGAGGAAAGTCCAGACAGGTTTGTTACAGCACTATGCAGCAATAATGGCGCTGGGTTTGTTGATAATAATGGCAGTAATGTTATTAAGGTAATATATGGAACAGGCGATAATGAATGATTTAGGGTTTCCGATATTGAGCACATTGATATTCCTGCCAATTGCAAGCGCAGCGCTTTTGCTCCTTATAAACAGGTCTAATGAGAACCTTATTAGATGGTTTAGCCTTATTATTAGCACAGTAACTTTTATAATCTCAATTCCTTTGTTTACAGAGTTCAAT
>JASEIA010000161.1 GCA_030018575.1 Nanobdellota archaeon | reverse complement strand
ATGAAGTGGTATGGGCAAGGCAATTGCAGGTGGTGTTTGGCTCGACTGTGTATGCATTCTCTACATTGCTTGCTGGTTTCATGGCCGGCTTTGCTCTCGGCGCTTTCATCTTCGGAAAAATTTCTCACAACCACAAAAACCCAGGCAATCTTTTTGCTTTGCTTGAATTAGGGATTGGGGTATATGCTTTGCTGGCAATCCATTTAGTTAAATTAATGCCTCATTTATATCTGTTCATGCTTGGGCTTCCCGGGTTTTCAGCAATGCAGTTTATTGTTGCATTTGTTTTTGTGCTCATACCAGCCACTCTCTTCGGAGCAACATGGCCTGTCTTTGCAATGCTTTATTCGATAGATGAGCGTCATGGAAAATCAGCAGGGATCATTTATTCTTCAAATTCATTCGGCTGCGCAATTGGCGCCATAGCTGCAGGTTTTTTATTAATACCTTTGCTTGGGCTTTCAAATGTGCTGATTTTTTCGGCTGTATTAAACATATTCATTGCGATTTTAGTTTTTTCATTAAAAAGGGGAAAAGATAATCATGGAACTTAAGAAGCTTGCGCTGGTTTGCTTTGTAATATCTGGGATGGCTGCTCTAATCTACCAAGTGGCATGGACTAGGCCTCTTCAGATGATTATGGTCTCTACGGTTTATACTGCTTCAATACTTTTTGGCGCTTTCATGCTCGGGCTTACATTGGGTGCATTGATTATGTCAAGATACTCTGAACAAATAAAAAATCCTCTTGCAGCATACGGCTTAATGGAAATAGGGATTGGGCTTTATGGCTTGCTGCTTATTCTTATTTTCAACAGGCTTCCTGATGCTTATAGATTAATTTATCCTATCAGTGAAAACTTTTATCTATTTGAAATATTACTCGGAATTGCAGTATTTATTTTGATTCTTATACCTACAACGTTAATGGGGGCGACATTCCCATTGATGGTGAAATATGTTTCAGTAAAATCTATTGGAGAAGGCGTTGGGAAGGCATACTCAGCAAACAATCTCGGGGCGATAGCAGGGAGCTTGGCGGCAGGATTCTTGCTTGTGCCATTGTTGGGGATAAAATCCAGCATTATTATTGCGGCTGTTTTTAACTTGTTTGTAGCATGTCTCGTGCTGTTTAATTCAGCCCCGGATTTGGCAAAGAAAGTGGTGCCAATTGCTTTGGTATTATTCTTTACAATAGCCCTCTTTGCAAGGTATGATGTTCAGGAACTGCATTCAAGTGGATATTATGCTGGGGCACCAAAAGGGGAGGTTGCAAAAGGAAAAATTATTTTTTATGAAGAAGGTGCTTATGGCACAATTGCTGTTAAAAAATTTTCAGATACAGGGGCGCTTTCTTTGTTCATTAATGGCAAAGGGCAGGGTAGTAATATAGCTTCTGATTGGAGAGTGAACATGCTCCTTGCAACACTTCCCTTAATTTTTAATCCGGAAAGCAAAAATGCGCTAATCATAGGGCTTGGCACGGGCACAACTTCCGGGCTTCTTGCAGAAGCAATAAATGTAACAACAGTAGAAATAGAGCCCGTAATACTTGAAGCTGCAAAGTATTTTTCAACAATGAATCATAATGTGCTTGGCAATAAAAATCATAATATTGTAATAGCTGATGGAAGAAATTATTTGCTGAAAACAAATGAAAAGTACGACATTATTATCCCCGAGCCGTCAGATCCATGGCAGTCATTTTCTGCCTCATTATTTACAAAAGAGTTTATTGAGCTTGCTGCCAGCCGTCTCAATGATGACGGCCTTTATGTGCAGTGGGCTCCGTTGTATGGCATGAGCACGGATGATTTCAGGAGCTTTTATTATACCTTTAATTCAGTGTTCCCTTATACTCTTGGATTTGTAAACGCAAGGGAAGATGAATCCCTGCCAATAAAACTCTACCCTTCTGAACTTATTCTTGTTGGCTCAAAGTCGGAAATAAAAATTAATGAAACACAGCTTGCAAAATCCTTTGGTGCCATCCCCGAAAGTGTGAGGCAAGACCTTTATGGCGTAGGCCTAGACGATATAAACAATATTTTATTTCTCAAGGCTTTTTCAGGGGAAGAGATTAAGGGCTATGGCGCTGGTCAAGGTATAATTACTGATAACAAAAATGACATAAAGACGGTGGAACATGCGTTGAGGAAAGGCATTTTATGCGTAAAGAAGAAGATGCGTAGGTAG
>JASEIA010000160.1 GCA_030018575.1 Nanobdellota archaeon | reverse complement strand
TGCAATAGGCTTAGTAATTGCAATAGCTGTTAAAAAGAAGAAGATGGGAAAGAAGGTGAGGCAAAGGGCGCAGAGAATAAAAAGTAAGGCTAATGGCTGAAGAAAGAAAAGCCAGCCGCTTTGCTTATAAAGAGTTATATGAATTGGTACCTTATGGATGAGGTTCCTTTTGAGATTAATGAAGACGAGATATTGTCAAAGCCTGCTGAATTGGAAAAGCAATCTAAACTGAAAAAGGCGGCTTTGGTTCTTGTTGCTTTTTTGCTCTTTTTTTTGATTATCAGCTATTCAGTCGCTTTTTTCGGCATTGATTCTATTCCGGGTTTGGTTAGCGGCAGCAAGATGAGCGATTCAGGGCTGAAGGTAAAGGGCATATCACTTTCATTTTCTCCTGGCATCTATGACGAGATTGTTTCTTACGCAGCTGAGAATGATGGCGTTGAGACAAAGTTTTGCTTGATGGGTGGGAAGCAGGGGGGCAATATCTTGATTACGTCTGTCTTTAAGCCATTAATAATAGCGCAGGACTTCAAGTCAGTTGTTTCTAAAAGCTGCCCATCAGGCACGATTGTTTCAGTGCATACGCATCCGTTACTGCATTGCATTCCCTCTTTGCAGGACTACAAAGCGCTGCATTCTTCAAAAGACGCTGAATACGCTGCAGTCATGTGCGAAAGGGGAAGGTTTTATTTTTATTAGGCAATAGCTTTAAAAACTATGTTTCTATTCTTAATCCCATGCTTAAGCTTTACAACACGCTTACGAGGAAGAAAGAGGATTTCAAGCCAATAAAGCCGGGCGAGGCAGGAATGTACTGCTGCGGCCCGACTGTTTACAATTATGCGCACATAGGGAATCTCCGCGCTTATATTTTCGAGGATATTTTAAGAAGAGTTCTGGAATTCAATGAATTTGACGTAAAGCAGGTAATGAACATCACTGACGTCGGGCATCTGGCTTCTGAAGCTGATGAAGGCGAAGACAAATTAATGAAGGCTTTGGCAAGGGAAGGAAAGAAGCCTTCTCTGGAATCAATGAAAGAGCTTGCAAGAAAGTATGAGGCTGCTTTCAAGAGGGACATTCACATGCTAAACATACCCGAGCCTTCCATTTGGTGCAGGGCTACCGAGCATGTAAAGGAAATGATTGAGCTTATCAAGAGAATTGACAAGAACAGCTATGCCTACAAGACTTCAGGCGGGCTTGTGTTTGACACTTCAAAGTTTAAGCATTATGCTGATTTGGGAAAACTAAAGCTGGATGACTTGAAGGCAGGCGCAAGGATTAAGCTTGACAGGGAAAAGAAAAACCCTTCTGATTTTGCTCTTTGGATTACAAACCAGCCGAATCACCTGATGCAGTGGGAAAGCACTTTTGGCCGCGGATTCCCCGGCTGGCACATTGAATGCTCTGCAATGTCTATTAAATACCTTGGCGAGCAGTTTGACATACACTGCGGAGGCATTGACCATATTCCGATACATCACACAAATGAGATTGCGCAGTCAGAGGCTGCAACTGGAAAGCATCCGTGGGTAAAATACTGGCTTCACGGCGAGTTCCTGGTTATGCCTCATGGCAAGATGTCAAAGTCTTCAGGCGAGTTTTTGACTTTGCAAGTCTTGATGGACAAGGGCTATGAGCCGTTAGTGTACAGGTATTTCTGCCTTGGAGCGCATTACAGGCAGCAATTGACTTTTTCATTTGAAGGGCTTGACGCTGCAAAGGCGGCTTATGAGAAATTAAAATCCCGTGTTATTGAGCTGAAGCAGAAAGGCGAGAAAGGCATTGTTGATGACGTAGGATATTTATCAAAATTCTCCGAAGCAATAAATGACGATTTGAATACTCCAAAAGCGCTTGCAGTAATGTGGGACATGCTGAAGGACGAGGATGTGGGGAATAAATTATCATTATTATTGGAATTTGACAGGGTTCTTGGCTTGGGGTTAAACGAGATGAAGAAAGAGGAGTTCAAGGTGCCGAAAGAGGTTACTGTTTTGCTCAAGAAGCGCGATGACGCAAGGAAGGCAAAGGACTGGAAGCTTTCTGACAAGATTAGGGATGAGATAAAGGCAAAAGGCTTTTCTGTTCTTGATACGCACGACGGGCAGAAAGTTGAGAAGGCATAGGATGGCAAAGTACTTCACTTCGGACTGGCATCTCAATGAAACAAGAATAGGGGGCTTTAACCCTTTCTTCAGGCCGTTTGCAAGCATTGAAGAGC
>JASEIA010000015.1 GCA_030018575.1 Nanobdellota archaeon | reverse complement strand
CTGCATTTACGCATTTGGGCACGATGATTGCAGTATTGCTTGTTATTGTTTCGCTGTTTATGCTTAATAAGCGCAGGAAAGAATTGATAATCCCGTTATGGCTTTCGCTGGCGTTTGCAGCCTTCTTAACTTATATTATCAAATATGCTGTCATGAGGCAGAGACCCGAGGCAATAGGCATAGCAGCAGTCGTAGCTGCGGCAGGCTATTCGTTTCCGAGCGCGCATTCTGCAACAGCGTTTTCAGCCCTGCCTGTAATGGTTAATGTATTTAAAAAAACGAATTATGCATGGATTGCGATAGCTGCCCTTATCTCCTTCAGCAGGGTTTACCTCGGCGTTCATTATCTAAGCGATGTAATCTTTGGCGGAATTATTGGCTGTTGCTCTGGCTGGCTTTTTTTGGAACTGAAAAGAAGGAGATGGTTCAAAAAAATTAATTTTTTGGAAAAATAAAAAATGGACTTTGTAACACACGGATTAACCGGATTCTTCATTGCGCTTTTCATCTCAAAAAAGCTTGGCTTTGAAAATTTGAAATGGCCACTTGTTGCAGGTGTTGTGTCGGCGCTGGCCCCTGACATTGATGTCATCTCTTTTTTCTTTGGGGAGTCAGGATTTTACACATATCACCGCGTTGCAACGCATTCTTTGATAGGCGTAATACTGCTTGCATTAATCATAGCGGTCTTTTTCAGCAGGCTTAAGAAAGACAAGTTTGTCCGCTATTTTCCGCTTGCAATGCTGGGGCTCTTGTCGCATCTCTTCCTTGATTTTATAACAGCTGCCCAGGGCGCGCAGATGTTTTATCCGTTCAGCACAGCAAGAATAGCCCTTAATATCTCTCCCGGAGTTGATATTTACCTGTTGACGCTTTTTGCGGCAGGCATAGTGCTGTACAGGTTGTACCCAAATAAGGGCGCAAGGATAGCTGCAACTGCGCTATTATTTGCATTTTTAATATTCAGCGCAAGGTTTGCGCTTACAAACTATGCAGAGGCAAGTGTTGATTCTATAAATGGCGACTCATATCTTGCGCCAAGCCTGTTTAATCCGCTCAAGTGGCATGTTATAAAGGAGCATGACAGCGGCTATTTGCTTTCGAGCTATACGATGTTTTTTGGAATGTCCGAGCCCCAATATTTCAAGATGAAAGAAGACCCCATTGTGCAGGCTTCAATGAACTCAGATTTGGTTGCTAGCTTCCTGCAGTTTGCAAGGTTTCCATATCCGGTTGTTGAGGGAAACAAGGTGGAGTGGGTTGACATGAAGCCGTCATGGGGCGGCGGGGGATTCACCGCAACTGTCATTCTTGACGAAAACATGAAAATATTAAAAGAGGAGATGGGAATCTGAAAAAGTTCTGCCCGCCACACACATTCCCGCATACTTGGCCGTGGAAAGAGAAGATTGCAAATGAGCTTTGTCATACGCACAAAAATAAGGTAAGGCTATTTCTCCATGACTTCCATTGCTGGATTATGGGATGCCCCCACAGAAGCTGGAAATAATCCGATACATATTTAAAAGCTCTTTTTCTATTTAATTGCATGGAAATCACGTTTTTGGGGACAGGAGCCATGGTGCCCACTGTGGAAAGGAATCACTGCTCTTTCCTGCTGGAATACAGGGATGAGGCAGTCATGTTTGACTGCGGCGAAGGAACCCAGCGGCAGCTCAAAAAAGCCAAAATCAGCCCTGCCAAGATTACAAAGATATTAATAAGCCACTGGCACGGCGACCATGTGCTCGGGATTCCCGGCCTGATACAGACAATGGCTGCGTGCGAATACTCAGGCAAATTGGACATTTACGGGCCAATCGGCTCAAAAGAGTTTTTTTCAAGAATGTTCAATTCATTTATTCTTGATGCAAAAATAAGCGTAAGCGTGCATGAAGTGAATGAGGGCATATTTTTTGAAAATGAATGGTTTAGCCTGGAGGCAAAATCATTAAGGCATTCCTCAAGATGCCTTGCATTTGCATTCATTGAAAAAGACAGAAGAAGGATTAACATGGATTATGTGAAGAAATTCGGCCTGCAGCAGCACCCGATAATGAAGGAGCTTCAGAACGGGAAAGACATTGAATGGAAAGGAAATAAAATTAGAGCAGACGATGCCACTTTTGTCGTCAAGGGCAAAAAAATCGTTTACGTTGCAGACACCGCGCCTTGCAGGAATGCTGTTGATATTGCAAGAAACGCAGACATCCTTGTTTGCGAGGCAACCCTGGCTGAGGACATGAGGGGCAAGGCAGAGATTTCAAAGCACCTCACAAGCTCGCAGGCCGGTGAAATAGCAAAGCAAGCAAGCGTGAAAAAGCTGGTTCTTACCCATTTCAGCCCGCGATACAAGACAGTCACGCACATAAGGGACGAGGCAAAAAAAGCTTTCAGGAATGTTTCCTGCGCAAGGGACTTCATGAAGATAAAGCTTTAATCCATGAAATTTTCCCCGCTATCATCTTACTATTCTGTTCTTGCTGTAAGCGTCAAACAGGAAAAGCCCGGCCCATACATTATAGACAAGCCTGATTGCAAAAGCAGCAACAGTTCCGATGAAAGAAACAAAGTATATTGCCATTGCGCTTTCCACATCACCCCGCAGGCTCGTGAATATCATTGTTGCAATAGTGCTCGCTATTGTGAACATTATGCCCATGCCCAGATAGATTAGCCACGAGACAATAACATGGCTTGTATGTTTTCTGAAATAATGGAAAGACCATCTTACTGTTGTTGCTGCATTTTGCTCTTCAATGAATAAAATTGCATACCTGAAAATCAGCCCTATAGACAATATTACAAAGACGGCAAGCCCGATTCCTGCTGCAACCCATGCCGCGATTGAGGTAAAGCCATTGCCGAAGCTGAATACGAACGATGCTGCAAGCATGAGGCTGAGGATTATTACAAGCGCAATAAGGTATATTATCATCTTCATTCCTATTATGCGGAAGAAATCCTTCCAAGAGCCGCCAAGCAGGTCTTTAGCGCTCACGCGCTGCCTGTCTGTCACTTTTTTAATCATCCTGAATTTTATTGCTTCTGTTCCTGCGCCTATAAAAAATGTGAGGATAACAAATGCTGCAAGCGAAACCACTATCTGGCCCATGTGCCCTGCTGCAAAATCCCTTATGAATGTTGATGTGTCAATTTTCTGCCCTGCGCTCATGGCTGCCTTTGCAAAAGCCGCAAGCCCGCTGAACTTGTAAAGGGCTATTGTAAGAAAGTATGTTGTAAAAAACATCAATGTTTCAGGAAGCAAAAGAGAGGGATATTTTCTTATATTGCCAAATGCCCTTTTTACAAACTCGCTGTAATGCATGCAATAATTTAAGGGAAGATTATATTTAAGGCTTTGCTTTCTCGGCTGCTTCTGAAAGCGCCCTGCTTAAGGCAATAAACATGTTGCTGTCTTCGCTGAAGGCTTCGCTTGTTTTCTCGCCGCATTTTGCAGAGACTTTTATGCTGTTGCCCGTCTTTGCAACTATGAATGAGTCAAGCTTTCCGAATGAGTCGCTTGTTTTTCTTGCATAGATGCCTATTATCTTCCTTGCAACGACAAACTTTGCAGGCTCAAGCTCTTCGAAGCCTTCAAGGGTAATTCCGCCGCCGAGCTTCATTCAATCTCCCTTCTTGCAGCTTCAAGCAATAATTTTCTTTCTGCCTTTGCAACAATGCCCCTTATTTTGTCAACAGAGTCAGCGTTTGCAGAGATGCTGTCAATGCCTATCTTTACAAGAAACTCAGCCATTTCAGGCCTTGAGCCAGCCTGCCCGCAAATGCTTGTCTTTACGCCGTATTTTTTGCAGGTGTCAACAACGTATTTTATCTGCCTTAAAATAGCAGGATGCATTTCATCATGCAGTTTCTGGACGCGCGAGTTATCCCTGTCAATTGCAAGTGTAAACTGCGTCAGGTCATTTGTCCCGAATGAAATAAAATCAATTCCCGCCCTGCACATATCCTCTATTATCTGGACTGATGCAGGAGTTTCAACCATCACGCCAAATTCAACATCCTTTCCAGGCATAAGCCCTGCTTCCTTCATTATTTCTTTTGCAAGAATGACCTGCTCTGTATTCGTGACCATAGGCAGCATTACCCCTACATTGGCAAGCCCGTTGTCGTGCACTTTCTTGATGGCTGCAAACTCTGTTTTCAAAAGCTCTTTCTGGTCAAGCCCTCTTCTTATTCCGTGCCAGCCAAGCATTGGATTCAGTTCCTTTGGCTCTTCATCGCCGCCTTTAAGGTTCCTGTACTCGTCGCTCCTGAAATCAGAAGTCCTGTACCATACTGGCTTGCCCTTGAACTCGGACGCAATTCCTGTTATGCCTTCAACAAGCTCGTTCAAAAGAACATCGCTTTTTCCGTGATTGACAAGCCAGCCGGGGTGCTCGTGCTTTGCCATCATCATCTCGCATCTTATCAATCCGACTCCGTCTGCATTTGTAGCGGCTGCTTTTTTTGCGTACTCAGGCATGTCAACAATAACTTTTATTGATGTCACTGTTTCTAATGGAGCCGCTCCTGCCATAACCTGCTGCGGCGCCGCTTCTTTTTTGATTTCAACCCTGCCGTCATACACTTTTCCGTGCGTTGCATCGACAGTGATTACCTGATTTTCCTTTAATTGCTTTGTTGCAACCTCTGTCCCGACAATAACCGGGATTCCCATCTCCCTTCCCACGATTGCCGCGTGACAAGTAGAGCCCCCTTGGTCAGTTACAATCGCGACGCTTTTTTCCATTGCGCTGACATAGTCGGGATTTGTCATTTCAGCAACAAGAACATCCCCTTTCTGGATTTTGTCTAAATCCTCGGCAGTTCTTAAAATCTTCACAGGGCCTATTCCGACTCCCGGCGATGCCGAGACTCCTGTGATTAGCATCTTTGCCTTTGAAATGTCAATGCCGCTGCTTTCATTCTTTGGTTCTGCCTCCGCGCTTTTTTTCAAAGTGGTAATCGGCCTTGACTGGACAATATAGATATTTTTTCCCTCAATCGCATATTCCAAATCCTGCGGCCTTCCATAATGCTGCTCAATCTTCTTCGCAAGCTTTGCAAGCGCAATTATTTCATAATCAGAAAGCGCATGGCTTGTTGCCTTTTCCTGCGGTATTGTAAGCCTTATGTTTCTTAATGTTTTCTTGTCCAAGGTGTACATCCAGTTCTTGTTGCTTATGCTTGCCTGCTTTACTACCTCTGACTTCTTGTCAACAACATACTGGTCAGGGCTTATTGAGCCTGAAACAACAGCTTCTCCAAGCCCAAAGCTGCATTCAATCATTATCTCCTCTTCATTGCCTGTGACAGGATTGACAGAGAACATAACGCCTGCCTTGTCTGACTCAACCATCTTCTGCACAACAACAGCTATAAGAACTTTTGAATGCTCAAAATTGTTTTTTGTCCTGTAATAGATTGCCCTTGCAGTGAACAATGATGCCCAGCATTCCAGGACTTTAGTAATTAATGCTGTTGCGCCTTTAACATTAAGGAAAGATGCCTGCTGCCCCGCAAATGACGCTGTGTTATGAGTTATTATCCCGCCAATGCCAGCTGCAAAATTTTCAATGTCAGGCACTGTAAAGTCATACACCCAACTGTCATAGCTTATGGGGGTTACTTTTTTAATCCTATCCCATTTGATGTTTGTATTGAAAAAATCAGCAAACCCGTTCAAGCCGTACTTCTTCGCAATTCCCTTTAATTTTTTTAGGCTATATGCCCCCCCAATCAGCGCCTTGTTCCACGGAATGCTTTGGTTGGTAAACCTTCCTTTAATGTCGTAATTGATATGGACTTCCCTTTCTTCCTGCTTAATCTTGTCCTCATAAAATGTTTTTCTGCAGCCTTTGCAGCGGAATCTTCTTTTTCCTTTATAGTAGCTTGTTTTTTCCAGCCTTTCGCTGCAATAAGGGCAGATTGCTATTGATATCCTGCTTTTCGGAAATTTTTCCTCAAATGCGCCTCTTATCCTGTTTGTTAGCGGTCCCGGGATATGGATTGATTCTTTGAATGTTGAATAAAGCTTTCTTTTTTTGTATGAATCTACTAGCGCATTAAGCTTTTGGAGCTTGTCCTTGTTTTCAAGGCTGACAGCTCCCTTAAACTTTTCAGATTCGCTAATGGGAATGTAGATTGTGTAGCTGCTTTTTTTGGTGCGGATATAAAACTTAAATCCGAGCAGCTCAAGCAGCTTTACTATGCCGCCTGTAAGCATCTTTGAGGTTGAGTCATAAGTTATGCAATCTTTGCCGATGTAGCCATCCCCGTCAAAACATCCCCTGAGAAAGCTTGCAATAATCTTCTTTTCGCAGCCGAAAATAAAATCAGGCACTCTTTTTATCCCGCAGGAGCGCCCCTTGCCTTTTTTGTCAGTTGGCTTGCCTGTGAGCCCGTGCAAAAGCCTGACCAGTGTTTTGCAGTATAAGCGCAGCGAGTTCTTGTTCAGTTTGGGGGAATATGTTATGCCTAAGCCCTTTACCGCACCCTCAACCCTTTTAATGGCTTCGCTGCTGGAATTAGTAATTATCACATTGTTATTTCCATAAGTGCAGCCTTCCGCCGCATACATGCCAAGGAAGTATGCAAAATCTTCATTTACCAGTATTATGCGCCTTAGACCCTGCTGTATTTCCCAGTTGGTTGAATTGTTTTTTATCTTTATCTTGCCGTCTTGCTCCGCTATGTCTTTGCCATGGACATAATCCAAGACATCTACAAATCTTATGCCGGAGTTTATCATTGGGAGGGAGGATATTGCAGGAACCATATCCTCTTTTTCAAGCTTGCTGACAGAGCTTATCTTTGGCGCAAGATTGTTTTTATCTAACACAATTAGGGAGTGGTTTGAGGAAACAGTTACCTCTCTGCCTGTTTCTGTTGTAATCTTATAAAGCGTATCGCTGTTTGCCTTATGCTTATATATGCTGCCGACAGCAGTCCATCTTATTTCATTGTTCTTCATGGCAGGAATTTCTATCCTTGCATGGCTGCCGTCTCCGAATCGTTCATAAATCTCTTTCATCGGGGCATAAACAGGCAAGCCATTTGCTGTAATCAGCACATGCTCATCCTCGGAAATGCTCGGCAGGTCTTCTGCTGTTGCAGAGCTCCTCACAGCAACAAACAATGCGTCCCTTCCTGTTTTCATGAGGCTTAACGCCCTGCCGCCTGCTTTTGCAGCATCCCCGAATGATAATAAGTCATATGATTCCAGGATTGCCTTTTTTATGTCTTCAGGCATTGGGGTGCTTACAATCAAAGCCTGTATTTTCTTTGCGGTTTCCTGCAATGCTGCATTGTTCTCAACATTAAGCCCTTTCAGAATGCCGTAAATCTTTGTGTCAATCTTTGTCTTTGTGATGTATTTCTTGAAAGCCTCTGCAGTAATCACGAAGCCCGGTGGTATTGGCATTCCCGCATTAAACATCTCGCCTAAAGAAGCCCCCTTGCCTCCTGCTATGCCTACATCAGTGTTATGCAATTCCCTGAACCATGCAATGTCCGCCATTGTTTCACCCCGGTTAGCTGTTGGCTTGTAGTTGGTGGCTAGTATCTAACTGCCACAGGCTAATTGCCAACTGCTATTTTAATGGCTTACGCTGTATATAAGTGTTGCGATATTCCTACTTCTTCTTCCCGCACTTTTCTTTACAGCTGCCTTTTTTGCAATCTCCCTTGCAGCTGCTTTCTTCTTTGCCTTTCCTGCACTTTCCGCCGCACTTGCATTGCTTTGGAGAATACCGGAGGTTATTCGCGAGATTAAGCCAGCTGTCCAGCGGCACAAGATGATTCTTCAGCGCAAACTCGTTCATTCCAACGGCTTGCGCAACTTTCTCATACTTTCCCCGCCCCCTTAATACTAGCTCTGCATTATGCTCTGCATAAGCCCTTGGCAATAAGTCAGCGTGGTAAGCTGCTGTTATGTTTGCAAGCGCTATTGAGTCTTCCCTGCTTACTATTTTTGAGCCTTCCTTGTCAATGAGCGCGATTTTCGGGATTCCCCCAACCCCTATGTTCTGCGTAGCCCTTACATAAGCGCAAAGCCCGAAGAATGCAATTTCGCGCTGGTGCAGCTTGTTCAAGGGCGCGCCTGATATCAGCCTCGCAAGCTCCAGTCCTGCAGAGTCTGCGCCTGAGCCTATAACTGTTTCGAAAATCGGGTCTTCTGCGTAAATTGCGGCATTGATAAAATATTTTCTTACTCTCTGCTCTTTCTTGTCATAAATCGCTGTGACAAAGTCAGAAGTCATATAGTCCTCAATCCCGCCCAATATGGCTTTTTTTCGCCTCTTGAAACCGAATATGTCATTTTCCTGCCCTTCCCCGTTGTCTTCCTCATCTTCCGTCTCTCCGCCGCTGTCTTCAGGATTGCCGCGGTATTTTTTTGCAAGCTCCTCAATTTTCATCTGGCTTTCCAAAGCCTGCCTGTCAATGTTAAGCTGGTATTCCAGCGAGAAATTCCTGACTTCCTCAAGCATGGTTTTGGGTTCCTTGAATGTTTTGTCTTTTATGTGCTCAAACGCCGCAAATATGTTAATGGCATCCCCCGCACCCACCATTGCGCCGTAAAAATCCTTTGCATTTATGTGCAGAAGCTTGTTTGCTGTGTCTCCCTTCCTGTAGTCTCCGATAGTCACCATTGAGTCAGCCAGTGCCACGCCATAATCCTTGTTGTTAAGAACTAATCCTACTGTCATTTGTTCCACCTCTCTTTTAATATCTATGAACTACTCTAACATATAACCGCAGAATATATAAATCTAGCTAACCTTAATTTTCCTGTGAAAACTATATCACATTCAAGAAGAGGGCAGGTTACCATATTCATAATCGTTGGAATCATCCTTGTGGCTGCAATAACAATGGGCATTGTTTTAAGAAAAGACATCGCGCAGAAAATTCAGGTTGTGAAAATAACGCAAAGCGCTGCGCTTCAGCAGGAAGTGGGCAGGGTAAGGCCTTTTGTTGAGGACTGCCTGCAATCGGCTGCTGAAGACGCAATCCTGAAGATATATTCGAAAGGCGGGTACAATGCCCCGAAAAAAACAGTTTCCTATGATTATTATACAATTCCGGTATATTTTGACAAGGGAAAAGAGGCAGTGCCGGCAATGCAGGACATAGCAAATGAGATTGCGTTTGCGATAAAGGCAAATGTGCCTTCCTGCGCCAATTTCAACGCTGCAGGCATAAGCGCAAAGGCATTGAAAAGGCCTGAGGTTGATGTCTCAATCGGAAAGAAGCTGATTAGCATTAGCATGGACTGGCCCATCCAGGTAGAGGCAGGGGAAGCATCTGCAACTGTCTCGGAGTTTTCAACGGAAGTCAAGGCAGACATCTTCTTTCCTTATGAGAATGCAATGGAGCTGTATAACCAGCAGAAGGCAATAAAAGTGCTGTCTCTTATCGACCTTGCAAGGCTTGCGAAGCAGAATAATTTCATCCTGCACTTTGACATGGCCGGCAATGACGCAATGGTTTATTTATTGACATTCAACAGGACAATAATCCAGAGGCAGCCTCTGGTTTATACGTTTGGGATTATAAGGGAGAAGCCGAAGGCAGGGGAAGGCGGAAGCCTGCTGGCAGGGGCGAGGGCTTCTTCAGGAAGCTCGGCTGCATAAGGATACTTTTATAAAACAGGATATATTCTTATTCGTATGCTTAAAAAAGGAATTTTATTAACCGCGGTTTTGGCAATACTCTTGCTTTCTGTATTCATATCTGCAGAAGATGCGCAGCCTGTCTTGCCCGAAGGCGTGAAGCAGATTCAGGGAGACAAAGGTGTTACAGAATATAATGCAGAAGAAATAACTGCCCTATTCGGGGCAGCTCCTGTTGAAGACAATGGCGCATTGAAAATAAAATACAAGGATTCAAGAAATAGGATAAAGGATTTTGGCACTGTTACCGGCAAAATTGAGGCTGTTTCAGAAAAGACAATAGGCATAACCAAGATTGCACAGCCGCGCTCAAGCATGGCGAATTATATCTCCCCTGAAACTTCTGGGCAGGCTGTTGATGTCAAGGGCGTAAAATTCGCAATCAATGCCACAAACAGGGCTGAAGGCAGATTTGGATTCATACTTGTGGCAGACACTGCTTTCCAGATTGATGAATCAAGAGAAAGGGATATTGATGCTGAAGAAAAGGCAATTGCCTGCAAGGGAAGCTGCAGGATATGGGCTGAAATGTCTTCTTCAGAAATTTCATTTAAAGTTGGCAATGGCACGCTTTTATTCAAAAAAGATGTTACTAATTTTATGAGGGGCGAGGCTATGAGCATGCCTTCAGTGAATCTGCTGAAGCTTTCAAGCGTTAAGATACTTCCGGTTCGTGAAGGCGATGAAGAGCCAGTTCTGGCAGTTACAGCTTTTTCCGATTTAAGGGACTTTGAAAATGCATTTGGCACAATCTCATTTATTTCTTCCCAAGAAGTTGAGCTTAGGCACGGAAGATTATATGATATTGGCAGGAACAGGTATGTTGGCACGGAATCTATTGATACGATTATTGCAAAAGAAGCAAACGTGCTTGCTAAATCAAATATAGATATAAGGCTGAATCATGAATCAGGGGGCTTTATTGAAGTTTCATTGCCAACAGATAGGGGAAATTCCAGATTGTTTGGCTTGAAACAAGGAAAGATGGTAATAAATTCTGTCGAGGCTAATTACCATATCTGCAACCAAATAGCTGATACTGGCTGTGCATTTATATCCGGCTCTTCCAGCACAATTAAAATAAAACCCTTATATTTGAATCTTGAAATTTTTGATCCTGCTTCAATCGGATTTACAAGCCTTTATTTTGAGCGCTTTCTTACAAATGACTTGGTTGTTGTAAGCAAGGCAGGCAAAGAATTTGTTTTTGGCAACAACAGGGTTGACATTAATCCTACAGGCGACTGGTTTGAATTTGGGCTGAGCTTTGACACATATCCAATTACTTATAAAGATGAGGCGACAGGGGATGTAACAGAATACAGGTTCAGATGCGATGTTAATACAAAAAAATGCTTTTTTGTTACGCCTCCTTCCGGTCCGGAGCAGGAAGTTATTTCTTTTACAGAAAGAAAGCCTATCCAGTGCAGGGCTGATGCAGACTGCGGGGTTGGAAAGACGTGCGCGGAATACAGGTGCAGGACCCCTGTCACCTGTGACAAGCTGATTGACGGCGGCCCTGTGGATATCCTCTTTGTCTCAGAGGGATATACAGACTATACGGCATTCAAGAATGATGTAAGGTATATGCTCGGAAGCGCCTCAGCAAGGGGCCTTTTCACAGTCTCTCCATTTAGTGATATAAAAGGCAGGTTCACTGTCTGGACCGCGCTTGGCGCAACCAGCAGGCTGCCGCTTGACGCGCCTGGAGTCTCCAGGAATTACTTAAGGGATTATGAAGCGCAGTGTAACAACGACATAGCTATTGTTCTCTCAGCGAAACAGGATTTAAGGGCGCATGCGAGCCGTGTAGGCACAATTGCAGTCACTATGCAGGATGTTGCCATAACACTTGCGCATGAGATGGGGCATGCCTACGCAGACCTTAAGGATGAGTATCTATCCCCAAAGTCCCCAAACGTCCCGAACCTGCTTTCAACCGGCTCATCAACTTTTGCAAGCACAGGCCCTCCAAACTGCCTTGATGAAAGGAGCGCAATCTCGCAGTGGGGAAGCGCGCGGTGGGCCGGCTGCGGAGGCGACTGCAACCAGGATACTGATGAGTGTGGCAGGCTTCAGCATTATTACAGGCCTAATGAGAACTCAATAATGAAAGACCATACAGTGCCGGGAGTGCAGTTTAATGAGCCGTCAAAGCAGGCAATATTAAATGTAGGGAGATTAGGCCCTTCACTGTCTATTGAACAGCTTTCAGATATGATAAGGAATAATCAGGGGAATATATGATGAATAAGAAATTACTGCTGGCATTTGCCTTATTCCTTGCAGTCATTCCAATATGCTTCGCGAATGGCTCTATGTCTTTTCTGCTTCATTATGATAACGGGGATGTTTCACTAAAGGAAATTGAGCTTCTTGAAAGGAGCCCGCCTGACTTCATATCCCAGCCTGATGAGGGATTTGCGGCAGGCATAGCATCTTTCAATGGCTCTGTGCAGTATGCAAGGCGCTTTGAATTCCCTCTTAAGGATTATGACAGCATATACACGCTTGACAAGCTTGATTATGCGCTGATTGTGCCTTACTTTAATTCAGGGCGCTATTTTTATCTTTTTGACAATGATGGAAAGCAGATAATAAAAGCTGACTTGGAAGAATATGCCATCTGCAACCAGAACGGAATCTGTAACCCTGATTACGGCGAGACAGAAATCACATGTAGAGAGGATTGCAAAGTGGGAATGCCTGTTGAGGAAGAAAAAGCAGAAGTTCCGGCAGAGCCTGCTGCTGAAGAAGAGCTTGCTGAAGAAAATAAATCTGCCTTAAGCAATGAATATTTGGTTATCGGCGCGCTTGCAGCCGTGCTTTTGATAATCATAATCGCGATTGTGCTTGCATCAAGGAAGAAGCAGGCGCCACAATAGATTTATAAAATACTAATGTGTTTGTATTAAGAGGAAAAAGAAGGTGATACCATGAAACTACCGTTAATCCTGGCAATGTGCGCGCTTATGCTCTGCTCTCTTGCAATCGCTGCAGGGGACATGAAAAGCAAAAAGATAGGCGTTGCGATTGAAATGCTAATCAAGAACACAAGCGAAACCACGCTTGAAGGTATACCTGAACTTGTTGAGGGCTACCCTGACCATAAGCTGCAGCCTGAAGAGGGATTTACCGCAAAGGTTTATGGATATGACGGCCTGGAAGCATATTCATTCAAGTTCCCTGTTGAGTTCTGGTTCTATGACAATCCGACAATATTGTCCGAAAAGCCGGTTCTCATAATATTTCCTTATTACAGGAATATAAAGGAAGCAAAGATTTATGACAAGAAGGATGTTTTGAGGCTTACGGTTGACCTGTCTGTGTTTGCAACCTGCAACCAGAACGGAGTGTGCAACCCTAACATTGGCGAGGACAATGAATTATGCCCTGCTGACTGCAAGGCAGGGGAAGCAGAGGCAAGGGCTGCTGAAAAAGGGGCAGAAGAGCCTTCTGAAGAAGGGCTGGTTTCAGAAGAGCCTGCAAAAGGCGTTTCAACAACAACCTGGCTTATTGTCTTATTAGCAGTAATACTTATTGCAATTGTGATTGGGCTTATCAAGTCAGGAAAAAACAAGCAGTAATAAAATGGTGTGTGTGCAAGGCGAATGGACCTTCGAATGTGCTGGAAAATCCAGAGAGATTTTCGGCACACTGAAAACGCAAAGCGTTTTCAAGTGTAGCGGAGCGGAATGAGAATGCCAGCTAAAAGAGTTTACAGGCCGAGAAGCGAAATAAAAGCTTGTTCAATAGCAAAAACAGCAGCTCTTGCGCTCGGGGTTATTCTTTTTTTCTCCTTGCTTGCGTATTATTATGTGAATGACTTCTCTTCAACTGCAAGGTGCGTAAAAGCCGCATCGCAGAATGCAGTGCTGGATGTTGCAGCAAGAGGGGGCTTTGAATCTGATAAGGGCTACGTCACTTACGGGCTTTATTCTGTCCCGCTTTACAGGGAAGGCGCAAATGAGCATATTCCCTCAATGGAAGACATAAAAAAGGCGATTGCCTCACAGGTTATGCGGCAAAAGCCAGAATGCGGCGAGGGCATAGATGTTAGGATTGCAGGCGATAATGTCAAGGTTGGAAGGATGCTGAGCCATGCGACAGTTGATGTTGACATGCAGGGCATATATGACAAGGCAATGCTTCTTTACCAAAGCCAGAAGTCGGCAACAAGCATCTCGCTTGCAGAGCTTGCCAGGATGGCGAAGCAGGGGGATTATGTGCTTCACATAAATGCAAACAACAGCACCATTCTTTATTTCTTGACGTTTACAAAAGAGGAAGTGAATGAAAATCCGGTTGTTTATTCTTTTGGCATAAGGAAGTAACATGGCTGACAAAAACCTTGTTGCTGCTGTTGCAACAATGATTGGCGTTATAATCGGCGCAGGAGTTCTCGGCATCCCTTTTGCTGTTGCAAAATCAGGGTTTTTAATCGGCGCTGTTCATATAATCGTGTTAGGGCTTGCATTGCTTTTGATAAACCTTTATGTAGGCGAAGTGTCGCTTCTTATCCGGGGCAGGCACCAGCTTACAAGATATGCTGAAAAATATCTCGGCAGGGCAGGCAAGCACCTGATGCTTGCTGCAATGGTTATAGGCATATACGGCGCGCTTACTGCCTATCTTATAGGCGAGGGTGTTTCGATAGGCGAGCTTTTTGGGATAAGCCCCGGCATTGCAATGCTTGTTTTCTTTGCCATTATGTCTTATTTCATTTTCAGGGACATAAACATAATAAAAAATGCAGAAGTTTTTCTCAATGCGTTCCGCTTTATTGCAATAGCAGTGCTTTTGCTTTTTGTTTTTGCAGCCTTCCGCTATGAAAACATAGCTTATGTTGACAAAAGCAATGCGTTATTGCCTTATGGAGTTATATTCTTTGCTTTGATGGGCGCTGCGGCTGTGCCTGAGATAAGGGATGTTTTGAAAAATAATAAAAAGCTTTTAAAAAAAGCAATAATAATCGGCTCGCTGATTCCTGTCTGCTTTTATCTTCTTTTTTCATTCGCATTTGTCGGCGCTTTCGGGCAAAATGTCGGCGAGATAGCGACTTCAGGCATGCCGCTGCACAGATATGTTGCAATATTTGGCGACATATTTGCAATAATCTCAATGGCAACCGCTTTTCTGGTTCTGGGGCTTGCATTAAAATGGGCTTACAGGTATGACTATGGCATTAATAGGCATGTTGCATTTTTGCTTACATGCGCAGTTCCTATTGCCCTGGTGCTGCTGGGTGTTTCAGGGTTTTCAAAAGTCATGGGCATTACAGGCGCGATTGCTGGAGGCATAGGGGGAATAATTATTGTGCTTATGCACCGAAAAGCTAAGGGAAAAACAGAATATACAGTAAGAATGCCTCTTTTTGTTGACATCCTGCTTATAGCATTGTTCATTGCAGGCATTGCCTATACGTTTATGGTTTTTTAATCATGTATACTGGAAAATGGAAAATCTTTTAAAAGGGTGTTAACATATATTATCTGTCAAGGGGATGATAAAATGAAAGGAATCAAATACATAGGGCTTGGGGATTTGGAATCGTTTGAGACAGAGCAGATTCAGTCTCTTGCAGAAGAGGGCTTTGCAAGGCTGATGAAGAGGGCAAAGCTGAAGGAAGCCGAGCTTTCAGTTTTTGTAAAGAAAATACACAAGGGCGAGAAAAGCCACCATTACGAGCTTATACTCAAGCTGAATGCGGCAGGCACAAGGAAAGCATGGTTTGATGTCAGGCACGAGGACTTTGACTTGGCAAAAATAATACATAAGTGCTTTGCAGCATTGGCTGTGAATATTGAGCGTGAGTTTGCCAAAAAACTGCAAAAAGAAAAATTTGTTGCATAGGCGGGGATTATGGAAGAAAACCTTTTTAAGAGAATGGCGCGGATAAAGAAAGAGGCAGAATCTGAGTTTAATAATTTCCTCGAAAAGCCGAAAATGCTTTCTTTTCCAACAATGCAAAAGCAATTGAAGGGATTTAGGGAGCCGCTTTCTGGCATAAAAGTGAAAAACAATGAGATTATTGCAAGAATTGAATTGCCGGGCATTAACAAGAAGGATGTTTTGCTGAACGTGGGAAAGGATTTCATTGAAGTGAAGGCAGAGAAGAAAGAGGAGTCAAAAGAGGAAGGAAAAGGATTCTTAATGCAGGAAAGAAGCTGCTCTGGCTTTTTCAGGAGGCTTCCCCTGCCAATGCCTGTGAATCCTGCAAAAATGGAATCCAGTTTCAGGGACGGAATCCTTGAGATAAGAATGCCTGCGGCTGATTTGCATGAAAAGAAAAGGATTGCAAAATAAATTTCATTAGCTTTTTCTAATCTTTATTACGCCTATAAAGAACGCCAAAGAAGCCAATACCCAGAATGCCTGGAACGGAATGCCCTGCACTAAGTATGAATGCAGCCCAAAAAGCCCCACTATGTTTGCCATTGAGCCCATTCCTGAAAGAATAAGCCCGAGCATAAGCCATGTCATTATGCCCTTGTCTGCGTCGCTTTCAAACCTCTTTGCAATGCTCAAATGCCTCAGGCTGAATATTACAAGAAACACTGCCATGAACTCAATGATGATTATAATGGGAACGCTTTGCTCAATAATCATTGCGCAGCCTCCTTTTCTTTTAGTTCCTTCTGTTTTTCTTTCAATTCCCTCGCCTGCTCTTTCAATTCAAATTCTTTTTCTCTCAGTTTGTTTTCCATGACTTCAATGTCAGCAAGCTTTTTCTCAATAAGCCGTTCCTTTGATTCTATGTCTCTTAAAGGACGGTAAAGAATCTGCTTGTGCTCCCTGTAGTCAGGATGGTCGTGCCTGAATATTTCCATCAGGTATTTCCTTCTCTTGAAGAATCCTGCCTTGTAATAATCCCTGCTTAGGTTTGCAACTGCCATCAGGACAAGTGTTTGTAAAGCATAAGCAAGGTATTCGTTAAGAATAAATGCCAGCGGCACCATAACCATTGCCAGGCAGGCTGTGGCAACCCTCCTGTAATATGTCCTTCTCTCAGCCATGCTGAAAAGTATGATTGCAACTGCAAAAATCAGCACAGCTGCTGAAGGAAGAGCGTATCTGGGTATGTCTATCATATGCTTTGGGATAAACTGGTAGTTTATAAGGGTTACGGGCTTTTCGCCCTAAACCTGCTTAATTCCTTTTCCAAAAGAAAACAGCGCCCCCTCATTCAAATGGTCTGCAATTGCCATCATTCCGACAGGCAATCTGTTAGAAAAGCCGGCAGTCACATTCAAATGAGGCAAGCCTGCAAGACTTGGCCCGACTGTAAGCACGTCCATCATGTAGTTTTGCAAAGGAGTAAGCTTTGAAATCTCATCAATCTTCGGCGCTGTAACAGGCATTGTCGGGCACACAAGCAAATCATAATGCCTGAACGCTTCTTTGTATTCCCTGATTATCATTGTCCTTACTTTCAGGGCTTTAAGGTAAAATGCGTCCCTGAATCCTGCCATTCTTGCGAATGTTCCAAGCAAAACCCTCCTTTTTGCCTCCTTTCCAAAGCACGAGCTTCTTGCATTTGAAAAGAAATTATTGAATGAGTCATCCAATGAAAACTCTGCCCCGTACTTGAATCCGCAGAATTTCGCAAGGTTCGTGCTTGCCTCGCTTGTTGCAATCAGGTAATAGGCAGGGGTTGCGTATTTTGCAGCAAGCGGCAGTGAAATTAAGTCATATTTTATTCCATTCCTGTCCAGGCACGAGAGAATAGCTTTCTTCACGTTTTCATCCACCTCCAATGCCTCTTTTATCACAGCCACTTTCTCATTTTTCTTTTCAGCATAATCTTCATCCAGGGATGTTGCATCCTTTGTATCATGCCCCTTAATCACGTCAAGCATTAATCTGCATTCTTCAGTTGTCTTTGCCATTACGCCTATCTTGTCAAGGCTGCTTGCATAATCTATAAGCCCGTATCTTGAGACTAGCCCATATGTGGGAGTAAATCCTGCAACGCCGCAGAAAGAGGCGGGGCACGCTATTGAGCCCCCTGTGGATTCAGCTATTGCAATATGGGGAAAATCAGCCATCTGCGTGATTCCTGCAGAGCCGCCGGAGCTTCCTCCGCAGGCTCTTGCTGCATCAAACGGGTTTTTCGGGATTTCAAAATCAACACCGACATTCACATTAAAGCTTCCAAATCCGAATTCATCCTGCGATGTCTTTCCGATTATTATTGCGCCTTGCTTTATTGCTTTTTCAACAGCAGTTGCGTTAAATACCGGCCTGTATCCTTTCAGAATCTTCGAGCCTGCTGTTGTTTCTACTCCTTTTACGCAAATGCAGTCCTTTACAGAAACAGGCAGGCCGCAAAGCTTTCCTTTCGGCGCTTTTGCCAGCTTCTCAGCCTGCTGTATTGCCAATTCAGCGCTTATTGTGTTGAAATAATGGTATTCCCTGTTAATTTTTTCCAGCTTTTCAAGAACCTTGCGGGTATGCTCAACTATGTCAATCTCTTTTTTCCTTGCTTTTTCCGTGAATTCAATCGCGTTCATTTTGTTTTTGCTGCCGCCTTCTTACTACCTGCTACTAACTACCTACTACCGCCTACAATACTTTTGGCCCCTTGAAATATCCGTCCTTCTTTAATCTGGTATTTGCAAATATCTCTTCCTCTTTCAGTGATTTCTTCGGTTTGTCGTCCCGCATATTTTCCTTTAGCTGGACAGGCTGGACGCTCGGCTCAACTTCTTTTGTTTCAACCCTGCTTATTTCTGAGAAAGCATTGATTACGTCCTTTATTTGCGGCAAGAACTCTTCCAGTTCCTTGTCTGTAAGGTTAAGCCTTGCATTTTTTGCAACTTTTTGCAATGTTTCTTTTGTAACAATCACTTATTTCACCTGATTTTTGCAACCTTTAACTCAACATACCATTCATCCGGCTTTGTTTTTTCAATTTCAGCCATAAGCTTTTTTGCGCTTTCTGTTGCAAGAGCAGTTTTAATCCTGTCTATCCAACCCAACGCCGCCTTAAACCCGTTTTCAACATGCTCTTTTGCTTCTAATGCGCATTCAAGCAGGTCTGCGTCTTTCGCAATTGCCGCCTCTTTTGTTTTTCTCTCTTCGAATTCGTTGTATATCTCCCTGAATTCCTTCTTTACATCTTCAGGCAATTCCTCTGTCTGGTCGTTAAATGCCTTCGCTTCTGCTTCCCCAAAATTAATGTATCTTGCAGCCACCTTGTTTCCGTCTCCTGTCCTTGCCTCGGGAATGTCGTGCAGCAAGCACATAAGCGCGCATTTTCCCGCGTCTGCCTTTTCCATTTTTGCCAGTACATAAGCAATTACAGAAGCCCTGTGGCTGTGCGCCGCTATTGTCTCGGGATCTGTAACGCCTGCAAAATAAAAACCTGTTCTCCTTAATCTGCCCAATAATCCTGTCTCGTAAAAGAAATTTACTGCGTGCTTCATCTTATCCTCCTTAGCTTATTATCTCTTTAACAGCATTTAATGCTTTATCAGCGTTTCCCTCATTTACAGAGCACATTGCGAAGTTCTGCTTTCCCCCGCCTTTGCCTCCAAGCTTTTCGTTCAATGCGTTCACAATTGCTGAAGCATCTTTTCCTGAGTCAGAAGAGCACATTATGAGGACTTGCATTGTATCTGCCTTGTTGATAAAGCAAATGATTGTTTTTTCTTTGATTAATTCGCTTGCTTTATCAATTAGAAGCCTCTTGTCCATGCCTTCAAAAACGCCTGAAACAAAGCAAAGGCCGCCAACAATTTCCTCTTTAGTTTCCAATTTTTGGCTTTTCATTGCTTTCTTCAGGCTCTCGACATCAGCTTTCAGGTTATTTATAGTTGGGATCACTTTTTCCTGCTCTGTGCCCAATGCTTCTAATGCTCGCCTTGCTGTCCTTGCCAGCCTGAATATCTCTTCTTCAGCATCAACCTTGAACCTTATTTCATAGCCGTTTGCTGATTTCCTGAACTTCGTGATAAGAATATTCTTTACTTCTGCTGTTGATTCGCAGTGCTTCCCTGAGCACGCGCTGAAGTCGTGCCCTTCAACCTCTACAACCCTTACATTCTCCCCTTCTATCCTCTCAAGCTTTATTCTTAATCCCGGAAACTTGCCGATATCTGCCTTTGTTGTTTCGTGTGCATTGACTTTCCTGTTCTCTTTTATTATCCTGTTTGCCTCTTCTTCTGCCTTAAAGACAGTTTCCCAGTCAAGGTTTTCAGCCATTACAAACAGCGATGATTCATTCTCATCAAGCTTTATCTTGTCTAGTTTCAGTGTTTTAACCTGCTTTTCAAGAGCCTTGAAGAATATGTGCTCTGCAGTGTGCATCATTGAAATCTTCCTGCTTTCATTAACACCTTCCAGCTCGTCTTCCATTTCAGAATTCAAAAAGATGTATTGTTTATATAGCTTTTGCTGGAAATCCGCCTATTCTGCTTTCAGAAGCTCTGCCTTTACAACAGCATCTTCTTGAATAATCTCATAAAAAACATCCTCGTCTGTCTCGCTTGTAAGCTCCAGCTTATGCATAAGCGCTATTGCTTTCTCAGCCAGACTCATCTTAATCTCTCCAGCACAAGCTCCTTCTTGGCTGATTTCTTGTAGAATATGCATTCATCTGCAACAATAAATCTTTCGCCTATAAACTCAATGCTGTCAAATCCACTGATTGAAATAGCATAACTTCTTATGCCACTCTTATTCTTCGGCTCATGTCTAACATCTTCATAGCATATCTCTCCGCCGCAGGCTTCTGCACATTCATTCCTGTATGGGTCTGATACCCCGCAGCTTGCTGCGATTGCCCATTTCACC